>DLGP01000025.1:0-7851 GCA_002482765.1 Alphaproteobacteria bacterium UBA7691
TACCGCGCGCGGCGGCGTACTGGTGGCGATTGCCGATAAATTCGGCCTGCCGGTGCATTTCATTGGTGTGGGCGAAACTGCGGCAGATCTACAGCCCTTCAGCGCCGAGGGGTTTGCCCGCGCCTTGGCCGGCCTGGAGCAACGTCAGTAAGCCCCGGTCTCGCCCGCAGGATTACCAAAAGTGGCAAAACTGTGCTGGCCCTGCACTTCGCGCCAATGAAGCAAGGCCCATTGCACACTGGGAAAAGCCAAATCCTGCCACGGGATTTCATCCCACAGAAATAGATTGGCCTCCAACGATTCCGGCCCCGGCGCCAGTTCCGGCCCCGGCAAGGTGGCGCGATACATGATCTGCACCTGGCTGATGCGGGCAATGTTGTAGACCGCCAGCAAGGCATCGATCTCGATAGTGACCCCAGCTTCTTCCATCGCCTCGCGTCTGGCGCCGGCCTCGGTGGTTTCGCGTTCCTCCATGAAGCCGGCCGGCAGGGTCCAGAAGCCGCGCCTTGGCTCGATGGCGCGGCGGCAGAGCAAGATGCGGTCGCCGTAACTGCATACCGCTCCCACAACGATCTTCGGATTGACATAATGAATCCAGCCGCAATCACCACAGACCAGACGGGGCTTGTCGTCGCCCTCTGGTATCTGGTGGTTGAAGCCGAAATCGCTGGGTCGCTGAATGCTCATCACGAGCAGTTTACTCAGGACAGCACATGGTTGGCAAATCGCCCCGGCTGAGGCTAGGGTAACTCCGGAGGCGGATTAACCGTCCAGTACATAATGATAAAGGGGGCTCAGAATGGCATCTCGTTTCACACCCGAGAACAATCTGCAAGAATATGTGTTGCTGGATGCACCCGGGCATTTGCTGCGCCGCAGCCATCAGATCGCGGTAGATCTCTATACCGAGGAAGTGGGCGAGGATGGACCCACGCCGCCGCAATTCGCTCTGTTGCTCACCGTGCTGCAAAATCCCGGCCTGAGCCAGGTTGATCTGGTGCGCCATACCGGCATCGACCGCTCCACCGTGGCGGAAATGGTGGCGCGGCTTATCAAGCGCGGCCTGCTCGACCGCAACCGTACCGTGGCCGACCGCCGCACCAATGCACTGGGTGTGACCGAAGCCGGCGAAGCCGTGCTGCAACGCGCCCTGCCCCAGGTGCTGAAAGCCCAGGAACGCACGTTGGCACCGCTCAATGAAGATGACCGGGAGGAATTGATGCGCCTGTTGCGCCTGCTCTCTGCCGTGAATACGCCGGCCAAGCAACAGCTTGGCGCCACCTTGCCGGAAGCCCAGGTCGCTAACAAATAAGCCTTGTTAACCTTTCTCGGCTATCATCGTCGCGTCTCCGCGTGAAACAGAGCGTTGCGTGGTGCCGAGAAAGGTATGGCCATGGTTAGCATTGAATCGATTCGCGAAAAGATCGCCCGCATGGGGCATGTCTATTCGCCGGGCAATGCCAGTCGGCCGGGCCATCTCTACAATCCACTGCCATTTGCGGAATTTGACGACATCCCCTATCAGCGCGATGCCGTGGCCGAGCGCTTTGCGCTGATGGAAACCACGCTGGCGCGGCCGTTCAAGACCGGCCGGTTGCTCGATATCGGCTGCCACACGGGCTACAACTGCTTCCGCTTCCAGCGCCTGGGCTTTGACTGCACCGGGATTGAACTGGAACCGCTGACCTGCGAAATCGCCCAGGATGTGAACAGCCTGAAGCAGACCAATATCCGCTTCATCAATGGCGCGGTTTCGCATGACCTGATGCAGCAGCTTGGCCACTTTGACGTGATCCTGTTCCTCTCCACCTTCCAATGGGTGGTCTATGCCGAGGGTTTTGAGGCCACCCGCAAGCTGCTGGCCGAAGTGCAGAGCCGTTGCGACCTGCTGTTCTTCGAAACCTCGATGGGCCAGGAAGGCAAGATGAAGCTGCCGCAATTGCCCGATGCCAATGCGGTGCATGCCTTGCTGCGCGAAAGCGGCCATCACCGCAATGTGGATTGCCTGGGCGCCATTCCGGCACCGGGCGCACCCGATGCGCAGAAACGCCTGTTATTCCGCTCACAGAATCGTGCCGTGGCGGCGCCCGATCTGTGGGCGATGGCGCCCGAGGGGCTGGCCGATGTGGCCCGCATGGCGGCCAATGGCAAGCCGTTTTATGCCAAGGAAAACGACCAGTTCATCAGCCGCATCTATGCCGTGCTGATGGGCGGCACACAGAAACTGGCGATCAAGATCGTGCAGGCCAAGAACGACATGGCGCGCCGCCTGCTGTATCGCGAGCATGAATTCCTCTACAGCCTGGATACACCGCAATTCCCCAAGCCGCTGGCTTTCGGCATGGATGAAAACCATTACGTGCTGGCGCTGCCTTTGCTGGAAGGGCCGATGCTGTCGCAGGCCCTGGCCGATGGCAATGTGGCCGACAAGGCCGGTGTGGCGCAAGGTCTGCGCGATGCCGCCGCCGCCTTGCAGAAAGCCGGCATCCGGCATCGTGACCTGCGGCCGCAGAATGTGCTGCTGACCAAGGACGGCCCGGTGGTGCTGGATTTTGGCTGGGCCTGCTGGACTGATGAAACAGACTGCCCGGCGCCGCCGCAACTGGCAGAGCCGGATGACGACGCCGCCTTTGCTGCCTTGCTCAAGGCTTTGGCGTAAGCACGTCCATCCATTGCCGGGCGATGGCGGCCGGGCTGAAATGCGCCGCCACATGGGCCTGGCCGGCTTTGGTGCGCGCTAAACAAGCCGCTGGCTGCTTCAGCGCATCGGCAATCGCCGGCACCAGGTCTTCAGCAATGCCGGCATAAGCATCCAGTTCGCGATAGCTGGCCAGCGGGTGGGCAAACACGGCGCGGCCGGCCTGCAAGGCCTGAAGCGCGCGATTGTTGCTTTTGCCCACTGCCGTATCGGCGGCAAGATCAATCGGAAATACCGTGGCGTCACAAGCCGCCAAGGCTGTTTCCAGTGCCGGCACCGACCAGGACGCAAAGCGCAAAGCCACGCCGGGGCCAGCCATTGCTGCCAGCGCATCGCGATGACGCGCGGCATTGGCCTCGCAAAGCAAGGTGAACTCAACCGGCCGAATAGCAGCCAGGCGCGGCAGGTCTTCACGGCAGAATTTCGCTACCGCCGGCGCATGGGCACCGAAAAAGCCGAACCACAATAGGCGCAAGGGCGCATGCGGCTGCGGTGCAAACCGCGCTGGCGCAGCGGCCACCTCCAACGGATCGCCCACCACGCTGAAATGGAAACTGGCACAGACATGCTCGGCGATACGCTGCGCCAGCACCGGCGTGGGCACCACAATACGATCCGCCACCCGCATCAGCGCCGGATAGAAATGCACACAGAGCGCCGCCTGCTTCGCATCACGCAGGATGCCGCCGATCTGTGCCTGATAAGGTTCACCCACTTTCAGATCGCACACATCGAGCAGCAGCCGGATGCCGGCTTCGCGCTGGCGCTGAATGAAGCCGCCCAATGCCGGCAGCAGATCGCCGCGCACCACACGGTCTTCCTTCGGCTGTGCCAGCACGATGGCATCGCCGGCATAGCGAAAGCCGGGATCAAGCGCCTGCTCGATACTCACCACTTCGGCCTGCCAGCCAAGCTGGCACAGGGCTGCTGCCGGCAGGGTGGCACGGTAGCGCACGCTGGCAAGGGTGATGGCATCGCCGGCCAGCGCCGCCGGCGCCGCATTAGTGACAAACAGGATTTTCATAACCGCACTTTATCAGGCCGGCTCGCAGCGTTCCAGATTGTCGGCCAGCCGCGCCTGCAAGGCGGCGATATCGATCTGCGCCACCGAACCCGCGCCGGCAAGATCAAGCGCCTGCGCCGCCGCTGCGCCCATGGCGATACAGGGCCCCATCACCCGCACCGAGGATAGCGCCGCCGGGTCGCCATCAACGCAGCGCCCGGCCGCCACCAGATTTTCGGCTTCCTGCGGCAGCATGGCGCCGAATGGCAGATAATGCAGATGATCGTCGCCGAATTCCTCCCAATGCACGTCATCGGCGCGATCATGCAATTCTATCGGCCAGGAGCAGCGCAGCACCGCATCTGCCGGCCGCGTGCCGGCGCGCACGTCAGCCACATCAAGTTGCTGGCGGCCGCAAATCCAGCGTGTCTGCCTTATGCCGAGCAGGCCATAGGACCGCACCCGGGCAGCACCGAACACCAGCGGATATTCGCCGCGCAGGAAAGCCAGCACACGATCCGCCTGGGCGCGGCCTTCAATCTGCGCCAAAGCATGGCCCGCAGCATCCAGCGGCGTTTGCACATGGGTCATGTTCACCAGCGCCTGACCCTTGCCGGGAAAGGCAAACACAAAACCGTCCTTGCGCACCAGGCCATAGTGCGCCGCCTGTTCGGCCAGGCGCCGCTGCATGGCCCAGCGATCCAGCGCCATCGCCGCCGCCTCATCAAAATTTTCGATACTGAACATCAGCGTGCCCATGATCGGGCTTTCCGGTTCGCGGCAGGCAAAACCGGCGGCATATGCCAGCGCCGCGTCGCCCGAGGCATCGACAAAACCCTGTGCCGTCACGTCCAGCAAACCATGGCGTGAGGCCAAGCTGAGGCCGGTGACACGCGCATCGCTGCGGTGCACCGCCAGCAGGCTGCTGCCGAGCAGCAGGGTGACACCGGCCGCAATCAGTGCCTGTTCCATCCAGCGCGCCAGCGCCTGTTCCTGATACATCAGGATCACGGTGTTGCGGCCACGGCGCGGCGCCACCGCATCCATGGCACGCAGATCGCGCAACATGGCATCGGCCATGCCATAAACCACGCGATACGGCGCCGGGCCGTTGGAATACAAGCCGCAAAACGTGCCGATCAGCGATTGTGTTGATTGCCCGCCAAGCTGGGCACCGGCATCGATCAGGATCACGCGGCGGCCCAGCCGCGCGGCTTCCAAGGCCGCCGATACACCGGCAATGCCGGCGCCCAGGATGGCGATATCGGCGCCAAGCTGCTGTGCCGCGCCGGGCTGGTGCCGCACGATCCGCGTGGCAGGAATGGGATAGGCTTTGTTCATCAGCGCCAACGCAACAGGATTTTTTCGGCCAAGGAGAGCAAGGCGCTGATGCCGAGACCCAGCAGCGACAGCAGCACCACGCCGGCCACCAGCTGATCAGTCTGCATCAGGTTGCCGGCGCCCAGGATGAAAGCGCCGATCCCGACCTGGGTGCCGATCATCTCGGCCGAAACCAGCAGGATCAGCGCAATCGACGATGAAATGCGGAACCCGGCGAGGATGCCGGGCAAGGCACCGGGGAACACCACCTTGGCGATGATCGCCGGCACCGAAAGGCCAAAACTCTGCGCCATGCGGATCAGGTTGCGCGGCACATTATCCACTGCCGAAAACGCCGCCACCACAGTGGGGAAAAACACGCCGAGCGCAATGGTGGCATATTTTGATGGTTCGCCGATACCGAACCACAGGATCAGCAGCGGCAGCAGCGCGATTTTAGGAATCGGAAACAATGCCGCCACCACCGGCATGCCAACCGAGCGCGCCAGGGTGAACACGCCCATGAGAAAACCCACGGTAAGGCCGGCCAATGTGCCGATCAGCCAGCCGATGGCAACGCGCTGCAAAGAAGCAGCGATATGCGCCGCCAGCTTGCCGGAAGCCACCAGGTCGCGCAACGCCGCAATCACCTCATGCGGCGCCGGCATGTAAAGCGCTGGCAGCAGGCGGCTCAATGAGGCAGCTTCCCACAGCGCGATGATGACGGCAAAAGCCAGCCAGGGCGCCCAGCGCTTCACCCCCGGCACAAAGCCGCCGCCGCGAAACGGCACTGATTTACCCGGCAGGTCAGGCGCCATGCTGCATCTCGCGATCCGCCACCTGGGCCTCGGATTTGATCAATTGCCACAGTTCGTTTTGCAACTGGCTCAGGCGAACGGCATGAGCCGGATCGGCGCGCTCGGCCACCGGTATCGGCAAATCCACAATCGCCTTGATACGGCCCGGCCGGCGTGACAGCACCACCACACGATCCGCCAGCCGCACCGCTTCGGCCAGGTTATGTGTTACATACAGCGTGGTGGTACGTTCCCGCGCCCAGATGGCGATCAGGTCTTCCATCAGCAATTCGCGTGTCTGCGCATCCAGCGCCGAAAGCGGCTCGTCCATCAGCAGCACCGCCGGCTTCACCGCAATGGCCCGCGCAATGCCAACCCGCTGGCGCATGCCGCCGGAAAGCTGCTTCGGCAGGGCCGCGGCAAAATCGCTCAGGCCGCATAAGGCCAGCACATCGCGGATACGCGCCGCACGTTCGGCAGCATCCAGCGCATGATGCTCCAGCGCCAGCGCCACATTGCCGGCCACGCTGCGCCAGGGCAGCAGGGCAAAATCCTGAAACACAAAAGTCAGCGGATTGAGGCAGCCGGGCGGTGGCGCACCAACCAGTTCGATACTGCCCTGCTGCAATTCCAGCAAGCCGCCAACCAGGTTGAGCAAGGTGGACTTGCCGCAGCCGGATGGCCCGATCAGCACCACGGTTTCACCCTGGCCCAGCTCGAAGGAAATCCCATCCAGGGTCGGCAGGTCGCCATAGGCATGGCCAACCTGCCGCAACACCACTTTCATCGGGCTTACTTCGGTTGGTCGAGATGGCCCTGCACAAAGCTCAGATCAAGGAAATCCTTGGCATTCACTGTCTTGTCCACCAGGCCCTGCGCCTGATTCCAGGCCACCTGATCATAGATATTCTTCACCAGCAGGCGGCCCTGCGGGTCCATGAAATTGGCGGATACCTTCACCACTTCATAGCTCGGCTTCGGCTCCACCCATTTTTCCAAAATCGGGAACGCTGCTTCGGCCTTGGCACCGAACACACGATTGCCGGCGGCATCCTTGGTCAGGAAGGCATCGGCATAATCCGTCAGGCCCTTCTGGTAGGCCCGCACAAAACGCTCCACCATCGGCCGCTTGCCCTGCACATTGCGGGTGGAGGTGAACAACGCGCCAAGCTGCCATGGCGTATGATCAGCCACCCAGCCGATGATGGTGCCGGCGCCATCGGCTTGCAGCTTGAGCGCATTGTTGGCCGGCAGGATGGTGGCATCCACCTGGCCGCCGCTCAGCGCCGCCATCATGTTCGGGATCGACTGCACCGGTTTCATGCTCACGCTGTCGAGCTTGAAGCCGTATTTATCGGCTAGCATGCCGAGATTGTAATGGAAACTGGAGCCAATGGTGGTGACCGCCACGCTCTTGCCAGCAAAATCCTTCGGATTGCGGAAGCCTGCGTCATAGGCTTTCTTGCCAGCGACATAGGCGACAAAATTATAGCCCTTCTCCTCGCGGCTCTGGGCCGCGATCACCTTAAGCGCGCCTTTGCCGGCCAGGTTGAAGAAGCCGCCGGTGAAGGCGGTGATGCCGAAATCGGCATCGCCGCCGGCCACGGCGACCGCAATGGCCTGGGCGGCGTTGAAAATCTTGATATCGAGATCAATGCCCTCGGCATCAAAATAGCCGCGCTCCTTGGCGATAAAGATCGGCGCCGAAGAGACAAAGGCGAGCGCGGCAATGGTGGCCTTGTCTTTAGCCTGGGCCTGGCTGGCCTGCGGCAAAGTGGCGGCTAAGCTGGCCGCAACCAGGGCGGCAAGAATGGTACGGCGCGACGACATGGCGTTTCCCCTGCTTTTTTAACTGGCGTTGCGCGCCAAGCTAGACCGTTTCATCTTGATATGGAACAGGCTGCGTTGCGTCTGGAGGCGGTTGCCACCAGGAGAAGCACGCAGCAGGTACCTTACGGTACCTGCAAGCGTTTCGACGCCGTGGATGCCGCCTCCAGACGCAACCCCGCAGGGGCCGGGCGCTTTTGCGTTTT
>DLGP01000025.1:7857-24544 GCA_002482765.1 Alphaproteobacteria bacterium UBA7691
TCCTCCGCAAAACGCAAAATCGCCACGGCGCAGCCATTCCAGATCAAGATGAAACGGTCAAAGGGGGGGGTGTTGCCGGCGTCAACCGGAGTGGCTTCAAACCAGGATATTGACGTATTGGCCGAGATAACGATTACGCGGGCGCGACTGGGTTTCGCTGGCCGGCGCCTGGCTTTGCGGCTGCTGGATCTGGCTGCTGGAACCGGCCTGCCCCACAGCACCAGTTTGGCTGGGCGCGGCAACACGGTTCAATTGCGCGGCAAAGCTGCTGCTGCCAGCCGCCGGGGCGGCAGAAGCCGCACTGGACGAGCGACTACCCTGCAATTGCGACAGGGCATTGAGCAGATTGGAACTGGGCGCGATGGCCATGACAACTCCTCAAAAACCGGAGCTGATTAAGCCGCATCGAGTCTTAAGGTGGCGTTAAGGCGAAAGGTTAACGCGGCGAATCTTCAACGTCGCAGCGCCTGCAAGCGGCCTTCCACTTCCGCCCGCAAAGGGATGCCCTGCGGCATCAGCGCCAGCGCCTTGGTATAGGCCTCGATCGCCGCCGGCCGGTCATNNGATCACCTCGCGGGCGCGGCCCAGCCGCACCCAGCCTTCCAGGTCGTTGGGATTGTCCTTCAGCCGCTCGGCCAGCCTTTCCACCATGCCGCGAATCATCGCCGCACGATCTTCGGCCGACATCGACTGCGCCGCTTCCATCTGCTCGCGGGTCGGGCCGGATGGCGGCGGCGGATTGGCGGGTTGGGCGGCATTTGGCAGCATCTGGGCCAGATCAACCCCAATACGTGGCGCCACTTCGCGCAGCCGTGTCAGCACCAGCGGCAGCCAGGGCGCATCCGGCTCGGCGGCGCGTGCCAGCACCAGCCAGTCGGTGAAGGCGCCGCGCATATCGCCATCCTGCATCTTGGCCATCGCCAGATAATACAATGCGCTGGGATGGCCCGGTTCCAGTTGCAGGGTGCGCTGGAAAGCCAGCCTCGCCTCGCGCGTCACCCGCCCGTCATTGCCGAAGATATAGGCCTCGCCCAGAAAGGCATGCGCCTCGGCATCTTCTGGTGTCAGCACCGCCAAGCGATCAAACGCCTCCACCGCCTCGCCATAGCGGCCCATATTCATCAGCGTGCGGCCCAGCAGAACCCAGCCTTCGGCGCGGTTCGGCTCGGTTTCCAGGCGCTGGCGCAGGCGATCCACCAGCTTGTCCATCTCATGCTGTTCGGCGCGCTGGCGCTCAAGCTCGGCGCTTTGCGCCACCACCGGCTGCTTCGCCGCATCGGGCCGGCCCAGCGCGGCATAAAGCCCCACTGCGCCCACCGGCAGCAGGGCCAGCATCAGGCCGGTGCCCAGCAGCACGCCGGGCTTCAATACATCGCTGAAAGCAGCCTCATCCGGCGCGGCATCGGCACGCAGCAGGCGACGCTGGATTTCCACCCGCGCCGCATTGGCTTCAGCCTCGCTCAGCGTGCCGCGTGTTACGTCCTGGGCGATTTCATCAAGCTGGGCGCGATACACCGCCAGATCATGCGCCTTGCGCAGATTGGCCGCACGGCGGCGGCCGAACCACGGCCAGAGCAGGAAAACCAATGCCAAAGCCAGCAGCAGGGCAAAACCAAGCCACAGCATGATCACTGCCCTCCCTGCTGCGGATCAGTTTTCAGCAATTCTGCCACGCGGCGGCTCTCATCTGGCGAAAGCGGTGTTGGCGCGGCCTGGGCGGCAATGGCCTTGCGATTGCGGCGATGCAAGCCGATCACCACCGCACCGCCGGCGATCAGCAACAGCAGCGGGCCAAGCCAGAGCAGCAAGGTGCGTTCATTAAAGCGCGGCGTCAGCAAAACCCATTCGCCATAACGCGCCACCAGATATTCACGCACGCCCTGATCGCTATCGCCAGCGGCGATGCGCTCGCGCACGAGGCGACGCAGGTCACGCGCCAGCGGCGCATTGGATTCTTCGATGGACTGATTCTGGCAGACCAGGCAGCGCAAATCCTTTGAGATCACGCGCGCCCGCGCCTCGGCGGCCGGATCGGCCAGGGTTGGCTCCAAATGCTGGGCCTGAACCTGCGGCACAAGCAGACAGAGCAGCAGCAGTAAGGCGAGGCGCTTCAGCATTTGGCCTGGCTCGGCACCGGCTTGCCGGCCTTGGCGGCATCCAGCGCCGGCTTGATCTTGTTGCTGACATCCAGTTCGGTGAGCGGGCCGATATGTTTGCAGATGATCTGGCCCCTGCCATCCACCACAAAGGTTTCCGGCACACCATAAACGCCCCAATCGATGCTGACGCGGCCATCACGATCCGCCCCGGTGCGGGCAAACGGATCACCCAGATCCTTGAGCCAACGCGCAACCGCTGCCGGCTCGTCCTTGTAATTCAGGCCGTGAATCACGGTGCCGCTGCGCTGCAATTGCATCAGCAGCGGGTGTTCGATGCGGCAGGGCAGGCACCAGGAGGCAAACACATTCACCAGAGCCGGCTGGCCGGCCCTGAGATCGGCAGCGCTGAACGCCTCGCTGCGGCCCTGAATTGCCGGCAGGCTGAATTCCGGCACCGGCTTGCCGATCAGCGCCGAGGGAATTTCACGCGGGTTGAGCGTCAGGCCCACCGCCAGCGCGATGCCGATCACAACAAAAACGATAAACGGCAGATAACGCATCATGGCCTTACTCTGCTGCCTGCGCTGCGCTGCTGCGGCTGCGCTGCGGTTTCGGCACACCCACGCGATGCCGCCGGTCGGTCAGCGACAACAGGCCACCAAAGGCCATCACCAGCGAGCCCAGCCAGATCCAGGATACCAGCGGCTTCCAATAAAGCCGCACCGCCCAGCCACGCTGGGCATCGCCCTCGCCCACCACGGCATAGATATCGCCGAGCAAGGACGGCCGGATCGCCGCCTCAGTGGTTTCCATCGGCGGCTGCTGATAGCGCCGTTGCGCCGGCAGCAGCACATCCACCACGCGGCCATCGCGCAGCAATTCAAAGCGGCCCTGATTGGCCAGGTAATTCGGCCCCTGTATCGGCTGCACACCGAGGAAACGGTATTGCACCGGACCAACCGTGACCATATCGCCGGGCCGCATCACCTGCTGCTTTTCGATCTGCCAGGTTTCCGACACGGTGATGCCGAGGATCAGCAGGGCCACGCCGAGATGCGCCACGGTCATACCCCAGGCGGCGCGCGGCAGATGGCGGGCGCGGTTCAGGCTGTCACGCAACGGGCCGCCGAACAGCTTGATCCGCTGCGCCCATTCGCTCAATGCACCGATACCGAGCCAGGCGGCGAGGCTCAAACCAAGCAGCGACAGCCAGGGGCCATCGCCGCGCAACCACAATGCCAGCAGCAAAGCGGCAATGGCAGCAAAACCGGCAACCACCAGACGGCTGAGCGCGGCTGCAAGATCGCCACGTTTCCAGGCCAGCAGCGGCCCCACCGCTACGGCGGCGCAAAGCGGCGCCATCAGCGGCACAAACACACTGTTGAAATAGGCCGGGCCAACCGAAACCTTCTCACCGGTGATGGCATCCAGCGCCAGCGGATAGAGCGTACCGAGCAGAACCGCGCCGGTGGCCACGGCCAGCAGCAGATTGTTCAGCACCAGCGCACCTTCGCGGCTGAGCGGGGCAAACAGGCCAACGCCGCTGAGCGCCGGAGCGCGCCACGCATACAGCGCCAGGCTGCCGCCCACCACGATGCCGAGGAAGATCAGGATGAACAGGCCGCGTGTCGGGTCGGTGGCAAAGGCATGCACCGAATTGAGCACACCCGAGCGCACCAGGAAGGTGCCGAGCAGGCTGAGCGAGAAGGTGACGATGGCGAGCAGCACGGTCCAGCTTTTCAGCGCCTCGCGCTTTTCCACCACGATGGCGGAATGCAGCAGCGCGGTGCCGGCCAGCCAGGGCATGAAGGAAGCATTCTCCACCGGGTCCCAGAACCACCAGCCGCCCCAGCCAAGTTCGTAATACGCCCACCACGAACCCATGGCGATGCCGATGGTGAGGAACACCCAGGCAGCCAGCGTCCAGGGCCGCACCCAGCGCGCCCAGGCCGGATCAACCCGGCCTTCGATCAGCGCCGCAATGGCGAAGGAGAAAGCCACCGAAAAGCCGACATAACCCAGGTAAAGAAACGGCGGATGGAAGGCCAGGCCAGGGTCTTGCAGCAGCGGGTTGAGCCCCTTGCCTTCCAGCGGCGCCGGCAACAGGCGGTCAAACGGATTCGAGGTGAGCAGGATGAACAGCAGGAAGCCGACGCAGATCAGGCCCTGCACACCGAGCACGCGGGCGCGCAGGGTGGCCGGCAATGGCGCACCAAACACCGCCACGGCGGCGCCAAAAATCGCCAGGATGAACTGCCATAGCAGCAGCGAGCCTTCATGATTGCCCCACACGCCGCTGATCTTGTAGAGCATCGGTTTCAGCGTGTGCGAATTCTGCGCCACATTGAGCACTGAAAAATCCGAGGTGACATAGGCATAGGTGAGGCAGCCAAAGGCAAAGGCGGTCATCAGCACCTGGCCAAGGGCGGCGGCCGGAGCCAAGCCGATCCACGGCGCGATGCCGCGTTGGGCGCCGATCAAGGGCAGGGTGCCTTGTGCGATGGCCAGCGCCAGCGCCAGGATCAGTGCAAAATGGCCCAGTTCAGCAATCATATGGCGTCTGCGATCATTTGGGGGCCGCCAGCTTGTTATGGTCGCCGGGCTTTTCATGCCACTGGCCGGATTTCTTCAGCGCTTCGGCCACTTCCGGCGGCATGTAATTCTCATCATGCTTGGCCAGCACTTCGGAAGCGATAAAACGGCCCTGGCCATCCAGCCGGCCATCGGCCACCACGCCCTGGCCCTCGCGGAACAGGTCTGGCATCAGGCCGGTATAGCGCACCGCGATAGTATGGCGCATATCGGTGACTTCAAATTCGGTCAGCAGGCCATCGCGCTTCACGCTGCCTTCCTGCACCAGGCCGCCGATGCGGAAGCGCTTATCTGCCGGCAGATGCTTTTCCACCACATCGCTGGGACTGTGGAAGAAAACCAGATTGTCGGAAAAGGCGCTCAACACCAGCGCGGTAGCCACACCCAGGCCAGCCACCAGCGCCAGCACGGCATAGAGCCGCTTGCGCTTACGGGTCATGGCCCTACCCTTCACGGCCAGCCTCGCGGCGTGCTTCGGCCAATTCGCGCTCAGCTGCGGCCAAGCTGCGCCGGCTAACCACGGCCAGGCCGCCCAGCACAATCAGGCCGCAGCCAAAGGCCGGCCAGATGAAGCCGGCATGGCCGCCCATGGCAAGGAAATCGGTGAGGCTGGACCAGTACACGGGGCTGTCCGTTGCTCCATAAATTCGGCGGAAACAAATCCGCCAGGGCAAGATATACATCGCCCGGGCAGAAAACTACCCGGCGGCGCCCTCGCTGGCTGCGGCGAAACGCAGCATGCGCGCCTGCCGGGCCAGGATTTCGCTGCGCACCCGCAGGCTCAGCAGCCAGAGGTAATAGCCCTTGCAGCCCAGCGCCACCAAAAGCAGCGGCCACAGGATATCGGGGTGGATTTTCGGCCCGGCCAGGGTCAGCACGCTGGCCGGCTGATGCAGGGTGTTCCACCAATCCACCGAGAATTTGATGACCGGCAGGTTCACCGCCCCCACCAGGGCCAGGATGGCGGCGGCGCGACCGGCGCGGGCCGGGTCGTCAAACGCCTCCCACAGCGCCATGTAGCCCAGATAGATGAAAAACAGGATCAGCATCGAGGTGAGCCGGGCATCCCACACCCACCAGGTGCCCCACATCGGCTTGCCCCACAATGCGCCGGTGAGCAGGCAGACCAGGGTGAAAGCCGCCCCCACCGGAGCCGAGGCCTTGGCTGCCAGTTCGGCCACCGGATGGCGCCAGATCAGCGCCGCCGCCGAAGCCAGCGCCATACCGGCATAGATGAACAGGCTCATCCAGGCCGCCGGCACATGCAAATACATGATGCGCACGGTTTCGCCCTGCTGGTAATCCGGCGGCGAGTAGAGCAGCCCCCAGCCAAAGCCAAGGCCAAGACCAAGCAGGGCAACACCGGCTGCCCAGGGGCGGATCGCGGCCATGAGACGCAGGAAACGGGCGGGATTGGCTAAGTAATGCATGGCGGCTTTTATAATCGCAGGCTCATTCCAAGGCCAGTTTCACAGCCGCCGCGCCGGCCAGCGGCGCCAGCACGGCGGAACCGGCCAGAAAAGCGCCCAAAAGCAGCAGATGCGGCCGCGGGCTGAGGCCAAAAGCCGCTGCCTCCACCGCGCCGACGCCAAAAATCAGCACCGGCACCAGCAGCGGCAGGGTGAGCAGCGGCACCAGCACCGCGCCGCGCCGGGCGCCCAAAGTCAGCGCCGCGCCAATACCGCCGATCAGGCTGAGGCTGGGGGTGCCAAGCAGCAAGGCCAGCAGCAGCACCGGCAGGGCGGCCATATCCATTTGCAGCAGAATTGCCAGCAACGGCGCGATCAAAGCCAGCGGCAGCCCGGTGCCAAGCCAATGCGCCAGCAGCTTGGCCGCCACCACCAGAGTGAGCGGCAAGGGCGCCTGGGCCAGCAGATCAAGCGTGCCATCCTCATGATCGGCCTGGAACAGCCGATCCAGCGACAATTGCGCCGCCAGCAAAGCCGCCACCCAGATCACGCCCGGGGCGATGCGGCCGAGCAAAACCGGCTCCGGCCCAACCCCGAGCGGGAACAGGCTGACCGCCAGGACAAAGAATAACAATGTCGTGAGCGCCGCCCCTTGGGCGCCCAGGCCGAGCCGCAGGTCACGCCCGACAATGGCCCAGAACACGCTCATGCCAGTTGCCCCGAAGGTAGTTCAAGGCAACGCGCCTGCGGCAGCGGCACCTCAACATGGCTGGCCAGCAGCACCAGGCCGCCGGCCGCGCGATGCCGCGCCAGCGCCGCGCCAAGCCAGGCGATGGCGGCGCTATCCAGGGCATTGGTGGGTTCATCCAGCAGCCAGAGTGCGGCCGGGCGCAGCAGCAGCCGGGCCAGGCCAAGGCGGCGTTTCTGGCCGGCGGAAAGATACCGCCCGGGCAAGCGGCGCTGGCGCCCCAGCCCGGCCTGTTCCAGCGCGGCCTGGCTGCGCTCGGTTGCCTCAAGCGCGCCCAGCCCGGCCAGCCGCGCCCAGAAGATCAGGTTGTCTTCGGCGCTGACCTGCGGCTGCACGGCATCCTGGTGGCCGAGATAAAGCAGCCCGGCGCGATAGTCTTCCGGCTCATGGGCCACATCCTGGCCCTGCCACAGCAATTGCCCGGCCGCCGGGGCCAGGAAACCGGCCAGCAGGCGCAGCAGGCTGGATTTGCCGCTGCCATTCGGGCCGCGCAGCAGCAAGGCCTCGCCGGGGGCGAGACTGAAACTCACATCCTTGAAAAGCTGTCGCTCGCCGCGGATCACGGCCAGCCGCTCGGCCGCCAACATCATGATGGCCGGAATTTAGCCCGCTTCGTCGCTTACTGGTAGGTCCGCAGATCGGCAATCACCTTGCCGTCATTGGGCAGGCTGCCGCTGGCGACCAGCTCTGCGCTGCCGCGCACCTTGCAGATTGCTTGCAGGCTTTCGGCTACGGCGGCGGTTATATCGGCACCACTGCCCCTGAGTTCGAGTTTCAGCACCATGGCGTCGATATTGTTGCTGGAAGTGACTTCCAGCCTTGCCTTGGCGATTTCCGGATGCCGCGCCACCACCTGGGCAATCTGGCCCGGGGTGACGAACATGCCTTTCACCTTGGTGGTCTGATCGGCGCGGCCCATCCAGCCCTTGATGCGGGTATTGCTGCGGCCGCAGGGGCTGGCGCCGGGCAGGATGGCGGAAAGATCGCCGGTGGCAAAGCGGATCAGCGGATATTCCCTGTTGGTCAGGCTGGTGACCACCACCTCGCCCACCTCGCCCGGCGCCACCGGGTCGCCGGTGCCGGGACGCACGATTTCCACCCACACGCCTTCATCCAGGATCATGCCTTCCATCGCCGGGCTTTCATAGGCGATCAGGCCAAGATCGGCAGTGCCGTAATTCTGCAACACGAAGCAGCCGAGATCGTTGATCTCCTTGCGCAAACTCGGCGGCAGGGCTTCGCCGCCGACCAAAGCCTTTTTCAGCGAGGAGGTGTCCAAGCCGGCTTCACGGCCCTTTTGCAGCAGGATGCGCAGGAAGGATGGCGTGCCGCCATAAGCCACCGGCTTCAGATCATGCACCGCCTGCAATTGCAGTTCGGTATTACCCACGCCGCCCGGAATCACCGGGCAGCCGATGGCATGGGCTGCGCTTTCCACCAGCATGCCGGCCGGCGTGAGATGATAGGAAAAACAATTCAGCACCAGATCGCCCGGCCGCAGCCCGGCAGCCCACATGGCGCGGGCAAAGCGCCAATGGTCGCGCTCAAAACCATCCGGTTCGTAGATCGGCCCCGGCGACTGGAAAACATGTTTCAGCTTGGCATGGGCCACTGCCTCCAACCCGCCAAAAGGCGGCCTGGCCTTCTGGCGCGCAGCCAGATCGGCTTTGCGCGTTACCGGCAATTGCGCCAGATCGGCGGCCGATTTCAGCGCGGCAGCATCGATGCCGGCAAGAATTTCGCCGAAATAGGCTGAATGCGCCTGGGCATGCGCCACCTGGGCGCGCAGGGCATGCCATTGCTCGGCTACGCGCAATTCGTGGTCGCGCGTTTCCAGCGCATCGTAAAAATCGCTCATCGGCTTTGCTCCGTTCAGGCCAGCCAGCGCTTGCGGCGGCGGTAATGCTTCACATCGCGGAAGCTCATGCGGCCACCGGCACCAAGGCCGAGATAAAATTCCTTCACATCGGCATTCTCACGCAGCGAGGCAGCTTCGCCATCCATCACCACGCGGCCGTTTTCCAGAATATAACCGTAATCGGCATAACGCAGCGCCATGTTGGTATTCTGCTCGGCCACCAGGAAACTGACCTTGGCTTCCTTGTTGAGCCGATGCACAATTTCAAAAATCTCTTCCACCAGCTGCGGCGCCAGGCCCATCGAGGGTTCGTCGAGCAGGATCATGTTGGGCTTGCTCATCAGCGCGCGGCCAATGGCGGTCATCTGCTGTTCGCCGCCCGATGTGTAGCCGGCCAGCGACTTGCGCCGCACCTTGAGACGCGGGAAGAAGGTATAGACCTTCTCCAGCTCTTCATTGATGGCGCGATTGCCGTCGGTGCGGGTGAAGGCGCCGGTGAGCAGGTTTTCCTCCACGGTGAGATGGGCAAAACAATGCCGCCCCTCCATCACCTGGATCAGGCCCTTCTTGACCAGGGCCGAAGGATTGAGCGCATCTACGCGCTCACCGCGAAATTCGATATGGCCCTTGGTGATATCGCCGCGCTCGGCGCGCAGCAGGTTGGATATCGCCTTGAGCGTGGTGGTCTTGCCGGCGCCGTTGGCGCCAAGCAGCGCAACGATAGCGCCTTCCGGCACCTGGAGCGAAACGCCCTTGAGCACCAGGATGACGTGATTGTAGATCACTTCGATATTCGAGACGCTGAGCAGCGGCGCCACGGCATTCGCAGCCATGGTCTGATGGGTCGCTGCCGGATTGGTCGCTAGCTGGGCGGTCATCTTTGCGGTCTCGTCAGGAAAACGATTGCGGGAAACTACCGCCGGCCGGATTGCTCCGGCCGGCGGCCAGGTTCAGGCCGGCTTAGCTGCGCGGGCAGCTACGCGCGCCGATATTCTTCTCGCGGGCATAGGCTTCGGCGCCAGCGAGGTAGAGCGGCATCAGCTTGGTATTCTCCGGCGCGATCCAGTCGCTGACATGCTTCCAGCGATCACCTTCCCACTGCACCACCAGGATCTTGCCTTCGCCCTGATGATTGTCGCAGGTGATCTTGATCGGCTGGATGAAACCTTCCAGGCCGAGCTTCTTCAGCTTGTCGGCGGAGAGATCGAGATTCTCGAAGCCCCAGCGCGACTGTTCGCCATCCATCACCTTGTTGCCATACTGGCCTTGGGCGGTGCGCAATGCCTCGGTGGTGAACACCGCATTCAGCACGCCGCGCAGATAGCCGATTTCGCCAAGATGCTTGCCGTTCTGGCTGGCCAGGTTCTTGTCGACCACATGGGTCTTGATCACCTTGAGCAGTTCCAGATCGCGCGAGGCGCCATGGAAGGTCAGGCCGCGGAAACCCTTGGCTGCCGGGCCGGCACCCACGGTGTCGCTATCCTGCGAGGTATACCAGCCGCCGAGAATCTTCTCGCGCGGATAGCCAACCGCCGCCGCTTCCTTGAGCGACACGGCATTCATCGCACCCCAGCCGGTGAGGAACACATAATCCGGGCGCATCTGGCGCACCTGCAACCAGATCGACTTCTGCTCCAGGCCCGGCGCCGGCACCGGCACCAGTTCAAGCTGGAAGCCGAGTTCCTGCGCATAGTTTTGCAGCACAGGATTGGGTTCCTTGCCATAGGGGATGTCGATGAAGACATGGGCGATCTTCTTGCCCTTCAGCTTGTCCTTGCCGCCGGCTTCCTTGGCGAAGAACTGCACTGCGGCTGAAGCACCTGACCAGTAGGTGACCGGCGCGTTGAACACCCAGGGGAAATAGGTGCCGACCATCGCCGAGGCGCGGCCATAGGCCATCGAGAAGATCACCGACTTGTCGGTCGGCGCACGATCCGTGAGCGCATAGGTGATGCCGGTGGAATACGGGCTGAAGATGGTGCCGCCCATCGCCTTGAGACGCTCGTAGCATTCAACACCACGCTCGGTATTGTACTGCGTCTCGCATTCCTCAACCTTTAGCTTGACGCCGTTGAGACCGCCATCGCGGCTGTTGAGCAGGGTGATGTAATCGGCAAAACCATCGGCAGTGGGCGTGCCCGAGGGGGCAAACGGGCCGGTGCGGTAGACCATCGACGGAATCAACTGCTCCTGCGCCGAGGCGGCAAAATTCGCCCCGAGCAAGGCGGCGCCGGCCGCAATGGCCAAGCCAAGCTTCTTCATTACCATGGTTATTTCCTCCCATTATGCCACCCGATTTAGGGTGGGTTAGTTGAACCCTAACACGCAATTCCGGGCCGGACCAAGCCGGCTTTACAGCGCCATCACATACCGGCCATCAATACGGAAATGGCCAGACGCGCAGCTTCTCCTTGGTGATCTGCCACAGCCGCGCCAGACCGTGCGGCTCGACAATCAGGAAGAACACGATCATCGCGCCAAACACCATGAATTCGGTATGCGCGATGGTGGCCGTGGACATTTCCAAGCCGATCAGCGGCAGGCCACGGGTGAGGAAAATCGGCACCAGCAGGATGAAGAAGGCGCCAAGGAAACTACCCAGGATCGACCCCAGACCACCGATGATGATCATGAACAGGGCCTGGAATGACAGGTTGATATTGAAGCCATCCGGCTCGGCCGAGCCGAGATAGACAAACAGATACAGCGCCCCGGCAATGCCGATATAGAACGACGACACGGCGAAAGCGGTGAGCTTGGCGACAATCGGGCGGATGCCGATGATCTCGGCAGCGATATCCATGTCGCGGATCGCCATCCATTGCCGGCCCGGATTGGAGCGCACCATGTTTTTCGCCGCCAGCGCCAGGATCGACACCACGCCAAGCGCAAAGAGGTATTTCTCCATCGGCGTGTCGATGCTCCAGCCGAACAAGGTCAGCTTGGGCACGGTGATGACACCCGAGGAATTATAATTGGTGAACCAGCCGAATTTCACGAACATCCAGGGCAGGAAAAACTGCGCCGCCAGCGTGGCCACTGCCAGGTAGAAGCCCTTGATGCGCAAGGAAGGCAGGCCGAAGATCACGCCCACCAGCGCCGCGATCAGGCCGGCGATGACAAACACCACCAGCAGATTAAGCTCCGGGATGCGGAAGGCCAGATTCCAGGCCGCCACCGCGCCCACGCCCATGAAGGCGCCGGTGCCGAGCGACACCTGGCCGCAATAGCCGGTGAGAATGTTAAGCCCGAGCGCCGCCAATGCCATGCACAGGAACGGAATGATCAGCGCGGTGTAGAGATAATCAGTGGCCACCATCGGCACGCCGACAAAGGCCGCCAGCAGCAGCAGCGCGAAGAAAACGCGATCCTGCGGGATGGTGAAAATCGCCTGATCGGCGGGATAGCTGGTCTTGAACTGGCCGGATTCACGATAGAGCATGTTCGATTTTCCTCACACGCGCTCAATGATCTTTTCGCCGAACAGGCCCTGCGGCCGGATCAGCAGGAAACCAAGCGCCAGCACATAGGCGAACCAGTTCTCGATGCCGCCGCCAAAGAACGGGCCGATATAGACCTCGGCCAGTTTCTCGCCGGCACCGATGATCAGGCCGCCGATAATGGCGCCCGGCACCGACGTGAAACCGCCCAGGATCAGCACCGGCAAAGCTTTCAGCGCCAGGCCGACAATGGCCGGCTGCATGCCGAGCTTGGAGCCCCACATCACACCGGCAACCAAGGCCACCATGCCGGCAATGGCCCAGACGATGATCCAGATCACATTGAGCGGAATGCCGACCGACTGCGCCGCCTGATGATCATCCGCCACGGCGCGCAGCGCACGGCCGATGCGGGTTTTCTGAAACACCACCAGCGCCGCCAGCAACGACCCCGCCACCAGGGCGGCCCAGAGATCAAAAGACTGGATCAGGATTTCACCATCCATGATGAAAATCGGATCGGTGGGAATACCTACATCGATCTGCGACACCCCGGAACCCCAGATGGTCTGGCCGAAACCGTCGATAAAAAACGACACGCCGATCGTGGCCATGAACAGGATGATGCCTTCCTGGTTGACCAGATGGCGCAGCACCAGCCGCTCAATCGCAATGGCCAGCACCGCCATCACCACCAGGGTGAGGATGATCGAAAGCCAGATCGGCACGCCCTTGCCGATAAAGCCGACAAAGAACAGGCCGGCAAACAGCACCATGGCACCCTGGGCGAAATTGAACACGCCGGATGCCTTGAAGATCAGCACAAAGCCCAGCGCGACGAGGGAATACATCACCCCCGCCATCAGGCCGCCGATCAGCACTTCGAGGAAAAACGCCATATCGCCCGCTCCCGCCCTTAATGCTGTACGCCGAGATAGGCGTCGATCACTTCCTTGTTGGCCTTGATCTCGGCCGGCGTGCCATCGCCGATCTTGCGGCCGTAATCCAGCACCACCACGCGGTCGGAAATGTCCATCACCACGCCCATGTCATGCTCGATCAGGCAGATCGTGGTGCCGAATTCGTCATTCACATCGAGGATGAAGCGGCACATATCCTGCTTTTCCTCCAGGTTCATGCCGGCCATCGGCTCATCCAGCAGCAGCAGGGTGGGCTCGGCAGCCAGGGCGCGGCCCAATTCAACCCGCTTCTGCAAACCATAGGGCAGCCGCCCCACCGGCACCTTGCGGATCGCCTCGATCTCCAGGAAGTCGATGATCTTTTCGCAGAAGGCGCGGTGCTCGTTCTGCTCGCGCTCGGCCGGCCCCTTGTAGAAGGCCGAAGCGATCAGGCCGGATTTCATTTTCAGCAGCCGGCCGGTCATGATGTTGTCCAGCGTCGACATGCCCTTGAACAGCGCGATGTTCTGGAAGGTGCGGGCAATGCCCTGGCTGGCTGCCTCATGCGGGCGCATCTGCTTGCGCGGCTGGCCCTTGAAGGTGATGGTGCCCTGCTGCGGATGGTAGAAGCCGTTGATGCAGTTCAGCATCGAAGACTTGCCGGCGCCGTTCGGCCCGATAATCGCCAGCACTTCCCGCTCGCGGATGGAAAAGCTGATATCGGTCAATGCCTTCACGCCGCCGAAGCTGAGCGAGATATTGTCCACTTGCAGCAGCACATCGCCGATTGTCTTGGTCATAGCGGTCATACGGTTCAGCCTGCCTTGCGCATCGGCGCCTGGGTTTGCGCGTCTGCGATTTTGAGCCGTGCCTTGAAGCTGCCGGTGCGGCCATCCTCAAAGGTGATCTTGGCATCCACCTGCACTTCCGGCTGATCGGAATACAAGGCCTCGATCAGATCGCCATACCGCTCGGCGATGATGCGGCGGCGCACCTTGCGGGTGCGGGTCAATTCGCCGTCATCGGCATCCAGTTCCTTGTGCAGGATCAGGAAGCGGTGAATCTGGCTATCCACCATCGAACTGTCGGAAGCGAGGTCGCGGTTGACCTGCTCGATGCAGCCTTTCACCAGATCATAAACTTCCGGCCGCCCTGCCAGATCGGCATAGGAGGTGTAGGCAATGCCCCTGCGCTCGGCCCAGGAACCAACCGCCGCCAGATCGATATTGATAAAGGCGGTGGCATGGTCGCGCTTGTCGCCGAAAGTCACGGCTTCCTTGATCGAGGGGAAGAATTTCAGCTTGTTCTCAACAAATTTCGGCGCAAACAGCGTGCCATTGGTGAGCCGGCCAACATCCTTGGCGCGATCAATGATGCGCAGATGGCCTTGGTCGGTGAACACGCCGGCATCGCCGGTATGCACCCAGCCATCCGGGGTCTTGGTTTCCGCCGTCGCTTCCGGGTTCTTGTAATAGCCGACAAACACGCCCGGGCTGCGATACATCACCTCGCCGCTCGCCTCGTCGATATACAATTCAATACCCGGGCCGGGCGGGCCAACTGTATCGGCTTTCACATCGGTATCGGTGTGCAGGCAGAGATAGACCGTCGATTCGGTCTGGCCGTAGAGCTGTTTCAGGTTGATGCCAAGCGCACGGAAAAAGTCGAAGATATCCGGGCCGATGGCTTCACCGGCGGTATAGGCCAGCCGCAGGCGGCTGAGGCCGAGCACATTCTTCAGCGGGCCATAAACCAGCAGGTCGCCAAGCCCGTAAAGCAGCCGGTCGGCAAAGCTTACCGGCTTGCCTTCCAGGATCGGGCGGCCAACGCGCTTGGCTACATCGATGAAATACTTGAACATGGCGCGCTTGATGGCGCCGGCATCCTCCATGCGGATCATCACCGTGGCCAGCAGGCCCTCGAAAATACGCGGCGGGGCGAAAAAGTAGGTCGGCCCGATTTCGCGCAGGTCGGTCAGCACGGTTTCGCCTGATTCCGGGCAGTTGACGCAGAAGCCGGCAATGGTGGCTTCGGCATAGGAGATGAAATTGTCGCCCACCCAGGCCAGCGGCAGATAGGCCAGGATTTCGTCGGATTCGTTGATCTTGTCGAAGCCGATGGCCAAGTTGGCCGAGCGCACCACATTATCGTGGCTCAGCATCACGCCCTTGGGCCGGCCAGTGGTGCCGGAGGTGTAGCAGATCAGCGACAGATCCTCGCCCTTGCCCTGGTTCACCTCGGCCTTGAAGAACCCTTCATGCGCCTTGGCATAATCCTGGCCGGCGGCAATCACCTTGTCCAGATCATGCAGGAAAGGCTGGTCGTAATGCCGCAAGCCACGCGGATCAGCGAAAATGATCAGTTCCAGCCGGGGCAGCCGGTCGCGCACCGAGAGCAGTTTGTCGACCTGCTCCTGATTCTCGGCCAGGGCAAAGCGCGCCTCGGCATGGTCGACGACATACTGCACTTCGTCGGCCACGCTATCCTGGTAAATCGGCACCGGCACACCGCCCAGCGCCTGCACGGCGCCCAGCATCCAGTAAAGCTGCGGCCGGTTATCGCCGATGATCGCCAGCTTGTCGCCGCGCTGGAAGCCCAGCGCCTTCAGGCCGCCGGCAATCGCTGCCACATTGGCCGCCACCTCGCCCCAGCTCCAGCTTTGCCAGATACCAAGGTACTTTTCGCGCATGGCTGGGCGATCACGCCGATGCTCGGCATTGTAAACAAGGTATTTCGGAACCGTGTCGCGGCCTAACGGGTCGCGGCCATCCGGTTTGTCGCCAACCGGCTTTACAGAAGTCACGTCGCCTCCTCCCTGGTGGGCGTTCGCAGCTTTGGTCTAACCTTTGTTCGGTTAGTTAGGCTCGTTGATATGCTTCGGGGGGGCAGGCCGTCAAGGGTCGCTGCTAGGCATGGGAGGGGCAAAGTCAACCGGGGTTGAATATAATTCGACGCCCTGACGCCGTGAATGTTGCGGAACCCCTTGGCAAAAAGGCGGAATTGCGGCACCAATTGCGGGCGCCAGCGGCAGGCCGACAGCGCCGCCCGGCTCGCTATTCCAATCCCCCTTACTAGGAAGGATCGCCCCGTGAAAGCCCCGAAGAAATCCAGCCGCCCAGCCGCCAAGAAGGCAGCCAAAAAAGCTGCCAAGAAGCCAGTTGCCAAGGTGATTAAAAAGTCGGCGCCGGCGAACAAGCCCGCCGCCAAGGCCGCGCCCGCCAAGAAGGCCGCAGTCAAGAAGGTGGCCGTCAAGAAAGCCGCTGTGAAGAAAGCCCCGGTGAAGAAAACCCCGGTCAAAAAAGCTGCGGTCAAGAAGGCGCCGGTGAAGCAGGCTGCCGTCAAGAAAGCTGGCGCCGCCCGTTCGGTCGCCATCGCGGTTGGTCAGGACACGCTGAAAACCCGCAAGACCCTCAAGGTCGGCAACAAGACCTATGCCTATTATAGCCTGAAGGCGGCGGAAAAGACCCTCGGCGATCTCTCGCGCCTGCCCTATTCGCTCAAGGTTCTGCTGGAAAACCTGCTGCGCTATGAAGATGGCCGCAGCGTGACGGTGGACGATGTGAAGGCGGTTGGCCTCTGGCTCAAGGATCGCCGCTCGGATCGCGAGATCGCCTATCGCCCGGCGCGCGTGCTGATGCAGGA
>DLGP01000025.1:24572-64896 GCA_002482765.1 Alphaproteobacteria bacterium UBA7691
GCCGTGGTCGATCTGGCGGCGATGCGCGACGCCATGACCGCGCTGGGCGGCGACACCAAGAAGATCAACCCGCTATCGCCGGTTGACCTGGTGATCGACCATTCGGTGATGGTGGATTATTCCGCCGCCGGCAGCGCCTTCAAGAAGAATGTCGATCTGGAATATGACCGCAACGGCGAGCGTTATGCCTTCCTGCGCTGGGGCCAGTTCGCGTTCGACAACTTCCGCGTGGTGCCGCCCGGCACCGGCATCTGCCATCAGGTGAATACCGAATACCTGGCCCAGACCGTGTGGACCGGCCTGGATGGCAAGACCGAAGTGGCCTATCCCGACACCCTGGTCGGCACCGACAGCCACACCACCATGGTGAACGGCCTGGCTGTGCTGGGCTGGGGCGTTGGCGGCATCGAAGCCGAGGCGGCCATGCTGGGCCAGCCGATCTCGATGCTGCTGCCGGAAGTGGTGGGCTTCCGCCTCACCGGCAAGACCCGGGAAGGCACCACCGCCACCGACGTGGTGCTGACCGTGACGCAGATGCTGCGCAAGAAGGGCGTGGTCAACAAGTTTGTTGAATTCTACGGCCCGGGCGTTGACGCGCTGTCCATCGCCGACCGCTGCACCATCGCCAATATGGCGCCGGAATATGGCGCCACCTGCGGCTTCTTCCCGGTGGATAGCGAAACCATCGCCTATCTCAAGGCCACCGGCCGCGACCCGCAGCGCATCAAGCTGGTGGAAGCCTATGCCAAGGCGCAGGGCCTGTGGCGCACCCCGCGCTCGGTTGAGCCGGTCTTCACCGACACACTGGACCTCGACCTCGACACCGTGGAACCGTCGCTGGCCGGCCCGACCCGCCCGGAAGGCCGTGTGCCGCTCAGCCGCGCCGCCGCCGAATACAAGGATGCGCTCGGCAATGCCTATGGCAAGAAAACGGCGCAGGATTTCCGCGTCAAGGTGGATGGCGCCAAGTTCGACGTTGGCCATGGTGATGTGGTGATTGCCGCGATCACTTCCTGCACCAACACCTCCAACCCGAGCGTGCTGCTGGGCGCCGGCCTGCTGGCGCGCAATGCCCTCAAGAAGGGCCTCAAGACCAAGCCCTGGGTGAAAACCTCGCTCGCCCCGGGCAGCCAGGTGGTGGCGGATTATCTCGCCAAGGCCGGTGTGCAGAAGCATCTCGACAAGCTGGGCTTCCAGATTGTCGGCTATGGCTGCACCACCTGCATCGGCAATTCCGGCCCGCTGCCGGAAAACATCTCCAAGGCGATTGTCGACAACGACTTTGTGGTTGGCGCCGTGCTTTCCGGCAACCGCAATTTTGAAGGCCGCGTCCATCCGCTGACCAAGGCGAACTATCTCGCCTCGCCGATGCTGGTGGTGGCCTATGCGCTGGCCGGCAACCTGAAGATCGACATCACCAAGGAACCGCTTGGCCATGACGCCAAGGGCAAGCCGGTCTACCTCAAGGACATCTGGCCCTCCAACAAGGAGATCGCCACGATGGTGCGCAAGTATGTCACCGCCGCGATGTTCAAGAAGCGCTATGCCGACGTGTTCAAGGGCGATGCCAACTGGCGCAAGATCAAGGTGGGCACCGGCCAGACCTATAACTGGAACAACAGCTCGACCTATGTGCAGAACCCGCCATATTTTGACGGCATGAGCAAAACCCCGACGCCGATCACCGATGTGAAGGGCGCGCGTGTGCTGGCGGTGCTGCCCGACAAGATCACCACCGACCACATCTCACCGGCCGGTTCGATCAAGAAGGACGGCCCGGCGGGCAAGTATCTGCTCGAAAACAGCGTCAGCTATGCCGATTTCAACTCCTATGGCGCGCGGCGCGGCAATCATGAAGTGATGATGCGCGGCACTTTCGCCAATATCCGGCTCAAGAACGAGCTGGTGCCAGGCACCGAGGGCGGCATCACCAAGTATCAGCCGACCGGCGAAGTGATGTCGATCTACGATGCGGCGATGAAGTACAAGGCCAGCGGCACGCCGCTGGTGATCTTCGCCGGCAAGGAATACGGCAATGGCTCGTCGCGCGACTGGGCGGCCAAGGGCACCATCCTGCTCGGCGTGAAGGCCGTGATCGCTGAAAGCTACGAGCGTATCCACCGCTCGAATCTGGTTGGCATGGGCGTGCTGCCGTTGCAGTTCCTCAACAACATGACCCGCTTCGATCTCAAGCTCGATGGCAGCGAGAAGTTCGATATCTCGGGCATCGCCCACGGCCTGAAGCCGCGCATGAAACTGCCGGTGACGCTGACCCGCGCCGATGGCACCACGCAGACCTTCGAAGTGCTGTGCCGCATCGATACGCTGGACGAGATCGACTATTACAAGAATGGCGGCATCTTGCAGACCGTGCTGCGTAATCTGGCCGCCTGATTAGGCGTTCAGTCAGCCACATGAAAATGGCCGGGGCGCAATCCCCGGCCATTTTTGTTTGTCGGGAACGTCAATCCAGATAAGGCCCGTTATCCGGCTCGGTATCCTTGAAACTCTTCCGTCGCGGCTGCGCCGGCCAGAAGCGGGTGGCGTTGCGGTTCACCAGGCGGCGCAAAACAATATCGATATAGAGTGTCTGATTCGGCGGCAGCGGGCTGCTGCCGGCGGTATTCTCAATGCGGTATTCCGCCGCCATATAGCCGGCAAAGCCATCGCCTATCGCCGGTCGCGCCACCACGCGGATGCCGAATTGCGGAATCTGCCCCAACGCATCGCAATCAATGTAATAAACCAGAGCGCTGCTGGCGGCATTCATCTGCCGGTCGATCACCACGCCCTTGGGCAATTGCGGATGATAGCCCTCGCCCAGCAGCAGCAGGTCATAATCATCAATGCGCCGGCCCTGGTCGTCATTGATCCGGAAAATAAGCATGGTGTAGCGCTTTTCCTGACTGGCATTGGTCTGTGCTGCAAACTGGGCCACAAGCTGGGTATAGGCCGCCGCATCGTTCACTTGCAGGCATTTCAGGATGGCCGCCACCTGCGGCTTGTTGCCGGCATTATCCGGCGTGACACTGTTCATGATGCCGATCTTGTCGCCCGAATGGCTGGCATCCGGCACCACCAGGAATGGCGAGACATAGGGGCTGTGAAACAGGCTGCCATCCGGCTCGGGCGGCAGGCCGGGCACCGGCTGCATAACCAATTCCGTGATAGCCAGGTCATCGGGATTGGCGCCCGGGCTGAACGTGGAAAGCAGTGTTGCCCCCTGCACCAGCCGGATGAAGGCATAATTCATGTTGGCGCCGGCCAGCCGCACCACACCATCCGAACCGGCTTCCTTGAGATAGGAATTGAGAAAATCATAGAAGGCGCGGTCAATGGTTTCGCCCGAGAGCACAAAATTGAAGAAGCTGTGCGGCGGATCGGGATAATGCAGGGTGTTTTCCTGCAACAGAAACGCCTCGTCGCTGCCCAGCGACAGCCAGTCGAGCACGCCCTGGCCCGGCTCCACGCCGCTGAACCAGGCTTTGAGGCGTCCGACTCGCTGCTTGCCGATGGCGGCCAGCGCCGAACCATGATTGGCCGGCGCCAGCATCACCAGATGCTGCATCGGACAATCGGCAATGCGCGCGGCGCCGTAAAACAGATCGGCCCAGCGCCGCGCCAGCGGTCCGCCGGTGGAATGGGTGATACAGGCAAAAGGTGGCAGCGGCGCATCGGCCGGCTGGCCCTGCAACTCGGCGCCGAACACATCCTTGCGCAAAGCGGCATCCATGGCCCGCGCCAGATCGTCCACCCTCACCTCATCGTGGAAGCTGATATATTCGCCGAGGTGAATGTTGCGGATGTCGAGTTCCAGCCCGGCATCGGCGGCGCGGGCGGCCAAGGCTTCGGGCAAACCACCATAGGTTTCAGCGCTGGTGACGCTCCAGCCATGCAGCATGACAAGGGTGACCATAAGATGCTCCCCGGATGACAACCCGATGAAACATCTTATTGGTGTATTTATCCTTTTAACAGGTGAATTTTATGGGCTGAAATGCAGATTTTGCACGAAAAACAGAATGCCCTGCTAACCGACTGGATTGCCGGCTCGGCCTTTGCCATGCGCTGCCTGCGCGTGGTGCGCGACCTGGATTTGCCGGATTGGGCGATTGGCGCCGGTTTTGTGCGCAGCCTGGCCTGGGATCGGCTTTGCGGCTATGCCACAGCCACGCCGCTGCCGGATATTGACGTGCTGTTCTTCGATGCCGCCGACCTGTCGCCGAAGCGCGAACGCGATGGCGAAGCCTGGCTGGAACAGCAATGGCCGGGCCAGGGCTGGAGCCTGCGCAATCAGGCCCGCATGCATGCCGGCAATGGCGACCTGCCCTATCGCGACACGGCGGATGCCATCGCCAATTGGCTGGAAACACCCACTGCCGTGGCCGTGCGGCTGGAGCCGGATAACAGGCTGCATATCATTGCGCCGCATGGTCTGGACGACCTGCTGGCGCTGCGGGTGCGGCCCACCCTGGCAGGCCGGCGCCGCATCGCCGCCTATCACGCCCGCATGGCAGCCAAGAACTGGGCCGCCACCTGGCCGAATGTTGTGGTGGAAGGGCCTACTTGATGCTGACCAGTTCAACGTCAAAAATCAGCGTGGCATTCGGCGGGATCACGCCGCCGGCGCCGCGTGCGCCATAGCCAAGTTCCGGCGGAATGATCAGGCTGCGGCGGCCACCCACCTTCATGCCGGCAACGCCTTCATCCCAGCCCCGGATCACTCGGCCGGCGCCCAGCGGGAAAGCAAATGGCTCATTGCGATCCCGCGAAGAATCGAATTTCTTGCCCTTCTGGCCATTCTCGAACAGCCAGCCGGTGTAATGCACCACGGCGGTTTGGCCGCGCATGGCCTCGGCGCCGGTACCCGGCTTTTCCTCGATATAGCGCAGGCCCGAGGCGGTGCGCTGTTCAGCAGCGGATTGGGCGTCGGCGGGTTCAGTGGTCATGGCAATGGTCCCAAGCACAAGGGTTAGGGCAGCGAGCAGGCGGCGCATATGGCAAAGCTCCGAAGCGGATGGGGATGGTTTCAGGCGGCGGCTCAGCGCACGCCGATCAATTCGATCTCAAAGATCAGCGTGGCGCCCGGCGGGATGATACGGCCCATACCCTGGCTGCCATAGCCAAGATACGGCGGCACGATGATCCAGCGCTTGCCGCCCACCTTCATGTAGCGCACGCCTTCATCCCAGCCCTTGACCACCTTGCCGGCGCCAAGCTGGAAGCTGAACGGCTCCTTACGCGCGCGCGACGAATCGAACATGCGGTCGGCCTTGCCGTCCTTGAAGATCCAGCCAGTGTAATGCACGGTCACGATCCGATCCGGTGAGGCCTTGTCGCCATCACCGATCTTTTCGTCCCATACCTTCAGGCCAGAGGCCGTAGAGCTAAATTTAGCGGCATCCTGCCCTGACTTGCCGCCAAGGCCGATTGCTCCCAGAAGTTTCCCAAGCATGGTGCGAGTATAACCGTTTCTGCCGGAAGAGTGTAGCGGGAATGGCAGACAAACTGATGAAATCATGCCGTGCGGGCAATTTCCGCTTCCCGCACGACTTCCGGGGCGGAAATCGGCAAGTCTGGCGCCATCACATGCTCGCGCATCTCGGCCCAATGCAGAATTTCCAGCCGGCCATCGGCATGTTCGGCCAGGGCGGTGCAGCTTTCCACCCAGTCGCCATCGTTGCAATAGAGGATGCCGTCGATATCGCGCATCTCGGCATGGTGGATATGGCCGCAGACCACACCATCCACATGGCGCCGCCGCGCTTCTTCGGCGATGGCGCGCTCATATTCCGAGATGAAGGCTACTGCATTCTTCACCTTGTGTTTGAGATAGGCAGATAGCGACCAGTAGGGCAAACCGAAGCGGCGCCGCAGGTGATTGAACCAGGTGTTCATATTCAGCGCCGCCGAATAGGCCATGTCGCCGAGCAGGGCGAGCCATTTGGCATAGGTGACGATACCGTCGAAATGATCGCCATGGGTCACCAGCAGGCGACGGCCATCGGCGGTGATGTGCACCGCCTCCATCTGCACCGCAACACCGCCAAAATGCAGTTCGGTGAAATCGCGCAAAGCCTCGTCATGATTACCCGGCACATAGATCACCTGGGTGCCCTTGCGCGCCTTGCGCAGCAGCTTCTGCACCACATCGTTATGGCTTTGGTTCCAGTACCACGAGCGTTTCAGGCGCCAGCCATCGATCACATCACCAACCAGATAAAGTGTGTCTGACTCAGTGTGGCGCAGAAATTCCAGCAGCAAATCGGCCTTGCAGCCGCGCGTACCCAAATGCACGTCTGAAATCCAGAGCGTGCGATAGCGCAGCACAGTGCTGGGCGGTGCCGCATTGCTACTATCGGGCGTGAGGTCCAGCGGCATCATGTTCATCGCAGGCTCCGGCGGCGAATCGGCACGCCTGCCGCGTGCCGGCGCGACCATGCGCAAGCGGCGCGGCTAAGTCCCGTGAATTTTCCATGAACGATGTGACGATGTGGTTACAGGCGCGCCGCAACCACCTGACGCTTCAGCGCAGCAGATCGACCACGCGGCGATTAGCCTCGGTGGTGAAAGCCAGCGATTCTATCGACAGGCCGCGTTGCAGGATGGCTGATTGGCGCACCGCCGCCGCCTCGGTGATATCGGTATCAACCAGGGCGCCGAGGCTTTTTTTCAGCGCATCCACCAAGGCGCCAATAAACACATTCTTGTCGCTGATGGCCTTGCTGGTGGAAGCGATATCGGCGGTGGTTTCGTTCACCTTGCTTTGCAGATCCGTAACCGCGTCAAGCGTGGCCAGGGCCGAATCGGCATCGGTGATGTTGTTCACGGCCGTGGTGAGGGCATCAACTTCGGCCTGGCCATCAAAGGCCGAAACAGTGATGGTATTGCCGGCACTATCGGCGATGAAGCTGCGCGACTGGGCGCCGTCGGCCAGCAAGCTGGAGCCGTTATAGGTCGATATGTTGCGCGCCGACTCGATCTGGCGCAGCATTTCCTGGGTGTTTGACTTGATCGCGGCGCGGGCGGTTTCCGCCGTGGCGCCATCGGCAAGCAGGATCACATTAGCGCGGATTTCATTGGTCAGATCATAAATCTGCCGCAGGCCGGATAACGCCACCTGCGCGGTATTCTGCCCCTGAGCCAGCGAGGATTGCACCGATGCGGCGGTTTTCACCTCGGCCCGCACGGTTTGCGCCACCGAAAAGATCGAAGCATCATCCAGCGAATCAGCAACACGAAAGCCGCTCTCGATCCGTTTGGACGACGAGACAAAGCGTTCATCAATGCTGCGCAGGGAATGGACAGCCGTGAAGGCTGCCGAACTGGTAATGACCGAGACCATTCTGTCCCCCGATCTTCTGAATTGTTGTTTCGGGAAGCCTCAAGCCGTTCTCGGCCCAACTCCCCGGTTAACAGGTTTTTAATAATTTTCCGCCGCGTTTGCAAGCACTTAATGGAAGTAGTTGATTCAGATGGAGATTCCATCCCAACCAAGGCGCGAAAACGGCGCCAGGCAGCACCCGCCAGCAAAAAGGGCCCGCCATATGGCGAGCCCTTGAAGCCAGGTTTGCCTGTCGAGCAGTGCGGCTCAGACGGCTTCCTTGAGCGCCTTGGAAGCGCGGAAGGCAACCTTCTTGGAGGCCTTGATCTTGATCGGCTCGCCGGTCTGCGGATTGCGGCCGGTGCGGGCGGCGCGCTTGCGCACCTGCAACACGCCCAGATCGCCGAGACGAATGCGCTCGCCCTTCTTCAGCGACTTGGTGACGGCGGCGAAGAAATCGTCGAACAGCGCGACGGTGGACTTCTTCTGGAGGCCGTTCTTCTCGGCCAGCGCATTGACAATCTGCTTGGCGGTCACAGTGACCGTCTTGGTGGTCGCGGCGGCTTTCGCCATGGTTTTCACTCCTCCGTTGAGTCGATCTTTTCGGGCGTCCGAATCGAATCGGGGTGCATCCCCGAACTTCTGCATAGCATCGCCCAAGCGCCTTGCCCATCGCCCTGACGCCAAAAAGCCGCTTGTAATGCGGCCTTATTGGTGCCGGGGCGACGATTCGCCGCCAATGACGGGGCTTCACGCCATCGCGGCCAACAACTTCTCGCGCAGAATGCGTTTCATCAGCTTGCCATTCGCGTTGCGCGGCAAGGGTTCGTCCACCAAAGTGAAGCTTTCCGGCACCTTGTAATCGGCCAGCCGGGTGGCGCAGAAGTGGCGCAATTCATCGGCTGAAACATCGCTACGGCGCCGGCTGACAAAAGCATGTACGCGCTCGCCCAGCACCGGACAGGGCTTGGCCACAATGGCGCTTTCCAGCACGCCATCATGCGCCGCCAGCACATTTTCCACTTCCACCGAGAATATCTTGTAGCCACCGCGATTGAGCATGTCCTTGACGCGGTCAAACACTCGCACAAAACCATCGGCATCCTTCATGCCAACATCGCCGGAATGCCAGAAACCAGCGGTGAATTCGCGCGCCGTGGCTTCCGGGTTGCGCCAATAACCCGGCACCACCATGGCACCACCGATCCACAATTCACCGGTTTCGCCAGCGGCCACTTCGCGGCCATCGGCATCCATCACGCGCACCTCGCCGCAAGGCAGCACCAGGCCAACACTATCGGCATGCGCCTTGGTCAGCGCCGCCGGCATCATGGTGGTGGGCGATGTTGTTTCGGTGGCGCCATAGGCATTCATCAGGCCAAGATTGGGCAGCTTCTGCGCCAGGGCGGCAATCACAGCGGCCGGCATCGGCGCGCCGCCATAACCGCCAACACGCCAAGCCGAAAGATCAGCGTTATCAAAATCCGGCTCCAGCAGGCACAGGCTGTACATAGCCGGCACTAGCACAGCCTGCGTGATGCGTTCACGCGCCGCCAGGTCAAGAAACGCCTTGGTCTTGAATTCCGGCATCATCACCAATGCGCCTTGCGCCTGGGCGGCCAGCATGATCTGCGCCACCAGGCCGGTGACATGGCTGGCCGGCACGGCCAGCAGCAACCGATCCTGCGGCCCCAGCGCCATGCCATATTGAAAATGCAGCAGCGAATGCGCCAGGTTGAAATGCGTGAGCATGGCGCCTTTGGGCCGCCCGGTGGTGCCAGACGTATAGAGGATCACCGCCGTGGCTTCCTCCGCCACAGCCGGGCGTGGCGGCGGATTGCCGTTCAACATGGCAAAATCCTCAGCGCCGGCTGCGCCGCCCGGTGCCAGGCGATGCAGCAGGTCCGGTGTCTCGGCAGGCGGCGGCAGCCGTTCAACCAGGCTGGGTTCAAAAACCAGCGCCTTGGCGCCGGCATGGTCAAGGATATAGGCGATCTCGGGCTGTTGCAGGCGTGTGCCCATCGGCACGGCAATGGCGCCCAGGCGCAGGGCGGCATAAAGCGTGAGCAGAAATTCCACCCGATTGCCAAGCAGCAGCGCCACCCGGTCACCCGGGCCAATGCCGCGCGCCGCCAAGCCACCTGCCACCTGTTCAACACGGCGCCCCAATTCGGCATAACTGAGCCGTTCCTCGCCGCAAACCACGGCTTCCGCCTCGCCCCGGCTGGCTATGGCCTGGGCCAGAATGTCGTAGCTATCGGCCACCCGCTCAACAAAGCAGCGCACCAGACGATCACCAAAATGTGCCTCAAATCTGGTGGCCACACCGGCCGGCAATGTCCAACTCGGCATGCTTCCCTCCCTGCTCGTGTTGCATCAGCCTAAACATTGACGCGCCCGGTGTTAAGCGCGACCCTAGGCGCAAATCAGACCTGTTTCCTAAGGAGTAGAAAGATGACCACCCTGTTTATCGGCGGCGCGCTGTTTGACGGCCATAACCCGCCTGTGCCGGACCATGGCGTGCTGGTGGAGCATGGCAAGGTGGCACAGGTTGCCCCCAAGGGGGAATTCGCCGGCTTCAGTGGCAGCGTGGTGGATACCAGTGGCGGCACCCTGCTGCCTGGCCTGATCGATTGCCATGTGCATCTTACTTCGGGCGGCGAGGCTGATCCGATGACGGTGCAGAAAAAACTCGGCGCAGCCCAGCTTACGCTCAAGACCCTGACCCTGGCGCAGCAGACCTTGAAGGCCGGCATCGTGGCGGTGCGCGATTGCGGCGGCCGCGACTATATCGAGATCGGCGTGCGCGATGCCATCCTGCGCGGCGAATTTGATGGCCCGACCATCCGCGCCGTGGGCAAGATGATCTGCATGACCGGCGGCCATGGCAACAGCACCGGCCGGGTGGCCGATGGTGTGGATGATGTGATCCGCGCCGTGCGCGAGCAGATTCATGCCGGCGCCGATGCAATCAAGATCATGGCCACCGGCGGCGTGATGACGCCCGGCGTTGATCCCGAGGATGCGCATTACAGCCGCGAGGAAATGGCCGCCGGCCTGGCCGAGGCGGCACGTTTCCGCAAACGCACCGCCAGCCATGCCCAGGGCGCTGAGGGCATCCTGAATGCCGTGCTGGGCGGCGTCAGTTCAATCGAGCATGGCATCTTCATGAATCAGGAATGCCTGGCTGCGATGCTGGAGCGCGGCACCTATCTGGTGCCAACTTTGGCAGCGGTGAAGAATATCGTGCGCAACAAGAATGCCGGCATCCCGCCCTGGGCGGTGGAAAAGGCCGAGCGGGTGTATGAAGTGCATCTGCGTGCCTTCAAGATGTTCTACGAAGCCGGCGGCAAGGTGGCGATGGGCACCGATGCCGGCACGCCGTTCAACCGCCATGGCGAGAATGCGCTGGAGCTGGAATATATGGTGGAGGCCGGCATGCAGCCGCTGGATGCGCTGCGCAGCGGCACCAGCCTGGCCGCCGACCTGCTCGACCTGCCGAGCCATGGCCACGTGAAAGCCGGCGCGGCGGCGGATTTCCTGCTGGTGGCCGGCAATCCGGTGGCCGATATCACCCGCGCCTCGCGCCCCGAGCATCGCCTGGCCGTGTTCCGCAAAGGCGGCGTGGCAGCAGGCCTGCCCACCATGCTGGGCGGCCTGCGCGGCCAGATGCCGGGCTTGAGCCAAGCGGCGGCATTTTGAGCGCTCGTTTCGCTTTTCTGGCGCTGCTCGGCTGGCTGCTGCCGATCATCCCGGCAGCGGCCGGCGCCGAAATCACTGTGCATGGCCGCGACATCCTGCTGGGTGGCAAACCCTATATCGTGCAGGGCGCCGCCGGCAGCACGCAGCTTGGCGTGTTGCGCCAGCTTGGCGCCAACACCATCCGCACCTATGGCGCCGAGGAAGCAGCCATACTGGATGAGGCGCACAAGCATGGCCTGAAAGTGATCCTCGGCTTCTGGCTGGAACATCCGCGTCGCGGCGTCAGTTATCGCGACCCGGCTTTTGTGCGCGGCCAGCTTGCCAAGCTGGAAGCCTTTGTTGAACGCCACAAAAAGCATCCGGCCCTGCTGATGTGGGGCCTGGGCAATGAGGTGGAATCCGAGCTTGCCGATGATGCCGAAGTGTGGCCCGGCATCGAGGCGGCAGCCAAGCTGGTCAAGCGGCTGGACCCGGCGCATCCCACCCTGGCGGTGCTGGCCGAGGCCGGCAACAACAAGGTGGCCAAGCTGGTGGCGGCGGCACCCAGCATTGATGTGCTGGGCGTGAATGCCTATGGCGAGGGCCTGACCAGCCTGCCTGAGCGTGTGCGCAAGCAGGGCTGGGATGGCCCGCTGCTGATCACCGAACTGGGACCGCGCGGTCAGTGGCAGGCAGCAAAAACCCCCTGGGGCGCCTTCATCGAGCCAAGCAGCACAGAGAAAGCCGCACTTCTGGCGACTTATCTGCCCAAGCTGGCACCACCGGCCAGCAATGGCTGGCTGGCCTTCCTGTGGGGCAACAAACAGGAGGTAACCCCGACCTGGCATAGCATGCTGCTGCCAAGCGGCGAATGGAACCAGACCGCCGAAGTGCTGGCAGCGCAATGGCGCGGCCGCACACCGGGCGGCAATCACGCACCCCGCATAGCAAAATTCCAGTTCAGCCATGCGCCGCAATGGCCCGCCGCCCATGCCGGCCGCGCCCTGCTGGAAGCCAGCGATCCCGATGGCGATGCCTTGCGTGCCGAATGGACGGTGTTGGCGGAAAGCACCGATCTGCGCGTGGCCGGCGATCTGGAGACTGTGCCGCTGAGTTTTCCGCGCGCCACGTTAGGCGGCGATATTGCCGGTGTCAGCATCCAGGGCCTGAAGCCTGGGCGTTACCGGCTGTTTCTGGTGCTGCGTGACGGCAAGGGCGCCGCCGCCACTGCCAACCTGCCCTTCCTGGTCGAATGAGGTAAACCGCGATGCAGACCTATCTGGAAGATTGCCTGTGGGGCAAGTTCCTGCTGCTGAGCGGTGATTTCATCAGCGATCACATGCGGGTTTATGGCGAATGGAGCGAGGCCGAAGTGGCCTTGTTCAAACTGCTGCTGAAGCCTGAAAGCCATGTGGTGGAAGTGGGCGCCAATATCGGCACCCATAGTGTCGCCCTGGCCAAAATCTGCCATCAGGGCCGGGTTTTCTGCTTCGAGCCGCAACGGCCGATCTTCACCCTGCTTTGTGCCAATCTGGCGCTGAACAACATCGTCAACGCCCGCGCGCTGCATGCCGCCGTGGGCGGACATGAAGGCCAGGTGGAAATCGAAACTTCGGATTACAGCCAGCCGTTCAACTATGGCTCATTCTCCATCGACAAGGGCTTTGCCACCGAGAACGCCTATGCCGGCAATACCTGGCGCGAGCCGGTGCGACTGACCACGCTGGATGCCGAGCCGGCATTACAGAATCTGGCGCGGCTTGATTTGCTGAAGATCGATGTGGAGGGCCTGGAAGTGCCGGTGCTGCAAGGCGCGCAAAGCCTGATCCGGCAGCATCAGCCGGCGATATTCTGCGAAGCCAACAAGGCCGAAACCTTTCCCGCCATCATCGGCGCCCTGAAAGATGCCGGCTACACACCCTATTGGTATGCGGCACAGCGTTATCGGCCCGGCAATTTCAAAGCCTCGACGCAGGAACTGAAAGGCAGCGATGTGAACCTGATCGCGTTTCCGCCCACACGCCCAAAACCGGCGCTGGACCTGCTCGAAGCCACCAGCTTCGAGCAGATCACTAGCGGCGCCGTGCGGCCCTTCATGCTGAAATGATGCTCACGCTGTGGCCAACTGGCGGGCGCGGCGCAGCCCGATCACTTCCAGTTCGGTGAGCACGGCCACGGCGCCGGCCTGGGCCAGCACAAAGCCATAGCCCAGCATGGTGGGCGCATAGCCGCCGGCCGGCAGCAGCAGGATGCTATCCAGCACCCATAACGCATTCAGCGCCACCACCAGCCATACACCACCGCGCGGGATAGTCTGGCGCGTGGCGAGGTAAAGCAGCAAGCCGGCCAAAGGCAACAGGCTGAGCCCGGCATAGCGCAGCAGGCTTTCCGGCAGACCGAGCAGATCGGTGAGCAAACCGGCGCCCAGCAGCATCAACAGCCCGGCGGCGATGCAGGTGGCAGCATCGAGAAACAGGATACGGCGGAGAAAAATCATGGTGAAACTCCTTGTGGCTTGGTGAGCGATGCACCCAGCCTGCCGCAGGCCCGGCAGCGCGTCGATTACCTGGCAGGTAATTGGAGCACGGAAATTTTCCGGTTAGGCTTATGGCATGACGGAAGCGACACCCATAGGCGGCCTGCTGCGCGACTGGCGCCAGCGTCGCCGCATGAGCCAGCTTGATCTTGCGCTGGAGGCCGATATCTCCACCAAGCATCTGAGCTTTGTTGAAACCGGCCGGGCTGCGCCAAGCCGCGAGATGCTGCTGCGGCTATGCGAGCACCTGGATGTGCCTTTGCGCGAGCGCAACACGCTGCTGGTTTCGGCCGGCTTCGCCCCGGTATTTCCGGAACGCAGCCTCAATGACCCGGCATTGCACCAAGTACGCCAGGCCATCGATAAAATACTGGCCGGGCATGAACCCTATCCGGCGCTGGCGATTGATCGCCATTGGCATATGGTGGCCGCCAACCGCATGCTGGCGCCGCTGCTGGCCGGCGCCGATGCGGCATTGCTCAAGCCGCCGGTGAATGTGCTGCGACTCAGCCTGCATCCCCAGGGCCTGGCCGGCCGCATTGCCAATTACGCCGAATGGCGCGCCCATCTGCTGGCGCGGCTGAAGCAGCAGATCGATATTTCGGCAGATGCCAGACTGAGCGCGCTGCATGCTGAACTGGTCGCCTATCCGCCACCGCCCGGCATCCCGGCGCGGCGGCCGCCCGAACGCCCCGCAGATAGCCTGGCAGTGCCGCTGCAATTCAGCACCGAGGCCGGCCTGCTGAGTTTCTACAGCACCACCATGATGTTCGGCACGCCGGTGGATATCACCCTGGCCGAACTGGCCATCGAGGCATTTTTCCCCGCCGATGCCGAAACCGCCGCAATCCTGCGCCGCCTTGCCGGTTAACCACCAGCCTTACTGAATTCCACCAGCAGGCCGGGCGCGGCATCGTCGAGCCGGATGGCAATACCATGCAGGTCTGCCACGGCAGCAGTCAAAGCCAGCCCCAGCCCATTGCCTGGCGTGGTGCGGCTCTGCTCCAGCCGGACAAAACGCTGAAACACATGCCCGCGCTCCTCGGGCGGGATGCCGGGACCATTATCCGCCACGCAGCCAATGAAACCGCCCTTGGGCATGCGGCGTAACGACATGACAATGCGCGTGCCAGGCGGGCAGTGGCGGATGGCATTCTCCACCACATTGGCCAGCATCTGGGTCAGCAATTCCCGATCACCTCGCAGGCTGATACCAGGCGCAAGATCGGCCCGCAGGCTCTGGCCGGCATCTTCGGCCACCGCGGCATAGGCATCCGCAATGGTGCCGAATAGCGCCGACAGATCAACCGGCTGGAAATTCGCCTTGCGACGGCCGGCTTCGATCTGCGCAATACGCAGCAAGGCCGCGAAGGTGGCCAGGATGATATCCACCTCGATTATCGCCTGGTCGATAGCGGTCTCATAATCTGCCGCCGAACGTGATTTCAGCCGCGTGGTTTCCAACCGCTGGCGCAAGCGGCTCAGTGGCGTGCGCAGGTCATGCGCAATATCGTTTGATACCTGGCGCAAGCTTTCCATCAGCGCTTCCAGCCGATCCAGCATATCGTTGAGACCAAGCGAAAGACGGTCCAGTTCGTCATCCGTGCCACGGGTCGGGATGCGGCCCTGTAGATTGTTTTGCACGATATCCTGCGCTGCGCGGCTGATCGCCTCAACCCGGCGCAGGAAACTGGCGCTGAGCAACAAGCCCCCGCCCACCGCCAGCACAAGCATACCGGCCAGCGCCAGCAGGAAGGTGCGTATGATCACCTCTTCGGTTTCCACCATGCGGAAACCATCCTCGCCCACCACCAGATAGGCCCCGCCAGGCAGGCTACGGCCAAAAGCCAACAGGGCATGTTCGGCCCATTCCTCGGCATCCTCATCATCGTCAAACTGAGCGCGCGGCGGCGGCAATTCATGCCATCCTGTATGGCGCGCGGGCTTCGGCATATTGCCAACCAGCACGCTGTCATCGGCGGCCAGCAGCAGATAATAGGTGGTGGGATGCATGCCGGAAGCCATGCGACGCTCGATCTCCGCCACAACGGCGGGCAAACCGTTACGCGCCATATCCTCGGTCACTGTGGCGATCTCGTTTTCCACGATCCGCGCCAGTTCACCACGCAAGGTACTGCTGGCGAGGAAGTAAACCACGCCAAACAGCAATAATACCGATAGGCCGAAAATGGCGGCATAGAGTGCCGCCAACCGGAAGCCGATGGTGCGCAGCAATCTAGGTATCTGGCGCATGAATACTGTATCCGGCGCCGCGCACGGTATGGATCAATTCCGCCTTGAAGCCACGATCCACCTTGCCGCGCAAGCGGCTGATATGGGTTTCCACCACATTGGTTTGCGGATCGAAATGGAATTCCCACACATTCTCCAGCAGCATGGTGCGGGTTACCACGCGGCCGGCATGACGCATCAGATATTCCAGCAGCTTGAACTCCTGCGGCTGCAATTCGATGCGCCGGCCGGCCCGGCTGACACTGCGCTTGAGCAGATCAAGCTCCAGATCAGCAACGCGCAACACAGTCTCGATCTGGGCGATGGGCGGCCGACGTGCCAATGCGTTGATACGGGCGAGCAATTCAGCAAAGGCAAAGGGTTTGGCGAGATAATCATCCGCACCGGCTTCCAGCCCTTCCACCCGATCATCGATGCCGGTCAGCGTGGTGAGAAACAGCACCGGCGTTTTTATGGCGGCAGCACGGATGGTCTTGACAATGCCGAGGCCGTCCAAGCCGGGCAGCATGCGATCCACTACCATGACATCGTAGCCCTCGCCAGCCGCCATGAACAGGCCATCGCGGCCATTGCCGGCATGATCCACCGTATGGCCCGCTTCCCGCAGGCCCTCGATAATGAAGCGGGCGGTTTCCTGATCGTCCTCTATCAACAACAACTTCATGCTGGCGCCGCCTTGGATTGCGGCTGGCAGTATAAATCCCGCCGCCATGACGCAACATGGCCCCAAGATTACCAATTCGTAATGTTGAGGCCATCCTCCGGCAAAGCATTTCCTGCCAAGTTGGGCCATGCTCACAAGCCGAACCGCTTTCCAGCCATTGCCGCCGCGCCTTGCCTTCTGGCTGCGCTGCTTCGCCATATTTGTTGCGCTCGCCGCTCTGGTGCGCCTGGTGCTGACCATCTGGGTGGCGCAGGATACGCCAACCGACATTACGCCATTCCTGGCGGCCTGGCTTGTTGGCCTGGGTGACGATATCGCCACCGGCTTGATGCTCGGCGTGCCTTTCCTGTTCGGGCTGTATTTGCTGCAACGGCCCTTGCGCTGGCGTATCGCCAATTGGCTAGCCCATGGCCTGCTGCTGCTGCTGCTCGGCCTGGCCGTGTTCAGCGCCGTGGCCGAGTTATTCTTCTGGGAGGAATATAACAGCCGCTTTAATGGCATCGCCATCTATTACCTGATCTTCCCCAAGGAAGTTTTGGGCAATATCCGTGAAAGCTTTGACCTGCGGCTTTATCTGCCGCCAATTGGCCTTATCGTGCTGGTCATCTATGGCCTGTTCCTGTGGCGACCTTTGCGCATCGCGCTTGCTGCTCCATTGTTTCCAGGGGAGCGCCGGCGCGCCCTGCTGCTGGGCCTTGGCGCCAGCCTGCTTGCACTGCCTTTTGTGCTCTTCGGGCCGTTTGAGCCAGCAACTTCGCGTACCGTGAATGAACTGGCCAGCAACGGTATGCACAGCATCCTGCATGCCTTCGCCACCAATGACAGCAAATATGATGGCGTCTATGCCGGCATTGATGAGGCAGAAGCCTTGCCGCTAGTACGCGACATGGTGCGGCAGGACAATACCACCAACCTGGCGGCAGCCAGCGAACGCAGCATCCGTCGGCGCGTAGACAATGGGCCGGCGCCGGCGAAAAAGCTGAATGTTGTGCTGATCCTGGAGGAGTCGTTCGGTTCAGTCTATTTCGAGGATGTATTCCATCCGAAGCAGCAGGATTACCACCGCACCATTTCGCCGAACCTGCATCGGCTGGCCGAGGAAGGTCTGCTCTTCACCAATATCTATGCCACCGGCGACCGCACGGTGCGGGCGCTGGAGGCGGTATTCACCTCGTTTCCACCGATTCCGGGCATCTCCACTGCGCGCCGTGCCGGTTCGGAAGGAATGAATTCACTGCCCTTTTTGCTGGAGAAATTCGGCTATCGCTCGGCCTTTCTGTATAGCGGCCCCACCAGCTTCGACAATATGGGGCATTTCTGGCAGAGCATCGGCTTTCAACAGGTGTTGGGCGAAAGGGATATCGCCGACCGCAGCTTCAAGACCATTTGGGGCGTGGCTGATGAATACATGTTCAAGGAAGCACTGAGCCGTATTGATGCCATGGCGGCGACACCGGAGCCGTTCTTCTTCGCCTGCCTGACCGTGACCAATCATCGTCCCTTCATGTATCCGGAAGGCCGGGTGGCCCAGAAGCCGGCGCCGAACCAGCGCGACCATGCTGCTGCCTATGCCGATTGGGCGCTCGGCCAGTTTATCGACGCGGCGCGCCAGAAACCCTGGTTTGACGATACGATCTTTGTGGTGATTGGCGATCATGGCCCGAAAGTGTGGGGGGCAGCACAAATTCCGGTACAGGCTTTCCGTGTGCCGCTGCTTTTTCTGGCCCCAAAGCATATCCAGGCAGCGCGCAATGCAGCGCTTGGCTCAAGCATGGATCTAGGCCCGACCCTGCTGGGTCTGCTCGGCCTGAGCTATGACAGCCCGTTCTTTGGCATCGACTTGCGCCGGGCTGCACAGGATGGCCGTGGCCGCATCGCCATGGCACATAATTTTGATGTGGCGGTGGGCGACGGCCGCAACGCAGTGATCCTGACGCCGAAAGGCGACCTGCGCGGCTATGCCATGCGCACCGGCCCCTATCAATTGGAACAACGACCCGAAGCCGACATCCCGGATTTGATCCGGCGCCAGGCAGTGGCGCAAACTCAAACTGCACATCGCATGTTCTACGCCAGGCAATATCACGAATTGTCGGCCGGTCGCTGATTGCCGCAGCACAATGGCTGCACTACCCTGTCGATGGACCATTTATATGGGCTTTACATGGATAGGGACGGAAACATGAATAACCTTTTCTCATTGCAGGGCCGCGTGGCCCTGGTCACCGGCGGCTCGCGCGGCATCGGCAAGATGATCGCCCGCGCCTATATCGCCCAGGGCGCCAAGGTTTACATCACGGCGCGCAAGGCCGCTGCCTGTGAAGCCACCGCCCAGGAATTGTCGCAAGGCGGCGGCGAATGCATTGCGTTGCCAATTGATATTTCCAGCCTGGATGGCGCGCGCAAGCTGGCGGCGGAATTCAGCGCCCGCGAAAACCGGCTGGATATTCTGGTGAACAATGCCGGCGCAGCCTGGGCGGCTGCCTTTGACAGTTTCCCGGAAAATGGCTGGGACAAGGTGATGAACTTGAATCTCAAGGCGCCGTTTTTCCTGACCCAGAGCCTGATTGCGCCGCTGCGTGCCGCGGCCCACGCCGACAAGCCGGCCAAGGTGATCAATATCGCCTCGATTGACGGCATCTTTGTCAATCCGATGGAAACCTATTCCTATGCCGCCAGCAAGGCCGGCCTTATTCACCTGACCCGCCGCATGGCAGCGCGGCTGATCCAGGATCATATCGTGGTCAGTGCCATCGCGCCGGGGCCGTTTGTTTCCGACATGAATATCGATGCCCGCGACCATGGCGATGCGGTGGCCAAGCGCGTGCCGGCTGGCCGCATCGGCACCGATGACGACATGGCGGGTGCCGCCATCTTCCTGGCATCGCGCGCCGGCGATTATGTGGTGGGTGCCACCCTGGCGGTGGATGGCGGCGTTGCCTATGCCCAGCCCGGCTTCGAGGGTACGCGCTGGAGCGAGTGATCCAGGGTCAGGCCGCAGCCAGTTCGGCAGCGGCCTGACGCAGCTTTTGCCGGAACAGCGCGGCATTGGCGCGGGTGAAGCGCGCCGATGGCACCGCCAGATTAAGCATGCCGAGCAGCCCGTCCGGCGCCCGCACCGCAATGGCGATGCCGATAATGCCAAGGGTGAATTCCTCACGCGCATAGGCAAAGCCATCGCGCCGCGCAATGCGGATTTCTTCCCAGAGCGGCTTGGCGCTGCTCAGGGTATGCGGCGTAAAACTCTCAAAGCGCGTGCGCGCCAGATAGGCGCGGATCTCGGGATCATCCATCAGGCTGAGCACAATCTTGCCCGAGGAGACGGCATAGAGCGGCGCTTTCTCGCTCACCCGCATGGTGTAGGTCAGCGCCTGGCCACCGGTATGGGTGGCGATGGCCACCACATGATCGCCTTCGCGCACATAAAAACCGGTGGTTTCATTGATTTCGGCCGATAGGCGCTGCAATACCGGCCGCACCCGCTCCAGCAGGCCCGGCGCCGGACGTTGCCGCGCCAGTTGCGCCAAGCCCGGCCCCAGCCGATAAGCCGCACTGGCCGCATCCTGCTCCAGATAACCCCGCGCCATCAGTGTGCCAAGCAGATGGAACAGGCTGCTGCGCGGAATACCAAGCGCGTGCATCAATTGCGAAAATGAGGCATGGCCTGCCGCCACCGCCTCCAGGATATCCAGCACCCGCACAGCAGACTTCACCGGCATGGCAGCATTGCTGCCACCCGTGGGCTGGTCGCGCTTGACAGCAGCGGCTTTATCGGCTTTGGTTTGTCTCACAGTATGAACCAGTTTACATATGTGAACTTTGCTTTGCAAGTGATTTTGCGTGGCAAATATCAGGGATGGAAGCGGCAAGATGGCCCCGGAAGAGCGTAACGAACGATTGGCGATAAGCGACCTGCTCCAGAATTGGGCGGTGTGGCGCGATGCCGGCGATTGGCAGCGGTTCCAAACCGTGTGGCATCGGGATGGCTGGATGATGGCCACCTGGTTTCAGGGCCCGGCGGCAGATTTTATCCGCGTCAGCCAGGAAGGCTGGGCCAAGGGTGTCAGCATCCTGCATTTCCTTGGCGGCATCTCCATCGACCTGGCCGGCAACCGCGCCATCAGCCAGACCAAGATGACCATCTCGCAGCGCGCGCCCGTGCAAGGCATTGCCTGCGACGTGGTTTGCACCGGGCGGTTCTACGACTTCCTGGAAAAGCGCGACGGCAAATGGGGCATGGTGATCCGCCAGCCAATCTATGAAAAGGATCGCCTGGACCCGGTTTCGCCCGGCGCGGCGCCGCTGCTGGATGCGGCCAAGCTGGCCGCCCTGCCGGAAGGGTATCGCCATCTGGCCTATATCCAGGAAGAAATCGGCTATCGCGTGAAGCGCGACATGCCGGGCCTGAAAGGGCCGGAAGTGGCGGCGCTTTATGCCCGTGGCACCGCCTGGCTGCGTGGCGAGGTTATCACGCCGCAAATGTTTCTGAGCTGACAGCTATCATCGCAACAAGCGCGGCACATCCAACGACCGCGCATCGCAGGAGGAACACCATGAAGAAGATACTATTCGCCGGCTTGCTCGGCGCTACCTTATATAGCCTCGCCCCGGCCGATCAGGCCCAGGCGCAGGATTGGCCAAACCGCCCGGTGCGTATGGTGGTGGGTTTCGGTGCTGGCGGCGGCACCGATATCATTGCCCGCATCATCGCCCAGCCCTTGAGCGAAATCCTTGGCCAGCCGGTGGTGGTGGAAAACAAGCCCGGTGCCGGCGGCACTATCGGCGCCGATACCGTGGCCAAGGCGCCGAAGGATGGCAGCAGCATCTTCATGATGAATAACGGCCATGCCGTTTCGGCCAGCCTCTACAAGAGCCTGCCTTATGATTCGCTGAAGGATTTTGCCCCGGTATCGCTGGTGGCGACCATGCCGCTGATCATCACTGCCGGCAATAACGTGGCCGCCGGCAATATCGATGCGCTGATCAAGCTGGCGCGCAGCCAGCCCGGCAAGGTGAAATTCGCCTCGGTCGGCGTCGGCAGCACACAGCATTTTGCCGGCGAAGTGTTCCGTTCGCTGGCCGGCATCGACATGCGCCATGTGCCGTATCGCGGCACCCCGGCGGCCATCGCAGCCGTGCGCGGCGGCGAGATTGACTTGCTGGTGGAAGTGGCGGCGCCGGTGATCGGCCAGATCAAGGGTGGCGAATTAAAGGCGCTGGCGGTCACCTCGGCGCAGCGTTTCCCTGGCCTGCCGGATGTGCCCACCGTGGCTGAATCGGGCCTGCCGGGTTATGACGTGACCACCTGGTATGGCCTGGCATTCCCGGCCGGCACGCCCGCCGCCATCGTGACCAAGATGAATGGCGCCGTGGCCCAGGCGCTGGCCAAGGATAGTGTGCGCAAGCAGGTGACCGATGCCAGTTTCCTGCCCGCCACCAGCAATCCGGCTGATTTCACCAACCATATCGGCGCTGAAATCAAGCGCTGGGGCCAGGTGATGCAGGAAGCCGGCGTGGCGCAACAATAAGCCATGCTGCGTCTGGCCCGCGAAGCTTATGCCGGCGCCTTCCTGTTTGTGGCAGGCGCCGGCATCCTGTTGCTGACTTGGCGTTATCCCAGCGGCACGCCGTCGGATATCGGGCCAGGTTTTGTGTTGCAGGCCTCGGGCGCCCTGGTGGCTTTGCTGGGCCTGCTGCTGGTGCAGCGCGGCTGGCGCAAAACAGCCGACGCACCTGAAGCCGTTACCCCTGAAGCCGATGCCGCCGGCTTCAAACTGCGCCCCTTCATTGTGCCGGCGGCCATGGCCGGCTTTGGCCTGCTGCTGCCCTGGCTGGGCCTGGCTTTCACCGGTTTTCTCGCCACATTGGCGGTCAGTTTCGGCGCGCGTGAATTATCCTGGCGCGAAAGGCTGCTGGCTGCCGCCATTCTCGCCGCCTTTGTCACCCTGCTGTTCGGCTATGGCCTCAAGCTGCAAGTGAAGATCTGGCCATGATGGCAGCACTCGACTCCTTCGCTTATGGCCTTGGCATTGCTTTGCAGCCGGGCAATCTGCTGTTCTGTTTCATCGGCGCACTCTGCGGCACGCTGATCGGCGTGCTGCCCGGGATCGGCCCGGTGGCCACCATCGCCATGCTGCTGCCGGTCACCTTCTACCTGCCGCCAGTGGCAGCGCTGATCATGCTGGCCGGCATCTACTATGGCTCACAATATGGCGGCTCCACCACCTCGATCCTGATGCGTGTGCCGGGCGAAACCGCCTCGGTTGTCACCTGCCTGGATGGCTACCAGATGGCTTTGCGCGGGCGCGCCGGCTCGGCCTTGGCCATTGCCGCACTCGGCTCGTTCTTTGCCGGCATCGTCGGCACCATGCTCAATGTGCTGTTCGGGCCACAATTCGCCAAGATCGCGCTGGCCTTCGGCTCGGCGGAATATTTTGGCCTGATGCTGCTGGGCCTTTCGATCTCCATCGTGATGTCGCATGGCTCGATGATCGGCGCCATTGCCATGGTCGGCCTTGGCCTGGTGCTGGGCACCATCGGCCGCGATATCAATACCGGCTTTGCCCGCCTCACTTTCGGCGTGCCGGAACTGGGCGATGGCATCGGCTTTGTGCCCTTGGCCGTAGGCCTGTTCGGCATCGCCGAGGTGATGCGCAATCTGGAAGGCGATGGCGCAACCGGCAGCATGGTGAAGAAGGTCGGCCGGCTATGGCCCTCACGCGACGAAGCGCGCCGCGCCGCGCCCGCCGTGTTGCGTGGCACCATGGTCGGCACCCTGCTCGGCATCCTGCCCGGCGGCGGCGCCATCCTGGCTGCATTCAGTTCCTATGGCCTGGAAAAGCGCCTGTCGCGCCATCCGGAAGAATTCGGCCATGGTGCCGTGGAGGGTCTGGCCGGGCCGGAAGCCGCCAATAATGCCGCCGCACAGGCTTCCTTCATTCCGCTGCTCACGCTTGGCATTCCGCCCAATGCTGTGCTGGCTTTGCTGGTGGGCGGCATGATGATCCATGGCATCGCGCCCGGCCCCACGGTGATGACCGAACGGCCAGACCTGTTCTGGGGTCTGATTGCCTCCATGCTGATCGGCAATGTGATGCTGGTGATCATCAACCTGCCGCTGGTCGGCCTGTGGGTGCAATTCCTGAAAGTGCCCTATCGGCTGATGTTTCCGGCCATCTTCCTGTTTTGCTGCATCGGGGTTTATGGCGTCAACGGCAGCGTGTTCGAGGTGATGCTGGCGGTTGGCTTTGGCCTGCTGGGCTATCTGTTTTCCAAGCTGAACCTGGAGCCGGCGCCGCTGGTGCTGGGTTTTGTGCTCGGCCCGCTGATCGAGGAACATCTGCGCCGCGCCCTGACGCTATCCGATGGCGACCCCACGGTTTTCGCCACACGGCCGCTGGCCGCCAGCCTGATTGTGCTGGCTTTGCTGGTGCCCTGCCTGGTGCTGCTGCCGCGTTTTGGCCGCAGCCGCAATGAGATTTTCCAGGCGGAAAACTAAAGTGTTGCCAATTCCAGCTTGGTGCCGTGTTTCAGCCGCTCCATGGAGAAGGTGGAACTGACATCCGAGAGGCCCGGCACGGCGGCAATCAGGCGGCGATAGACCCGGTCGTAATGCTGGATATCGCGCACCACCACCTTGAGCAGATAATCGATATCGCCGCTCATGCGGTGGCATTCAACAATTTCAGGAATGCTCTGCACGCCGCGGGCAAAACTTTGCAGCCAATCGGCATTATGCTGGTTGGTGCGGATCGAGACAAAGGCGGTGACGCCGAGGCCAACGGCGGCGGCATTGACCAGCGCCACCCGGCGCTCGATCACGCCTGAGGCTTCAAGCTGCTTGATGCGGCGCCAGCACGGATTTGGCGACAGGCCGACCCGCTCTGCCACCACCTGCACCGGCAAGGCAGCATCCTCCTGCAATATCCCAAGGATATGCCTGTCTATGCTATCTAATTCTATTTTTTCGGCCATTATTGGACAAATATACCACAAAACCTGTCGCATCAATCGCAAAATGGGAAAATATCCCAGCCAAGCGATGCCAAATTATTCCGCAACGGCGACTTTTCAAGGGGACATGCCATGCGGCTCTGGCACCGGCTTTTCAGTGAGCATCCGGCTTCTGTGGGCGAGGATTATTTTGAGCATCTGCGTGCTGCCAGCAGCTTCGGCGGTCGCATGCTGCTGGGCGGCCTGGCTTGCCTGGCGCATGGGGTATTCCCGTTCCTGTTCACCACCACCGGCAGCGGCCTGATCCGGCAATTGCATGCCGATATGGTGCAGAACCGCCAGCGCCAATCGATATCGCAGCCGGGCCTGAGCGGCGCCGATTGAGGCATTTGTCAGCGCGGGCTTTTGGCGTTAAGCATGGCGCCCTGACCGGAGCCGCCCGCCATGTCCTCAATTGCCGATATTCATTTATTCTCCTACGGCACGTTGCAGCTTGAAGAGGTGCAACTGGCCTCCTTTGGCCGCAAGCTGGAGGGCAGCGCCGATGCCCTGCCCGGCTATCGCCAGACCATGCTGGAAATCACCGATCCCGCCGTGCTGGCCACCAGCGGCGAGAAATTCCATCCCATCGTGACGCCTTCCGGCGATCCGGCCGATGCCGTGCCGGGCCAGGTATTCCGCATCACGGCGGCGGAACTGGCAGCAGCCGATGCCTATGAAGTGGCGGATTACAAGCGTATTGAAGTGACCCTGCGCTCCGGCATCCGCGCCTGGGTCTATGTGAAAGCCTGAACCGTCATGACCAGTCTTGCCCCCACCCCAGAGGCCAGCAGCCTCGAAGCCACCACCGGCATGATCCTGTCGCTTTCCTGTATCGACCGCCCCGGCATTGTCTCGGCGGTTTCCGGCTTCCTGCTGCAACAGGGCGGCAATATCCTGGATGCGCAGCAATTCAGCGATAAGGAAACCGGGCTGTTTTTCATGCGCGTGCTGTTTGAATGCCCGCCCCAGCCCACCGCGCAGATCGCCGCCGGCTTTGCCCCGATTGCCGCCGGCCTGGGCATGACCTGGAAATTGCAGCCGGCACAGCAGCGCCAGCGGGTCATGATCCTGGTGTCGAAATTCGACCATTGCCTGGAAGATTTGCTCTATCGCACCCGCATCGGCGAATTGCCCATGGTGGTCAGCGCCGTGGTTTCCAACCATCCGCGCGCAGCCTTCGGCAGCCAGGATTTTAATGGCGCGCCGTTCTATCACCTGCCGGTGACCCCAGCCACTAAGGCGGCGCAGGAGCGGCAATTGCTTGATCTGGTGGCCGAAACCCGCACCGATCTGGTGGTGCTGGCGCGTTATATGCAAATCCTGTCTGACAACCTGTCTGGCGCGCTGGAAGGCCGCTGCATCAATATCCACCATTCCTTCCTGCCCGGCTTCAAGGGTGCCAAACCCTATCATCAGGCGTTTGACCGCGGCGTGAAGCTGATCGGCGCCACCGCACATTATGTCACCCGCGACCTGGATGAAGGCCCGATCATTGAGCAGGATGTGGAGCGGATCAGCCATCGCGACACGCCGGAAGACCTGGTGCGCAAGGGCCGCGACATAGAACGTCGCGTGCTTGCCCGCGCCTTGCTCAACCACCTGGAAGGCCGCGTGATCGTGAATGGCCAGAAAACCGTGGTTTTTTCAGCCTGATAATTTTGCTGATTATTTGGGCATAATTAAATATGCACCTTATACAGCCAATTTATCTTGTAGCGCGTGTAATCCCCTCGCCATAATCGGCCGTTGTCGGAACAGCCGAATGGAAAACCGGGGTGAATTGGGCGCATCTTTTACCCGAGCGTGAAGCAGGGCAGACCATCCAGGGCGCCCTGCGCCAATCCATCATCAGTGCCATCGGCGCCGGCCGGCTGGCGGCCGGCCAGCGCATGCCCCCCTCCCGCGCGCTGGCCGAGCGGATGGGTGTGGCGCGCAACACCATCATCGCGGTGTATGAGGAATTGGTGGCGCGCGGCTACCTGATCTCGACCGAACGGCGCGGCTATTTTGTCGAGGATCAGGCCGGCAGGCTGGCGGTGAACGAGAATGCCGAGCGGCCCGAGACCCGCAGCCAGACCGACTGGAATGACCGCTTCGCCACCATGCCGGCGACCTGGCGCCATATCTCCAAGCCCACCAACTGGCAGGAATACCGCTTTCCGTTCATCTACGGCCAGGTTGATCCGGAACTGTTTCCGGTGGCGGTGTGGCGCACCTGCTCGCGCGATGCGATGGGCCGCTCGGCGGTGAATTACTGGGCTGCCGACCAGGCGATGGATGACGATCCGCTGCTGATCGAACAGATTTGCCGCCAGATTCTGCCGCAGCATGGTGTTTTTGCCCGGCCCGAGGAAGTGCTGGTCACGCTCGGCTCGCAACATGGCCTCTATCTGCTGTCGCAATTGCTGGTAAAGCCGGGCGAGCTGGTGGGCATTGAGGAGCCAGGCTACACCGATGCGCGTAACATCTTCGCGCTCAGCCGTGGCCAGGTGCGCGGCGTGCCGGTGGATGCGGGCGGCATGCGCCTTGGCCCCTGGCTGCAAGGCCTGCGCTATGCGGTGGTGACGCCGGCGCATCAATGCCCCACCATGGTGACGATGCCGAATGATCGTCGCCAGGCCTTGCTGAAATGGGCCGGCGCCGCCGATGCGGTACTGATCGAGGATGATTACGAAGGCGAAACCCGGTTCGAGGCCAATATGCCGGCGCTCAAATCGATGGATCGCGATGGCCGCGTGATCTATCTCGGCACCCTGTCGAAAGTGCTGGCGCCTGGCGTGCGGATCGGTTTCATGGTGGCGCCCGAAGCGGTGATCCGCGAGGCGCGGGCGTTGCGCCGGCTGATGCACCGCTCGGCGCCGCTGAATAACCAGCGCACGGCGGCAATCTTCCTGGCTGAAGGCCATTGCCAAGGCCTGGTGCGCAGCCTGCGCCATGCGCTGAAAGAGCGCTGGGAAACCATTTGCGCCGCCGTGGCGGTGGCTTTGCCGGATTTCCCACGCTCGCCCAGCATCGGCGGCTCCAGCATCTGGCTCACCTGCCCGGCCGATATCAACCCGCAGCACCTGCTGCTCAAGGCGCGGGAACGCGGCGTGCTGTTTGAACCCGGCGAACCCTTCTTCGCCACGCCACCGGGCGAACAGCATTTCCGCCTTGGCTTCTCGTCGATTCCGGCCAGCCGGATCAATGAGGGCGTGCAGGCCCTGGCCGCTGCCGTGGCCGACCTGCGCCTCCAGACGCAACGCAGCACGTCAAACTAATCGCAGCGTGCTCTAAAATATCTGGACCAAGCGGCTTGAGCCGATTGGACCTACTATCCAGCCGGGCAGAACCGTCAATCTGGGTGCATCCGAAATCCCTGCCGGCGAGGATCGACCGTGGACACTGCGATTAAGATTTTTCAGGCCAGCAAGATCATCACCATGAACCCATCAATCCCCACCGCCACCCATGTGGCCGTGCGCGGGGATCGTGTGCTGGCAGTTGGCACCGCCGAGGATATGGCGCCCTGGGCCGATGCGCCGCTGGATACCAGCTTTGCCGACAAGGTGCTGCTGCCCGGCTTTGTGGAGGGCCATGCCCATATCATGGAAGGCGGCATCTGGGGCTTTCCCTATGTTGGCTATTTTGACCGCATCTCGCCCGAAGGCGAGCGGGTCAAGGGCATGGACAGCATCGACGCAGTGGTGGAAAAGCTGCGCGCAGTATCGGAAGCGATGAGCGATCCGGATGAAATCCTGTTCGCCTGGGGTTTTGATCCGATCTACTTTGGCGGCCGGCGCATGACACGCCAGGATTTGGACCGTGTCTCCACCACCCGGCCGGTGCTGGTGATCCATGCCAGTTTCCACATCCTCAACGTCAACAGCTACACCTTCAACAAGATCGGCGTTGACCGCAGCACCAATATCGACGGCATTCCAAAAGCCGAGGATGGCGAACCGGCCGGCGAGATGCAGGGCGTGGCGGCGCGGCTGCGGCTGTTCCGCGGCCTGAACTGGTATGCCATCAACGAGATGGCCAAGCCCGAGCATGTGCGCCGCTTTGGCCGCTCGGCCACCATCATGGGCGTTACCACGCTGACCGACCTGCATAACGAGATGCCGGAGCAGACGCTGACCACCTATCGCCAGGTGACCGAGGAAGCGGATTTCCCGATCCGCCTGGTGCCGGCGCTATCGCGGGTTGGCCTGAGCACCGAAGGCACCATCGACTACATTCGCAAACTGCAAGCCATGAATAATGCCAAGCTGCATTTCGGCATGGTGAAGCTGATCGTGGATGGCTCGATCCAGGGTTTCACCGCCCGCCTGCGCTGGCCCGGCTATCATAACGGCGCCGAGAATGGCCTATGGTATATCGCGCCGGACGACCTGCGCAGCATTGTCAGCACCTTGCATGCCGCCCATGTGCATATGCATATCCACACCAATGGTGATGAAGCCACCGAAGTGGTGCTGGATGCTGTGGAAGCGGCGCAGAAAGCGCATTACTGGGCCGACCATCGCCACACCTTGCAGCATTGCCAGATGGCCAGCCAGCAGCAATTCCGCCGCATCAAGACCCTGGGCCTCTGCGTCAATCTGTTTTCCAACCATATCCATTACTGGGGCGACCAGCATTATGCCATCACCATGGGGCCGGAACGCGCCACGCGGATGAATGCCGCCGGCACCGCGCTGCGCCTCGGCATCCCGTTCTCGCTGCATTCGGATGCCCCGGTGACTCCGCTGGCGCCGCTTTTCACCGCCTGGTGCGCCGTGAACCGCCGCACCGTCAGCGGCCGCATCCTAAGCCCGGAAGAGCGGCTTTCAGTGGCCGATGCCCTCGCCGCCGTTACTCTTGGCACCGCCTATACGATGCGCATGGATCATCTGGTGGGCAGTATCGAGATCGGCAAATATGCCGATTTCGCCGTGCTGGAACAGGACCCGCTCAGCGTAGACCCAGCCGCCTTGAAGGATATTCCGATCTGGGGCACGGTTTGCGGCGGCAAGCCGTTCCCGGCGCCAAAAGCAAGCTGAGTGGCAACCCCATGATACCGCCAAGCACCAGGATTCCCTTCACGGTGATTGGCGGTTTTCTTGGCGCCGGCAAAACCACCTTCCTCAACCATCTGCTGCGCCAGGATCGCCAGCGCTATACCGTGATGGTGAATGATTTCGGCGCGGTGAATATCGATGCCGCGCTGATCGAAAGCCATGATGGCGGCACGATCAATCTGAAGAATGGCTGCGTCTGTTGCAGTTTGGCCGATGGCCTGTCGGATGCCTTGCTGCGGGTGCTGAACGCGCCGGTGGCGCCGGAGCATATCGTGATCGAGGCCAGCGGCGTGGGCGATCCCTGGCAGATTGCCGAAGTGGCCTTGATCGAGCCTGACCTGAGCCTGGCCGCCGTGATTGTGCTGGTGGATGCCGAGCAGCTTGCGGCTCAACTGGCCGATGGCTATATCGGCGACACCGTGCGGCGCCAGATCAGCCGCGCCGACCTGCTGCTGCTCAACAAGATGGATCTTGTGGGCGAAGCACAAGCGGCGCATTGCCAGAGCTTGCTGCGCCAGCTGGCACCGCAGGGCCGCATCCTGCCCACCATCCAGGCCCAGCCGCCCATCGCGCTGTTGCATTTTGAACGTGACACCCCGCCGGATGCAGTGGCCGCCGCCGCTTTGCCGCCGAATGACGGGCATGGCATTCAGCGCTGGCTCTATCGTCGGCCGGCCGCCTTTCATCGCACCGAATTGGAACGGCTGCTGCAACGGATGCCACCCGCCCTGCTGCGCCTGAAAGGCTGGTGCCGCTTTGCCGGCGATGATCAGTCCTATCTGCTGCAACTGAGCGGGCCGCGCTGGAGCCTGCGCCCCAGCCCGGGCCTGCCCAGCGCCTTGCTGGGTATGGAAACCCTGCTGGTTGGCCTCGGCACCCCGGAACTGCCCGAGGCGGCGGCACTGGATGCTGCTTTTGACGCCATCCTGGCGCCCGCCGAAGCCGCTGTGGCATAGCGGATATGCCGGCTGTGGCCCTACGGCCAAGCGGCCGGGCTTGCCACAGTAAAGCCCCTTGATTGATGTGACCGGTATGACCAAGCCCAGCCAAGATGCCCGCTCCACAGAAGCCTATCGCGCCGCCCTGCATTGGCTGGCGCGTTTGCAGAACAACAACCTGATCGGCAATGAACTGGTGCCGGCCCTGGATGGCAGCGGCTTCGATGTGCTCAACCCGGCAACACTGCAAGTGCTTGGCCAGGCGGCCGAGAGCAAAGCTGCCGATGTGGATCGCGCCGTGGCGGCGGCCAAGGCGGCGCAGCCCGGCTGGGCCGGCATTGCCGCGCGTGAACGCGGCAAGCGGGTGGCCGCAGCCGGCCGCGCCCTGGCGGCAGATGCCGAAGCCATTGCCGTGCTGCTGGCGCTGGAAACCGGCAAGGCTGTGCGCACCGAATGCCGTGGCGAATTGCGTGTGGCCGCTGATCTGCTGGAATTCTATGGCGGCCTGGCCTCTGAACTGAAAGGCGAAACGCTGCCCTTCAGCCCGGACACCCTGTCGGTCACCTTGCGCGAACCGCTTGGCGTTGTGGCGGCGATCCTGCCCTGGAATGTGCCGCTGGTGCTGATGATGCTGAAAGTGGCGCCGGCCCTGGTGGCAGGCAACAGCGTGGTGATCAAGGCCGCCGAGGAAGCGCCTTTCGCCACCCTGGCCGCTGCCCGAATTCTGGCCGACCACTTGCCGGCCGGCGTGGTGAATGTGGTGGTGGGTGACGGGCCAGATTGCGGCGCGCCGCTCACCGCGCATCCTGATGTGGTTAAGATCACCTTCACCGGTTCGCAGCCGGTGGGCGAGATTGTCTATCAGGCCGGCGCCAAGCGGATCATTCCGGTCAGCCTGGAACTGGGCGGCAAAAGCCCGATGATCGTGTTTGCCGATGCCGACCTGGAACGCAGCGTGGAAGGCGCCATTGCCGGCATGCGCTTCACCCGCCAGGGCCAGAGCTGCACCGCCGCCAGCCGCATCTATGTGCATAAGGATTTGATGCCGGCTTTCACCGCCCGCCTGACCGAGCGGCTGGAAAGCATGGTGATCGGCGATCCGCTGGATGAGGCCACGGATATCGGCACGATCATTTCGGCCGGGCAGAAAGCCACCATTGATCGCTATGTTGCCATCGGCGAAGCCACCCCGGGCGTCACCACATTACGCTGTGGCAGGATGGCGCTGGATGAAAGCCTGCGGCCCGACCTGTTCATGCAGCCGGTGCTATTCGCCGGCCTGCCGGACGAAAGCCCGGTGCTGCGCGAGGAAATTTTCGGCCCGGTGGCGGTGCTGGTGGCCTGGGATGATTACGAGGCTGTGCTGGCGGCGGCTAATGACAGCCCCTATGGTCTTGCCGCCACGGTGTGGACCCGCGATCTTGGCCGCGCACTGGATTCCACCCGCCGCCTCAATGCCGGCTATGTGCAGGTGAACCAGAATCTCACCATCCAGCCCAATCTGAGTTATGGCGGCTTCGGCAAATCCGGCCTTGGCAAGGAAGCCTCGCTGGAAGCCATGCTGGAGCATTTTACGCGCAAAAAAACCATCGTGTTCAGCGGCATGTGATGGCAGCATCCGGCCTGCAATCCCTGCTCGACACAACAGCGCCCTTGGCGCTTGCCGGCGCCGCCTTGGCTTTGCTGGCAGCAGCCATTCTACGCAGCTTTGCCGGTTTTGGCTTTGCCCTGGTGGCTGTGCCGCTCACCAGCATGGCCTTGCCGCCCTCGCGCTCGGTGCCGGTGGTTTTCCTGCTGCAACTTATTATCGGCGCGCTTGATACGGCGCGGCATTACCGATCATTCGACCGCAGCTTTGTCACCATGGCGCTGGTGGCCTGCGCCACAACGCCGCTGGGTGTTTATCTGCTGGCGATTGCCTCGCCCAGTATGGCCCGCCTCACCATTGCCGTGATGATGTTGTGCGGTGTGATGCTGCTGTGGCGCCCGCGGCTGCTGCCCTTGCATGCCAATCATGGCTATGGCGCCGTGGCCGGCATCGGCGTTGGTTTGTGCAACGGCATGGCAGCAATGCCAGGCCCGCCCGCCATCGCCTATTCGCTGCTCACCAACATGCCGGCAGATCAGGCACGCAAATCGCTGATGGTGCTTTTCTTCATCACGGCATTGGCCGGTGTGCCGAGTGCGATGGCTTTCGGTATTGCTGATGGCGCCACTTTTGCACTCGCCACTGCATCGATGCCGGTGATAATCCTCGGCTCTTGGATCGGCGAAATGCTTTTCCGTCGTCACGGCACAAAAACATTTAGAAGCGTGGCTTTGTTGACTTTGATTGGTACGGCCCTTGCAATGCTTGCACGTGAGATCTGGATGATGGTTTTCGCTCAGTAAGAAGCCAGCAGCAGACAGCGGCAACAAACAGAGGAGTAGACATGATGAAGCTAACCCTATCTCGACGTTTGTTCGGCCTGGCTGGTGCCAGCGCGATGGCTTTGCTGCTTGGTGCGGGCAGCATTTCAGCGCAGCCAAAACCAGGCGGCACCTTGGTGATCGGCACCACGCAGGCACCGCGCCATTTTAATGGCGCCGTGCAATCCGGTGTTGCCACTGCTCTGCCCAGCACGCAGATTTTTGCCAGCCCACTGCGCTATGACGATAAGTGGAATCCGCAGCCTTATCTGGCCGAAGCCTGGGAACAATCCTCGGATGGCAAGACCATCACGCTCAAGCTGGTGAAGAATGCGGTTTTCCATGATGGCAAGCCGATCACATCGGAAGATGTTGCCTTCTCGATCATGACGATCAAGGCCAACCATCCGTTCCAGACCATGCTTGGCCCGGTGCAGGCGGTGGAAACCCCTGATGCGCATACTGCGGTGATCAAGCTATCGCAGCCGCATCCGGCCTTGCTGCTGGCGATGTCGCCAGCGCTGATGCCGATCCTGCCCAAACATGTTTATGGTGTTGGCGGCGATGTGAAGGTGCATCCGGCCAATATCAAGCCGGTCGGCTCCGGCCCATTCAAGCTGACCGAATACAAGCAGGGTGAATATTTCACCCTGGAGAAGTTTGACAAATATTTCCGCCCCGGCCTGCCCTATCTCGACAAGATCGTGGTGCGCCTGATCCCGGACGAAAACAACCTGATGATCGGCCTGGAGCGCCAGGAAATCAACATGGTGCCATTCCTGTCTGGCGTGCGCACCATTGATCGTATCGAGAAGATGAAAAACATCATCACCACCTCGAAAGGTTATGAAGGCATCGGACCGATCAACTGGCTCGCCTTCAACACCAAGAAGAAGCCGCTGGATGATGTGCGGGTGCGCCAGGCGATTGCCTATGCGGTGAATCGCGATTTCATCACTGGCAAGCTGATGGGCGGCAAACCCGATCAGGTGCTGGGGCCGATCATCAACACCTCACCCTTCGCCGATGCAAGCCTGGAACAGTACAAGCTTGACCTGAAGAAGGCTGAAAAGCTGCTGGACGAAGCCGGCTACAAGAAGGGCGCTGATGGCGTGCGCTTCCCGCTGCAAGTGGATTTTATCCCCGGCAACGACGAGCAGCAGCGTAATCTGGCGGAATATCTGCGGCCGCAGCTCAAGAAGATCGGCATCGCGGTGGAAGTGCGCGCGGCGCCGGATTTCCCAACCTGGGCGCAGCGTATCGCCAGCTTCGATTTTGACCTGACCTTCGATCTGGTGTTCAACTGGGGCGACCCGGTGATTGGTGTGGCGCGCACCTATCTCACCTCGAATATCCGCAAGGGGGTGATCTGGTCGAACACGCAGCAATATTCCAATCCGCGTGTGGATGAATTGCTGCAAAAGGCCGCCATCGAAACCGACCAGGCCAAGCGCAAGGCATTGTATGTTGAATTCCAGAAGCTGGTTGTGGCTGATGCCCCGATCTACTTCATCAACTCGGTGCCGTATCGCAGCGCCTTCGTGTCCAGCCTCGGCAACCTGCCCACCACGATCTGGGGGCCGATGTCGCCGATGGATGAGCTCTACTGGCAGAACCGCTAATCTGTTACCCGTCTCGCCCGCAACCTGTACTGGATCGTCATGGCATTGATATCGGATATTCTCATCAAGATCGCGAATGCGGCGCTACTGCTGCTGGCGGTCGTGATCCTGAATTTCTGCCTTATCCATGCCGCGCCCGGCGATCCAGCCCAGGTCATTGCGGGCGAGATGGGTGGCGCTTCGATCGAAGTGATCGAACAAATCCGCCAGCGTTATGGCCTCGACAAACCGCTTGGGCATCAATTGCTGACCTATGTTGGGCGCATCATGCAGGGCGATTTCGGCCATTCCTTCTATTTCAACGAACAGGTCAGCGTGCTGATCCTGCAACGTATGCCGGCCACCATCATCCTGGTCTTTGCCGCGCTGCTGCTCTCGGTGCTGGCCGGCACCTTGCTGGGTGTGTTCAGCGCCAGGCGGCCGAACAGCCTGCTCAATCATTTTGTCACGTTTTTTTCGCTTGCCGGCTATGCCGCGCCGGTATTCTGGACCGGCCTGATGCTGATTCTGCTGTTTGCCTCCTATCTGCCGCTCTTCCCGGCCAGCGGCATGGCTGATGTGGCCTATCCCAAACAGGGCTTGGCCTATATCCTGGATGTGCTGCATCACCTGACTTTGCCGGCACTGACGCTGGGCATTGTCTACATGGCGCAATATAGCCGCCTGTCACGCACCAGCATGATCGATGCACTGCGCGCCGATTATATCCGCACCGCGCGCGCCAAGGGCTTGCGTGAATCGGTGGTGGTGTTCAAGCATGCGCTGCGTAATGCACTGATACCGGTGGTTACTGTGGTCGGCCTGCAATTCGGCCATCTTTTTGCAGGTGCCGTGCTGGTGGAAACCGTGTTCGGCTGGCCCGGCCTGGGCCGCCTGGTTTTTGAATCAATCTTGCGCCGCGACTATCCCACCCTACTGGGCGTGCTGTTTTTTTCCGCCCTGCTGGTAATGCTGGCCAATATCCTGACCGATCTGGCCTATCGCCTGATTGATCCGCGCATCCGGGTACGCAAATGAGCCTGCCTCACGCCCCTGCCCGCCCCGACGAGGCGCTCAACGTCACCCGCATTTCTCCCTTGCGTGAGACACTTGGCCTATTCCTGCGCAATCCCACCGGATTGATCGGCTTTTGCCTGTTCCTGATTATCCTGCTGGCTACGCTGATTGGGCCGTTGCTCTACCCGCTTGATCCGTTTGATATCGCCGGCGCGCCATTTAATGCCCCAGATAGCGAATACTGGCTCGGCACTGATTATCTGGGCCGCGATATCCTGGCCGGCCTGTTGGTGGGTGGCCGCGCCACGCTGGCGGTTGGTGCGGTTGCGGCGCTGATAACCCTGCTGATCGGCATCACCATGGGGGCGCTGAGCGGCTATTTCGGCAATCCGCTGGATACCGTGCTGATGAAAATCACCGAATTTTTCCAGGTTTTGCCCACCCTGTTATTCGCCATGGTGCTGGTGACATTGTTTGGCGCCTCGCTTGAAACCATCACCATCGCCATCGGCGTGGTGAGCTGGACCAGCGTGGCCCGCCTGACCCGCGCCGAATTCCTGCGTATCCGTGAATTGGATTACGTCAAGGCGGTGACCGCTGCCGGCGGCGGTAATGGCTACACCATCACCCGGGTGATCCTGCCCAATGCGCTGCCGCCGATCATCGTTTCAGCCACCTTCGCCATCGGTGTCGCCATCCTGTTTGAAGGCGGCCTGAGCTTTCTCGGCCTGGGTGATCCCAATGTGATGAGCTGGGGCATGATGATCGGCCAGAACCGCAATTATGTCCTGGATGCCTGGTGGGCAGTGCTGGTGCCCGGCAGCGCCATCTTCCTGGCGGTGCTGAGCATCAGCCTGATCGGCGATGGCATTAACGACGCGCTTAATCCGCGCCTGCGCAAACGGTGACAAACATGGCCCCGGTTCTGCAAATCGAGGATTTGACCGTCAGCCTCAAGCGCCCTGGCGACACAGTGCCGGTGCTGGAGAAATTATCGTTTTCCGTCGAGGCTGGAAAGACCATTGCCCTGGTGGGCGAATCCGGCTGCGGCAAGAGCATGACAGCTTTGGCGATCATGGGCCTGATGCCGGAAGGCTTTGCCATTTCCTCCGGCCGCATCCTACTGGAAGGCCGCGATGTGGCGCATATGCCAAACGACGACTTACGCCAGTTGCGCGGCAACCGCATGTCAATGATCTTCCAGGAACCAATGACGGCGCTCAACCCGGTCTACACTGTGGGCGACCAGATTTGCGAGGCGCTGCAACTGCATCAGGGCCTGGATCGCCCGGCTGCGCGTGAACGCGCCATCGCCATGCTGCGGGCAGTGCAGATTCCGGCGCCGGAGCGGCGTATTGATGTTTATCCGCATCAGATGTCGGGCGGCATGCGCCAGCGTGTGATGATTGCCATGGCCCTGGCCTGCCGGCCGCGCCTACTGATAGCCGACGAGCCGACCACGGCGCTGGACGTGACCGTGCAGGCACAGATTTTTGATCTGCTCAAAATCCTGCAACAGGATATCGGCACGGCCATCGTGCTGATCACGCATGATCTGAGCGCCGTGGCCGATATCGCCGATGACGTGGCGGTGCTCTATGCCGGCCGCAGCATCGAGCAAGGCCCGAGCGGTGCCATCCTGGCAGCGCCAAGCCATCCTTATACACGCGGCCTGATCGCCAGCGTGCCGCATCTGCGGCTGGGCCAGGCTGCTGCCGCCCAACCGGTCGCCTTGGCGGAAATACCCGGCATGGTGCCGGGCCTTGGCAAACGCGGCGTGCTCTGCGGTTTTGCGCCACGCTGCAACCATGCCAGCGGCCGCTGCGCCGATACACCGCCACCAGCCCAGGCTGTGACACCCGATCATCACGTGGCATGCTGGCATCCGCAGGGGGCAATGGCATGAACAACCCGATCCTGCTTGAAGTGAACGACCTTGTGGTGCATTTCCCGGCCGGTCGCGCCGGGCCGTTTGGGCCGCGCCAGATCGTGCATGCCGTGGATGGCATCAGCTTCCGCGTGCCGCGCCAGAGCACTTTCGGCATTGTCGGCGAAAGCGGCTCGGGCAAATCCACCACGGCACAGGCCATCATGCGCCTGGTGCCGATCACCAGCGGCCGTGTACGCCTGGGCGATGATGATCTGACCGAATTGCGTGGCAATGCGCTGCGCAAGACGCGGCGGCATTTCCAGATGATCTTTCAGGACCCGTTCTCGTCGCTCAATCCACGGCGCCGTGCCGGCGACCTGATCCGCGAGCCGCTTGACCTGCTGGATGTTGGCAGCGCCATCGAACGTGACGAACGGGTTGAAGAATTGCTCGCCGCCGTTGGCCTGCCGCCCGAAGCAGCGATGCTGTTTCCGCATCAATTTTCCGGTGGCCAGCGCCAGCGCCTGGTGATTGCGCGCGCATTATCCACCAAGCCCGATCTGATTGTCTGCGACGAACCGGTTTCGGCGTTGGACGTGGCTATCCAGGCGCAGATTCTGAATCTGCTGCAACGGCTGCAACGTGAACTTGGTCTGACCTATGTGTTCATCTCGCATGACCTTGGCGTGGTGCAGCATCTCTGCGACCAGATTGCGGTGATGTATCTCGGCCAGATTGTGGAATTGGCGCCGGCTGCAACATTGTTCGGCGCGCCGCAGCATCCCTATACCTGGTCGCTGATGGCAGCCGCAGCGCCGGCCGGCAATCTGCGCAACAGTTTGAAACAGCAATTCGGCCTGCGGGGTGAACCACCCAGCCCGATCAATCCGCCGCCTGGCTGCCGTTTTGCCGCACGCTGCCCGTTTGCCGATGAACGCTGCCGGCGTGAAACGCCAAAACTATCAATCCGCGCGCCGCAGCATTTTGTTGCCTGCCACAAGGCGGATGAAGTGAGCCAGGCCGGCCAGCGCATCATGGCCGCCGCCTGAGCTTTTTCTGGATCAGCCGGAAAGCACCGGCTGGTTCTACAAGCCGGGTCGGCGCCATGCTGTTCTTATGCCGCGTATAGCCAGGAGGATACCCGTGAGCGCTTCAGCCAATGCCCTCGCCTCGCCGCTGCATAACGAGGATCTGTCGTTTCACTGGATGCCGTTCACGGCCAACCGACAGTTCAAGCAGCAGCCGCGCATCATCGCCCGCGCCGAGGGTATGCATTACTGGAATGATCGCGGCGAGAAGCTGGTGGATGGCTTGTCCGGCCTGTTCTGCACCCCGGCCGGCCATGGCCGGCGCGAAATCCGCGATGCCGTGGCGGCGCAGCTTGAGCGACTGGATTACGCGCCGCCGTTTCAATTCGGCACCCCGGGTAGCTTCCAACTCGCACGCGAGATTGCGCAGCTCACGCCAGCCGACATAGACCGCGTTTTCTTTGTCGGCTCCGGTTCGGAAGCGGTGGAAAGCGCCATCAAGATCGCCATCCAATATCATCGCCGCCGCGGCGACGGCCAGCGCCTGCGCGTGGTTGGCCGCGAGAAGGGTTATCATGGCGTGAATTTCGCCGGCTGGTCGGTTGGCGGCATGGTACGCAACCGCGACATGTTCGGCCTTGGCATGCCCGGCGTGTCGCATCTGCGCCACACGCATATTGCTGAAAACCGTTTCCAGCTTGGCCAGGGTGAGCATGGCGCCGATCTGGCCGATGATTTGCAGCGCATGGTGGACCTTCATGGCGGCGACACCATCGCCGCCTGCATCGTTGAACCGATTGCCGGTTCAGTGGGCATCCTGCCGCCGCCCAAGGGCTATCTGGAAAAGCTGCGCGTTATCTGCGACAAGCACGGCATCCTGCTGATCTTCGACGAGGTCATCACCGGCTTTGGCCGCACCGGCGAAGCCTTTGCCGCGCAGGCCTTTGGTGTGACACCGGATATCATGACCATGGCCAAGGCGATCACCAACGGCAATATCCCGATGGCGGCCGTGGCGGTGCGTAATGGGGTTTACGACACCATTGTTGATGCCGTGCCGGGCGGCATCGAGTTTTTCCATGGTTACACCTGGTCGGCGCATCCGGTGGCCTGTGCCGCCGCCAGCGCCACGTTGAAGATTTTCAAGGATGATGAGCTGTTCGCCCGCGCCAAGGCGTTGACGCCGAAATTCCTCGAACGCCTGGGCGCCCTGCGCAAACATGCCATCGTGCAGGATATCCGTGGTTATGGCCTGCTTGGCGGCATTGATCTGGCCCCGGCGGAAGCTGCCGGCGCACGCGGCTTTGCCGTGCTGACCGGGCTGTTCAATACCGGCGCCGTGGTGCGCGTCACCAACGATACCATCATTCTGGCGCCGCCCTTCATTGCCACGGAAGACGATCTCGACGACCTGTTCGGCAAGATCGATGCCGTGCTGGCAAAGCTATAGGGGCTTTGGGCTATTGGCTTAGCGCCTTGATCAGCTTCCTTGAGTTGGAGACAAAGCCGAAGCACTTTTTCACATTCCATACTGTGGCCTCGGTGCAGAAAGCCGGCGACGAGGTGGCGCAGCAATCCTCCACCAGCACGCAGCCATAGCCGAGGAAATTGGCATCGGTGAGGCTGTGCAGCACACATTGATCAGTGTTCACGCCGCTGAACAGCAATGTGCGGATATCCAGGTTGCGCAATATCGAATCCAGCGGCGTGTCCCAGAAGCCGCTGATGCGGTATTTGTCCACCTTGATATCTTCCGGTGCCTGTTCCAGTTCGTCCACCACGGCGGCGGCCCAGCTATCCTTCTCCAACACGCGGGCGCCGGAGCCGGGCAGCGGATCGCCCAGGCCCACACCACTGCCGGCCGGTTTGTAAAGATGAATCTGGTTCGGCGGCATATTGGCCAGATCGGGCCGGTTGCCCCAATTGACCCAGATCACCGGAATGCCGGCAGCCCGCAAAACCGGCA
>DLGP01000025.1:64922-123092 GCA_002482765.1 Alphaproteobacteria bacterium UBA7691
GCAGAAATCATTCTGCATGTCGATCACGATCATCGCCGTGCGATTGGCATCAAAGCTGATATACTGCGGGGCCGCCTTGAGGCTAACCGGGCGAGCCGGCCGTGGCGGCAAGGCCATATCAATATGTTTGGCATTGGCGCCCCAGACATAGCCGGCGCGGGGTGCGCCCAAAGTGGCAAGTTTCGGGCTGGCGGCTTTGGTCATGGCTTGGCTCCTGTTGCAGCAAGATCACAAGCAAGAAGCAATTCCTTTGCCAAAGCCAAACCGGGTTTTTGCCTGGCGCAACGTGCATACGATGCCTATATTTTGGGCTTTGCATGCAATTTTGAGCAGCATCCTTGCGCAGCCCTGGCTGGCCATATTGCAAAAACTTCCGAATCATCTTGCTGAATCACTGCTTCGGGCGCTGGCATGCTGATTGCAATCCTGTTCAGCACTACCGCGCGCCGCCAATGCCGGCAGCGCCCGTGCCGAAGGGGGAAGTCATGCTGCATTCCAATCGTCGCCGGTTTTTGCAGGGCAGTGCCGCCGCTGCCGGCGTTACGCTGCTGGGCCATTGGGCCCTGCCCGCACGCGCTGCCGGGCCGCTCACTGTGGGCGTGCTGATCCCGGGTTCCAAATCCGACAAAGGCTGGATGGAATCCGGCTATGACGGCCTCAAGGCGGTGGAAAAGAAACTCGGCGACAAGGTGAAGATCAGCTTCATCGAGAATGTGAAATTCGGCGAGATGGAGCAGGTGCTGGTGGCGCTGGCCGGCAAGAATGAACTGATCATCGGTGTTGGCGGGCAGACCCAGGCATCGGTGATGAAAGTGGCGCCGCGCTTCGCAAAAAAGAAATTCGCCATCGTTGGCGGCAATGCCGATCCCAACAAGCCGGCCAATGTCTCGGGCTACGATGTGCGCCAGGCCGAGATCGGCTTTGTTGCCGGTGCCGCCGCCGCCATGCTGTCGAAAAACGGCGCCGTGTCTTATGTCGGCGGCCTGGAAATTCCCGCCATCGTCAATACCGGCAAGGAATTCGGCAACGGCGCGAAATACATCAATCCGGCCATCAAGTATTTTGAGAATTACACCGGCGATTTCGACGACGTGGCGAAATCCAAGGAAGCCACGCTGGCCGCCATCGCCCAGGGCGCCGATGTGCATTACCACATTCTCAATCTCGGCCTGCGCGGCATGGAGCAGGCGGCGCGCGAAAAAGGCACGCATATCATCGGCAGCTACACGGATCGTTGCGGCACCGATCCGCTCTATATCGCCTATTCGATCACCGGTGTGGGCTATCAGGTGGAATACGCCATCGAGCAGGCCGTGGCCGGCAGCTGGAAGCCGGAATTCAAACCCTTTGGCCTGGCAATGGGGCCAAAATCCTCCGATATTGTGATCTGCGGCGGCGGCACACCGGCGATGAAGGCCAAGCTGGAAGAGATCAAGAAAGACCTGCTCTCGGGCAAGATCAAGGTGCTTGACGCCTGATGCCAGCTCTGGCCGAGGCGAGCGCGATGGAAACAGCACCAGCTGAGGATGCACGTCCGCTGCTGGTGCTGGAAGCCGTATCGAAACGCTTCGGCAGCTTGCAGGCCCTGGCCGATATCAGCCTGGAATTCCATGCCGGCGAAGTGCATTGCCTGTTGGGCGAGAATGGCGCCGGCAAATCCACGCTCTGCAATCTGATCTTCGGCACCCATGCGCCGGATAGCGGCTTCATGCGCTATGCCGGCCGCGAATGGCTGCCGGCCGGCCCGGCCGAGGCGCTGAATAGCGGCATCGCCATGGTGCATCAGCATTTCAGCGTGGTGCCGCGCATGAGCGTGGTGGAAAACCTGATGCTGGGCCAGGCCAAGGGCATCCTGGCGCATCGCCGCTATGCCGACCGCATTCGTGAGTTGAGCCGGCGATATGATCTGGTGGTCGATCCAGATGCCATCGTCGGCGACTTGTCGGTAGGCGAGCGCCAGCGCGTCGAGATCGTGAAATGCCTGATGCGCGAGCCGCGCCTGCTGGTGCTGGACGAGCCGACCGCCGTGCTGCCGCCGGAGGAAATCGGTGCTCTGCTGGAAATTGTGCGCCGCGTGGCCGATGACGGCCGCGCCGTGATCATGGTGACACATAAGCTGGCCGAGATCGCCAAGGTGGCCGACAAGGTGAGTGTGCTGCGCGGCGGCCGCCGCATTACCACGGCGCGCATGGCCGAGGCGCAGATGGGTGACCTGGTGCGCGCCATGGTGGGCCGTGAAGTCGTATCGCTGGAAAGCGCGCTCCAGGCCAGCCTGGCCGATATCAAGCCGCTGGCGCCTGATCCGGAAAAGCCCCGCCCCTTTGCCCTGGTCTGCGACGGTTTGACCGTGAAGGATCGCAGCGGCGCGGTGCGGCTGGATAATTTCACCCTGGAAATCCGTGCCGGCGAAGTGATCGGCCTGGCTGGCGTGGAAGGTAATGGCCAGTCAGAGCTGGGCCGTGTGCTGGCCGGGCTGCTCAAGCCCAGCGCCGGCCGGTTCCATATCGGCGAGCGCGACCTGACCGAAGCCGGCCCGGCCGCCATCACTGCCGCTGGTGGCGGCATTGTGCCTGAGGATCGCCATGCCGTGGCCTGTGTCACCGGCATGAACGTGGCCGAGAACATGTTCCTCAATAAGCTGGGGCAATTCACCCGCTTCGGCATGCTGCAACGTCGCGCGCTCACCGATGCGGCGCGCAGCCTGATGCAGCAATATGATGTGCGCGCCGCCAGCGCTGAAGTGGCTTTTGGCGGCCTGTCTGGCGGCAACCAGCAGAAGGCGGTACTGGCGCGTGAATTGACTCTCGACCCGCTGGTTTTCCTATTGGCGGCCCAGCCGACGCGCGGCCTGGATATCGGCGCGGTGGAAGCCGTGTATCGTCAGATCCGTGCCGCAGCGGCACGCGGTGTTGGCGTGCTGCTGATATCAAGCGAGTTGGATGAATTGATCGCCGCCTCCGATCGCATCCTGGTGCTGTATCGCGGCCAGGTGATCGGTGAGAAGCCGGCGCGGATGGATCAGCGTGAAGCCATCGGCGCCTTGATGTCGGGGCATGCAGCATGACGGCGCTTGTGATCGACCGGCAACAAATCTCCCGCGCCGCCTTGCGCCTGGCGGTGCCGCTTGGCGCCACCTTGCTTGCGCTGCTCTTCGGCTTGCTGATGATCGCACTATCCGGCCGCTCGGTGCCGGATGCGGTGGAAGCCTTCATTGATGGCGCCATCGGCACGCCTTTTGCCTTTGGTGCCTCGGTCAACCGCGCCGTGGCGCTGGCTTTGGTCGGCTTCGGTTTCATCATCGCCAATCGCGCCAACCTGACCAATGTGGGCGGTGAAGGCCAGATCGCCGTGGGCGGCATCGCTGCCACCGCCGTGGCGCTTTATGGTGGCGTGCAGGATTTGGGCTTGGGCCTGGCAGTGTTGCTGCCGTTGCTGGCCGGCGCGCTGGCCGGCGCCGGCTGGGGCGCCATTGCCGGCGCGATGAAAGTGCGCTTCGGCACCAATGAAGTGATCTCCACCCTGCTGCTCGGCTTCATCGCTTTGCTGCTGGTCTACTGGAGTGTGCAATCCGACAATCTGCTGCGCCAGCCGCGCAATTCCTCGGCCACCCTGCCAGAATCGCTGCCGATCCCGCCCAGCACACAATTGCCGGCGCTCACCCCCGATCCGGAATCGCCGCTGCATATCGGCCTGCTGCTCTGCCTGCTGGCCGCCATCGCCACCGCTGTGTTGCTGCAACGCTCCAGCTTCGGCCTGCGGCTGCGCGCCGTTGGCCTGAATGAACTGGCGGCACGCCGCGCCGGCATGCCTTGCGACTGGCTGCTGGTGGCGGCGCTCGGCATTGCCGGCGCACTTGGCGGCATGGCCGGGGCCAGCATGATCCAGGGCGAGCAATATTACCTAAAGGCCGGCTTCTCCTCGGGCTACGGCTTTGATGGCCTGGTGGTGGGCCTGCTGTCGCGCGGCTCGGCGGTGGGTGTGCTGGCCGGGGCGTTATTTTTCGGCTTCCTGCGTTCGGGCGGCATCTCGATGGAGATTTCCGCCCAAGTGCCGGCCGCGCTCACCCTGGTGATCCAGGGCCTGATCGTGATCAGTGTTGCCGGTTCGGTCATTCTGGCCGAACGGCTTTCCGGGGAGGCGAAATGATAGTCGACCTGCTGCCTGTCTTCATCGCCTCGACCTTGCGCCTAGCTATGCCGCTGATCCTGGCCGCCACCGGCGAACTGGTCAGCGAACGCGCTGGCGTGCTCAATCTCAGCCTGGAAGGCATGATGCTGACCGCCGCCTTCTTCGGTGCGCTGGGTGCCTGGGGCACCGGCATTCCGGCGCTGGGCATTGTCTGCGCCATGCTGGCTGCGCTGGCGGTGGCGGCATTGCAAGCCGTGCTGAGTGTGCGGCTGCGCGCCAACCAGCTTGTGGTGGGTATCGGCTTCAATATCCTGGCACTGGGCGCCACCACCTTGCTCTACCGCATGATTTTCGGCGGCCTATCGCGTGAGCAGATTCCCGGCCTGGCCAAGCTGAACATTCCCGGCCTGAGTGACCTGCCGCTGATCGGCCCGGCGCTGTTTCAGCAATCCTTGCTGGTCTATTTTGGCCTGGCCTGTGTTGCCGGCATCTGGTGGATGCTGAAATACACGTCTTTTGGCCTAGCGGTGCGCGCCGTGGGCGACGATCCGCGCGCCGGCGACAAGGCCGGCATTCCGGTGGCACGCACGCGCTTTCAGGCGGTGCTGATCACCGGTGTGATGGCAGGACTGGCCGGCTCGTTCCTCTCCGTGGCGGATATCAACACCTTCACCGAAAACATGACCAACGGCGCCGGCTATCTGGCCCTGGCTGCGGTGATCTTCGGCGGCTGGACAGTGTGGCGCACCGTTGGCGCCTGCCTGCTGTTTGGCGCCGCCACGGCTTTGCAATTCCAACTTCCGGCGATGGGTGTGAATGTCCCCACCGCCTTGCTGCTGATGCTGCCCTATATCCTGGCGCTGCTGGCGGTGGCCGGCGTGGTCGGCCGGCTTGATCCGCCGGCCGCGCTCACCCTGCCCTTCCAGCGCGGAAAATAACGCCATGCCAAGCATCGACGCGCAGCCCTACGCCTTCGATTTCCCACGCGGCAAACTGGCGCTGATCGTGATCGACATGCAGCGCGATTTTGTTGAACCCGGCGGCTTCGGCGCCGCCCTGGGCAATGATGTGAGCCTGTTGACCGCAATCATCCCCACCGTGGCAGCCCTGATCGACGGTTTCCGTCGTGCCGGCCTGCCGGTGATCCATACCCGCGAGGGCCATCGCGCCGATCTTTCCGATTGCCCGCCCTCGAAGCGTCAGCGCGGGCGCGGCAGCCTGACCATCGGCGATAGCGGCCCGATGGGCCGCATCCTGGTGGATGGCGAACCGGGCAACGACATCATCCCGGAACTGGCGCCAATCCCCGGCGAAGCCGTGATCCTGAAACCCGGCAAGGGCGCCTTCTATGCCACGCCGCTGGGCGATATCCTGCGCCGCGCCGGGGTCAATCATCTGGTTTTTGCCGGAGTCACCACCGAGGTTTGTGTACAAACCACGATGCGCGAAGCCAATGATCGCGGCTATGAATGCCTGCTGGCCGAAGATGCCACGGAAAGCTATTTCCCCGAATTCAAGGCCGCCACCCTGGCGATGATCCGCGCCCAAGGCGGCATTGTCGGCTGGACCGCGCCGGTGGCATCGATCCTGCCCGCCCTGGCTTGATAGGGGCGTTCCGATGCACGATTACGGCGCCTATCTGCCAGGCAGCGATTGCCGCGCCGAACCCACTGGCTGCGGCGCGTTGCATGGCCTGAGCTTTGCCGTGAAAGACCTGATCGATGTGGCCGGCCATGTCACCGGCGGCGGCAACCCGGATTGGGCCGCAGCCCAGCGCCCGGCCAGCAGCCATGCCGCCGCCGTGGCCCGCCTGCTGGCCAATGGTGCAAGGCTGCGCGGCAAAACCATCACCGACGAACTGGCCTTCAGCCTGGAAGGCGAGAATGCGCATTACGGCACACCGCTTAATCCGCGCTGCCCGGATCGCCTGCCCGGCGGTTCATCCAGCGGCTCGGCCGTGGCGGTGGCAGCCGGCCTGGTTGATCTGGCGCTCGGCACCGATACCGGCGGCTCGGTGCGGGTGCCGGCCAGTTTCTGCGGCATCTATGGCTTTCGCCCCAGCCATGGCCGTGTGCCGCTGGATGGCGTGATCCCATTTGCGCCGAGCTACGACACAGTGGGCCTGTTTGCCCGCAATGCGCGCCATCTGGCCGCCGCCGGCCGCGTGCTGCTGCACAGCGAGATGGCCAATCCGGTGCCGATCACGCGGGTTTATCACGCCGTGGATGCCTATGCGCTGGCCGAGCCGGCCGCAGCCGCCATGCTGCCGCGCCTGGGTGAAGCGGTGACAATATTCGACGGCCAGGAAGCCGATTGGCTGGAATGCTATCGCGTGCTGCAAGGCGCCGAGGTCAAGGCCAGCCTGGGCGACTGGATCACCCGCACGAAGCCGCGATTTGGCGCCTGTATCGCGCCGCGCTTCGCCGATGCGCTGGCGATCAGCACCGAGCAGGTTGGCTATTGGCAGCCACACCGCGCCCGTTATGCCGCCAGATTGCAGGCATTATTGCAGCCCGGCTGTGCGCTGGTGCTGCCCAGCACACCCGGGCCAGCCATGGCACTGAACAGTGATGGCCCGGCGCGTGGCGCCTTCTACCGCGCCGCCCTTTGCCTCACCAGCATCGCCGGCCATGCCGGCCTGCCGGCGCTGAGCCTGCCGCTGGCCGAACTAGCTGGCTGCCCGCTCGGCCTGTCGATCATCGCCGGGCCTGGGCAGGATGAAGCCCTGCTGGCTTTCGCCGTGGCTCAAGCCCTGTCTTGAGCCGGCTTGCGGAACTTCTTCTTGTTCTGCTTGTCCCAATCCGGCTTTTTCAGCTTCTTCGGCTTCGGCGCATCCGCCACCTGGCCGGGCTGTTGCAGCCTGGCGATGCGCAGATTTTCGCCGGTGCCATGGCGCTCGATCTGGTCCCAGAAACGCTCGGCAGCATCGGCGGCCACCTCAAAATGGCTTTCGCCATGGAATACCTTGATCGCGCCAATATCACGCTTGGTGAGATGGCCCACACGGCAGATCAGCGGCAGCAGCCAGCGCGGTTCGGCATTCTGCTTATGGCCGGCTGAAATGCTGAACCAGGCGCCGCCGGCAAAACTCTCGCGCGACGGCCTTGGCTCGCCGGAGCGGCCCTGTGGCGCATCGCGCAGGCGCGGCTCGGGCAGGGCTTCCAGCAATTCCTCCGGCGCCGGCCGGTTGGCCTGCTGCAAACGCAGATAGGCAGCGGCAATCTGTTCCGGGCTGTGCAGCGCCAGCAGGTCGCGGGCAAAGTCGGCTTCTTCCGGCATCAGCGGCGCGCTGAGTGTGGCATCATTGAGAATGCGCTGACGATCCTGCGCCGCCACTTCGGTGGCGCTGGGCGGCTTGCCCCATTCGGCCCGGATATTGGCAGCACCGATCAGGCGCTGCGCAGTCTGGCGCCGGTTATGCGGCACCATCAGCACACAAAGCCCCTTGCGCCCGGCGCGACCGGTGCGGCCGGAGCGATGCAGCAAAGCCTCGCGGTTGGCCGGCAGATCGGCATGGATCACCAGATCAAGTTCCGGCAGATCGATGCCGCGCGCCGCCACATCGGTGGCAACACAAATGCGGGCGCGACCATCGCGCATCGATTGCAGCGCCTGGCTGCGGATATTCTGGGTCAGCTCACCCGATAGCGCCACCACATCGAAACCGCGATTGGCCAGCCGGGCGCTGAGATGGTTCACCCCCATGCGGGTGGCGCAGAACACCATGGCGCCGCGCGCATCGAAATAGCGCAGCACATTGATGATGGCATTCTCGCGCTCGCTCGGCGCCACTTGCAAGGCGCGATATTCGATATCGCCATGCGGCGCGCGCTCCTGCACGGTGGAAATGCGCAAGGCATCACGCTGGAAACGCTTGGCCAGGGCAGCAATCGGCTGCGGCACGGTGGCCGAGAAGAGCAATGTGCGGCGCTGCTGCGGCGCGGCATCCAGGATATATTCCAGATCCTCGCGGAAGCCGAGATCAAGCATCTCGTCGGCTTCGTCGAGCACCACGGCGCGCAGCGAGCCGATATCCAGCGAACCGCGCTCGATATGATCGCGCAAACGGCCCGGTGTGCCCACCACCAGATGCACACCGCCTGACAGCACCTGACGCTCCTGGCGCATATCCATGCCGCCAACGCAGGATGCCACCCGGGCACCGGTTGATTCATAGAGCCATTCCAGTTCGCGGCAGACCTGCAAGGCCAGTTCGCGCGTCGGCGCCACCACCAGGCCCAGCGGCAGGCTGCCGCGCTCAAAGCGCTCGGCGCCGTTCAGCATGGTGGGCGCCATCGCCAGGCCAAAGGCCACGGTCTTGCCGGAGCCGGTCTGAGCCGAAACCAGCAGGTCGCGGCCATCGGCATCGGCGGCAATCACGGCTTGCTGCACCGGCGTCAGGCTTTCATAGCCACGCGCCGCCAACGCCCGGGCCAAAGCCGGCGTCACGCTATCATAGGTATTCATGGTCGAAACTTTCGGGCAATCCACGCGATACGCACCGGCAAAGCCGGGCATCAGGGCAGGCAAAACGCCTGCGGGAGCGGACTTGTAGGCTTTTCGTGGCCCGGCGTCAAATCGCCAATACAGGGAAGCTATGAGAACAAATTGAGCAAATAGCTTTGCGAACCGCTGCTGGAACCGCTGTCTTTCAGCACCAGATAGCGCGAAACCAGCTTTTCCACCGCATTGCTGTCGCTTTTCAGCTCCGCCAGGTCAACCTTAGCTTCCACAGCCGCCACCTGGGCATCCTCTTCCTGATAGGCGATTTCCTGCGGGATCGCATTCGCCACCGTCACCACCTCGCGCATCACCGAATCAGCCAGCAGGCTGACCGTGGATGTGGCATCCTTGATGCGGCGGCCAAATTCGATGGCGGCACGCACGCCCGGTGCCTCTTCGTCAAGATGGCGCTCATATTCCAGCCGCTGGTACTTTTCCACCAGCGTCTTGCTCATACTGTCGGATGTCAGCGTACTGGTGCCGGCCACCGCCATATTCATGTCTTTGGCCAGGGTCAGGAAACGACTATCGCTGAAACGATTGGCCAGCGAATTCACATCGCTCAGATCACTTTCCAGGATCTTGCGGATTTTGCCCAGATTCTGCTCCTCGCCCTCCAGGTCATAGGCACTGAGCACAAAGCCGAGCAGGCGCCGGTTGGCGAACAGATCGTCAATCGACTTGATGCTGCCGATATTTTCCTCGAAATACGTCACTTCCCGCTGCACATCGCTGCGGTTGATGAATATCTGATATTCCTGGCCATCATATTCATAGGCCGCATCGGCTTCACTGGTGCTGGGCGCCACGGTTTCGCTCAACAAAACCTTGGTCTTGCTGCTGCTGAAGCTGGCGGCATCGCTGCTGGCCAGGTTGCCATTGCTGACGATGGCGCCGCTGCTATTCAGCACCGCCTGGCCGTTCAGGCTGAGCGCCACATTGCGCAGCTTGGCCAGGCCGGCCGGCAGGGCTTGCACCACATTGGCACTGTTACTCAAAGCACCGGCTGCATCATAGCCAACAAGATTGCCGTTCAGATCCGTGAGATCGCCGCTGGCGCCGAAATTGTATTTTTTCGCAAGCTCCAATTCCCTGGTGCTGCCCTGGCGCGCCACCGAATTGAGATCGTTAAGATCGCTGCTCAGCACGTCTTTCAGGCGCTGCTTGTTGCTCAGGTAAAGATCGCCCATGCCGTTGGCTTCGGCCAACACGCGCAGGAAACGATCATCATTGATCAGTTCGTTTACCGTTTCAGCCGTGGCGGCACGGTTCTGGAAATACAGCGCATCATTGGCAACAACCGCATTATCCTGCTTGTATTGCGCATTGCGCACGCGGATTGCGGCATTGTTCATCTGCCGTATCTGCTCTTGCAGCGCAGCGGCATCACTTTCGCTGCTGCCACTGCTTTCATTGGCGGCCGCAGTCTGTTGCAACTTCTTGTACATTGCCAATGCAGAGCTGCTGTTGCCACTGCTGCTGGCGCCGCCGGAATAGAGCAGGCTGAGATCAAGTTCCATGCCGCCAGCCTAACCAGAGCAGGCAGAAGGCAGGAGTTATATATTGTTACGGTAACAGGCTGTTACACGAGGGCATTCACCAAGCATTTACTGTAACTGGAGATGTTCTCCTGGAATCCTCTAATCACAAGCCGAGAATCAGTTTCGACATGATGTTGCGCTGGATTTCATTCGAGCCGGCATAGATCGAAACCTTGCGCATGTTCAGATAACGCGGCGCCACACCATCGGTGTAATCCGGGCCGATGCCGGGCTGGTTTGAGCCTTCCACCTGCGGCGAGAATGGCAGCGCATAATAGCCCGCAGCCTCGGCTGCCAGTTCGGTCACCATCTGCTGCAATTCGGTGCCACGGGTCTTGAGCAGCGACGAGGCCGCGCCGACATTCTGGCCGCTCTTGAACTGGCCCAGCACACGCAGCTCGGTCATCTCCAAAGCCATGATCTCGATTTCGCATTGCGCCAGCCGGGCGGCAAAATCGGCATCCTCGATCAAGGGCGCGCCAAATGCGCCCGCTTCAGCGCGGGCCATGCGGCGCACATGCTTCAAGCCACGCTTGAGACTGCCGGAATAGGCATTGCCGCGTTCAAATTCCAGCAGATATTTGGCGCAGGTCCAGCCCTGGTTCAGTTCACCGACCAGATTTTCCTTCGGCACCTTCACATCGTCGAAGAAAACCTGATTGACCTCCTGCATATGCGGCCCTGGTTCATCCAGCGTGATGATCGGCGCAACGGTGATGCCGGGCGATTTCATGTCAATCAGCAGGAAGGAAATGCCTTCCTGCGGCTTTTTGCCCTGCGCCGTGCGCACCAGGCAGAAGATCATGTCGGCATGCTGGGCTTCCGAGGTCCAGATCTTGCTGCCATTGCAAAGAAAATGATCGCCCTTGTCCTCGGCTTTCATTTGCAGCGAGGCCAGGTCAGATCCTGAGCCGGGTTCGGAATAACCCTGGCACCACCATACCCGGCTGGCCAGAATATCGGGCAGATACTTGGCTTTCTGTTCCGGCGTGCCGAATTTCATGATCACCGGCGCCAGCATGCGCGGGCCAAACGGCACCACAATGGGCGCGCCGGCCGCACTCATTTCCTGCTCGTAGATGAAACGCTCGGTCGGCGTCCAGCCCGGCCCGCCATGCTCCACCGGCCAGTTCGGCGCCAGCCAGCCCTTGGCCGAAAGCCGCTCCTGCCAACGCTGATGCAGATGCTTGGCGATATAGCCGGTGCGGGTGCGCGCCATGGCCGCGCGCATTTCGTCGTCGAAATTATCAGCGATGAAATTGCGCACGTCGGCCTGGAAGGCCAGTTCATCGGGCGAGAAATTCAGGTCCATGGCTTGCTCCCGGCATTTTTCTGCTTGGGGCGATTATAGGGCGTTTCCCCGGCGCGGCGAAATGCTGACGCAACGTCAACTCAGCCAAAAACCTTTTTCAGCAATTCCGTGCTGCGCGCCGCCGGATTGCTGCGGATTGCCGCCTCTTCCTGGGCGATATAGTGAAACAGGCCATCCAGCGCCTTTTGCAGCACATGGTCGGTGATATCCAGGCCGCCAACGCCGCCACCGGGCAGGGCCGACAGCTTATCGGTTACGGCACGATAGGATTGCAGTGCACCAACATCGCGCATCGTGCCATCAATCACCGGCCGCATGGCGCTGGTCAGCGGCTGGTTGGTGGTGCGACGGAAATACTGCGTGGCGGCATCCTGCGGCCCGCTCAGGATGCCCTGCGCATCCTGCAAGGTCATATCCGTGATCGCCTTGACAAAAATCTCCCGCGCTTTCGGCGCCGCCGCTTCGGCCGCCCGGTTCATGCGGGTTTCCAGATCGTCCACCAGCCCGGCGCCGCCCACCGCCTGCAACAGGGTCTTGCCCTTGGCCAGCATGCCGGGCAGCGGAATGCGGATCGCCGGGTCCTTGAGATAACCATCAGCCTTGCCGACCTGGCCCACCGTGCGCTCGGCCGCCACCTTAAGCGCCTCACGCAGACCGGCCGTGGCATCGGCATCGCTGAGCTTGCCAGCCGAATTGCCGCCGCCCAGGCCGGGAATGCTGCCGCCCAGATTACCCGGCAGATTCTTCGGCAGATTGAACTGCGCCAGTATCTGCGCTTGCGCTGGCAACGCGGTCAGCATCAGCATGGCAACGGCGATGGCAAGGCGACGCATGGCATTTCACTCCCGGGTTTGTCCTTGAACTAGTTTAACCCAAGCCGGCATCGGTTGACAGGTGCCGCCGCAGGGCGGAAAACCAAGCCATGCCGATCCGCAGCCTGTTCCCGACCCAAATCTACGCCGCCGCCCTGAAATCCCAGGGCGTGGCGTTGCTTAACCAGCGCCTGCTGGATGAAAGCATGGCCCTGGCCGACTCTGATGGCGCCGGCCAGGCCTGGAGCGAGAAGAATTACCTCGGCGGCTACACCTCCTATGGCAGCCATTGCCGGCTGCATCTGATTTCGCCGCTTTTCGCCGAGCTGGAACGCGCCTTGCGGCCGCATGCGCAGCGTTATGCCAAGGCGCTGGATTACGACATGCGGGGCCGCCGCCTGATGATGACCGATTGCTGGGTCAATATCATGCCAGCCCAGGTGATGCATGGCTCGCATCTGCATCCGCTTTCCTTCATCAGCGGCACCTATTATGTGCAAACCCCGCGTGGCGCAGCGCCGCTGAAATTTGAAGATCCGCGCCTGGGCCTGCTGATGGCAGCGCCGCCGCGCCGGGCCGAAGCGCCGGCAGCGAAACGCCCATTTGTGACGCATCGCGCCCGGGCCGGCCATCTGGTGCTGTTTGAAAGCTGGCTGCGCCATGAAGTGCCGGCCAGCGATGTGAAGGGCGAGCGGGTTTCGATCAGCTTCAACTATGCCTGGGAACAGGCGCCGCCGGCTGGCGGCAAACGCGGCAAGGGAGCCTGAACATGCGGATCGCAGTGATTGGTGTGGGCGGTGTGGGCGGCTATTTTGGCGGCCTGCTGGCAGCGGCGGGCGTTGATGTGGCGTTTGTGGCGCGCGGCGCGCATCTCAAGGCCCTGCAAGAGCACGGCCTCAGCATTGAAAGCAGCGTGCGGCCGTTGAGCGGCGTGAAGGTGCGCGCCAGCGACGATCCGGCCAGCCTGGGCGGGCCGGTTGATCTGGTGCTGGTGGCGGTGAAATTGTGGGATACCGATGCTGCTCTGGCAGCGGCGCGGCCGCTGCTGGGCGAGCATACCGCCATCGTGTCGCTGCAAAACGGCATCGAGGCGGTGGACAAGGTGAGTGGTGCCTATGGCGCAGCCCGCACCCTGGGCGGCGTGGCGATGATCGCCGCCATCATCGATCGACCCGGCGTGATCAAACATACCGGCAGCCTGGCGCGCTTCCAGCTTGGTGAAGTGCAGCCAGGTCAGAATCCAATGTTGGGCCAATGCTTGAGCGATTTTGCTGCCATTGCCAAGGCAGCCGGGGTTGATCTGGTGGTCCCGGCCGATATCCAGCGCGCCATCTGGGAGAAATACGTTTTTCTGGCCAGCTTCTCCGGCATCACCGCGCTGACCCGCAGCGCCATCGGCCCGATCCTGGCCGAACCGCAGACCCGCGCGCTTTATCTGGCGGCGCTGGAGGAAGCCTGTGCCGTGGCACGCGCCCGGGGCGTGGCGCTGGCCGCAGACCATGCCGCCAAGACCCTGGCTGCCACCGAGAAGATGCCGGCCGGCACCAAATCCTCCATGCTCGGCGACCTGGAGCGCGGCAACCGGCTGGAACTGCCCTGGCTGTCCGGCACCGTGGCGCGGCTTGGCGGCGAACTTGGCGTGCCGGCACCAACGCATGGCTTCATCACGGCGGCCTTGCAGCTATCCGCCAGCGGCCGGGGCTGACGCCGTAGCTGGCCTTGAATTGCCGGGTGAAATGCGCCTGGTCGACAAAACCGGCCGCCACGGCCGCTTCGGCCAGCCCGGCCCCGGCAATGATCAAACGCCGCGCCACGCGCAGCCTTTGCTGGCGACGATATTCGCTGGGGCTAAGGCCATAGCGTTTGCGAAAGCTGCGCGCCAGATGGAACCGGCTGATACCAGCCTCAGCCGCCAGATCGGCAATGCCGATATCCTCCAGCAGGCTGGATTCCAGAAGTTCACGCGCCCGATACAGGCCTGGCGCCTCTCCGGGCATTGCGGCCGGCAGCAACCCGGCATGGCGCTTGAGCAACTGGCCGAGCATGGCCAGGAGCGCTTCATCACGGCCGAGCCGGCCACCCTGCGCCGCCATGCTGTCAAATACTGCCGCCACCAGATTGGCGGTTTCGGCATCCTGCACCAGCGGCTGAAGAAAAAGCGGCTGGCTTGCATCGCCGGCACCAGCCTCCGCCGCGAAATCACGTAATACGCTCACCGGCAGATACAGCATGCGATAGGTGAAGCCGCCGGCATCGGTGGCCTGGCCGTCATGCACTTCGGCAGGATTGAACAGGATCAGCGCCCCCGGTCGGGTGCGATGCATGGCGCCCCGACAGCGGAAACTCTGCGAGCCGCATTCGGTCATGCCGATGGCATAGGTTTCATGGCTGTGGCGATCATAGCTATGGCGCACAAACCGGGCGCGCAAAGCCTCCACCCCGGCTGTGGCATCTGCCAGCAGCCGCACCCATTCACCCGGCTGCGCATCGTTCATGGCCGAATTCTGGGGGCTACGCAAAAGCTTTGCAAGATCACATCCATACAAGACCATGCCCGGCCCAAGGGGCTAGAATCCGATCATGCAATTCGATACCAAAATCGCCCTGGCGCTGCGCGCCGACCTGCCCACCTGGCAGAAACTCAATGTTGCCGCCTTCCTGACCAGCGGCATCACCGGCGCCAATCCCGACCTGCTCGGCCGGCCCTATTGCGATGCTTCAGGCAATGGCTATGCCCGCCTGCTGGGCCAGCCGGTGCTGGTTTTTGCCGGTGAAGCGGCTGACCTGACCCGCGCCCATGCCAGGGCCTTGGAGCGCGGCGTGCCACTGGCGATCTATATCGAGCCGATGTTCAGCACCGGCTTTGATGCCGCCAACCGCGCAACAGTGGCCGCCTGCAATGCCGACTCATTGCCACTGGTTGGCCTAGCCCTGCATGCCGAGCGCAAGCTGGTGGACAAGATTCTCAAGGGGATGAAGCTGCATCCTTGATCTTGCCGGCATAACCGATCAGGCGTTCCGCTGCCGCATCCAAAGTGTCAAAACGCTTGGCGAAACAGAAGCGCACCACGCTGCGGATGTGGCTTTCGGCATAGAAGGCACTGACCGGGATCGCCGCCACGCCGGCCTCGGCCACCAGCTTCTGGCAGAAGGCGGCATCATCCACGCCGGGGCCGAGATCAACATTGACAAAATAGGTGCCCTGGCTTGGCAGCACATTGAAGCCGGCATCGGCCAGGCTTCTGGAGAAACGATCCCGTGCCGCCTGCAAGTCGGCGCGCATGCCGATGAAATAGTCGTCATCCTTCATCAGCCCATAGGCCACGGCGGCCTGTAGATTAGGCGGCGTGGTGAAGGTGACAAACTGATGCGCCTTGGCCAGCACGCGCATGATTTTCGGTGCCGCCACCACCAGGCCGACCTTCCAGCCGGTGAGCGAAAAAATCTTGCCGGCCGAGCCGATCTTGATGCAGCGCTCGCGCAGGCCGGGCAGACCGATCAGCGGCTGATGCTGCCGGCCGTCAAAAATCACATGCTCCCATACCTCGTCGCAGATCGCGATGGCATCATGCTCGATCAGGAAGCGGCCGAGCAGTTCCAGGTCTTCGCGCGGGAAGATGCTGCCGGCCGGATTGAGGGGATTGTTGAGCAAGACGGCGCGGGTCTTGGGCGAAAACGCCGCGCGCAGATCAGCCTCGGTGATGCGCCAATGCGGCGGCTTCAGCGTAACGAAGCGCGGCACGGCGCCGGCACGCTGCACCAGCGGCAGATAGGCATCATACATCGGCTGGAACAGCACCACCTCGTCACCCGGCTGCACCACAGCCATCAGCGCATCGGCCAGTGCCTCGGTGGCGCCCGAGGTGACCATGACCTCGGTTTCCCAATCCAGTTCCAGGCCCTGGAAACGCTGGTAATGCGCCGCCACCGCCTGACGCAATTCCGGAATGCCCATCATCGGCGGATACTGGTTCCAGCCATGCACCACGGCATCGGCGGCCTTCTGGCGCACATCCAGCGGCCCCGGATCGTCAGGAAAACCCTGGCCCAGATTGACCGCCTGGTACTCACGCGCCAGATGCGACATGGTTTCAAAAATTGTGGTGGGGATATCGGCGAAAATCGGGTTCATCACGCTGATCCTGTGCTACAGCCCCCGTCGTCACCCTCGGGCTTGACCCGAGGGTCCAAGAGATTGCCGGGTCAGGCCCGACAATGACGCGGCGGGCTGCTTACTTGTACAAGTCCTTGAACTGGTCGCGCAGCAGGTTTTTCTGCACCTTGCCCATGGTGNNGGGCTGCTTGAACTTGGCCAGCCGGCTTTCCAGTGCCTTGACCACGGCGGCCTCATCCAGCGCCGATGCCTTGTCCTTCACCACCACGGCGGTGACGCCTTCGCCAAAATCCTTGTGCGTCAGACCGATCACGGCGCTTTCGATCACCCCCGGCATGGCATCAATCTCGGTTTCCACTTCCTTGGGATAGACATTATAGCCGCCTGAAATAATCAGGTCCTTGCCGCGGCCGACAATATGCACATAGCCCTTGTCGTCGATCTTGCCGAGATCGCCGGTGATGAAAAAACCATCCGGGCGGAATTCCGCCTGGGTCTTTTCCGGCATGCGCCAATAACCCTGGAATACATTCGGCCCCTTCACCTCGATCATGCCGATCTCGCCCTGGGCCAGCAGGGCGCCGGTTTCCGGATCGGCAATGCGCAAGGCCACATCCGGCAGCGGGAACCCCACCGTGCCGGCGATACGCTCGCCATCATAGGGATTGGAGGTGTTCATGTTGGTTTCGGTCATGCCGTAACGCTCAAGAATACGATGCCCGGTGCGGGCTTCCCATTCGCGATGTGTATCGGCCAGCAGCGGCGCCGAACCAGAGACGAACAGCCGCATATGCTGCACCAGATCGCGGGTCAGGCCCGGATGTTCCAGCAGGCGCACATAGAAAGTCGGCACACCCATCATGCTGGTGGCGCGCGGCAGCAGCCGGATCACCTGATCGGCATCGAATTTCGGCAGGAACAGCATCGAAGCGCCGCTCAGCAGCACCACATTGGTGGCCACGAACAGACCATGGGTGTGGAAGATCGGCAGGGCATGCAGCAGCACATCCTGGGCGGTGAAGCGCCAGTAGCCTTGCAGCGTTTCGGCATTGGAGAACAGGTTGCGATGACTCAGCATCGCGCCCTTGGAACGCCCGGTGGTACCCGATGTGTAGAGGATTGCAGCCAGATCGTCCGGCCCGCGCGGCACAATGGTAAAGCTGTCGGCAGCGCCTTCAATGGCCTGCATCAGCGTGCCATCGGCCTTGCTGCCGAGCGTGAGGCAATGCGCCACGCCGAGTTTCTGCGCCAGCGCCGCCAGTTCCTCGGCGCCCTTCGGCCGACACACCACGATGCGCGGCTCGGCATCGCCGATAAAATATTCCAGCTCGGCCAGGGTATAGCCAACATTCAACGGCAGATAGACCGCACCCGCTGCCACCACGCCGAGATACAGGATCAGCGCCTCGGGTGATTTGTCCAACTGCACCGCCACCCGGTCGCCGGGCTGAACCCCCAGCCGCACCAGGGTATTGGCGAAGCGATTCGCCAGGCGGAATGCATCCGCATAGGTGAATACGCGGCCATCTTCGGCCTCCAGAAATGGTTTCGCCGCATCGGCGACCCGTGCCTGGATCAAGCTGACAAGATTGTGATGCATCCCGGTCTTCTCTTTATTTTCCCCGCTGGGGACTGAACTTGCGGCGTCCATTACGACTAAGCAGGGGCAAAATGGCAAGGTTCAGGCTGATCCAGTCGCTGGGAATCTCCGTATCTGCTATGGTATTTTCACACTACATAACGGAGGTTTTTATGCGCTTTTCCCTGCTCACCGCCCCCTTGCTTTCGCTGGGACTTGCCGCCGCCGCCCTGGCGCTGCCCAGCCAAGCCCAGGCACTGGACCTGATCGGCCTGAACAACCGCAACGAGTTGATGCTGTTCTCCGACAAGGCGCCGGGCAAGGTCAAGACGCTGCCGATCAAGGGCGTTGAAGGCAAGCTGCTGGGCATTGATCTGCGCCCGGCCAACAACACGCTCTACGGCGTTTCCTCCGGCGGCCAGCTTTACACCATCGACACCAAGACCGGCGCGGCCAAGGCCGGCGCCAAGCTGAGCGTGACGCTGGAAGCCATCGACCATCTGGTGGTGGATTTCAACCCGCAGGCCGACCGCCTGCGCGTGATCGGCTCAACCGGGCAGAACCTGCGCGTCAATGTTGAAACCGGCCAGACCATCGTGGATGGCAAACTGGCCTATTCGAGCAAGGATAGCGCCGCCGGCAAGATGCCAAACGTGACCGCCGGGGCCTATATCAATTCCTTCCCCGGTGCCAAGCAGACGCAGTTGTTTGAATTCGACAGCGCCAACGCGGCCTATATCGTGCAGGACCCGCCGAATGACGGCCAGTTGCGCAGCATTGCCCCGGTCAAGCTGGGCAAGGGCATGGCGCTGGCCGGCATGGATATCTTCACGGATAGCAAGGACGAGTATCACGGCTTTGCCAGCATCGGCGGCATGCTCTACCGCTTTGATGTCGGCACCGGCAAGCTGAGCCGGGCCGGCGCCATCGGCGATGGCAGCGTGGCGCTGATCGATATCGCCGTGGGTAATCTGCGCTGATGGCGACCTTGCTGAAACGTCGCGACCTGCTGCTGGTGGCGGCCCTGGCCCTGGCCTGGTTGCCGGGCGCCAGCGTCGGCCAGGCCAGCCAGACGACGATCCGGCAGCAGGGCATTGCCTTCACGCCGGCCAAGGCCCGCATCGCAGCCGGCGGCAAGGTGGTGTTCGAAAACAAGGACCCCTTTGCCCATAACGTCTACTCACCCACGGCGGGCGGCACCTTTGACATCGGGTTGCAGGAGCCCGGCGCCGAAACCGACGTGGCCTTCGCCCGCGCCGGGGTTTACGAAGTGCGCTGCCGCATCCATCCCAAGATGCGGGCCGAAATCACCGTTCAGTAGCGCGGAAACAATTGATTTGTGCCGGGCCAAGCTGCGCCATGCGGCCCTGGATGTGGGCGGCCCGGCGTTCGATATAGGCGGAGGGCCGGGCGGCGCTCCATAGATTCGGATTGGGCAGGATGGCCGCCAGCCGGGCTGCCTGGGCCGCGGTCAGCGCCGCTGCCGGGCGGCCAAAATGCGCCTGTGCCGCCGCTTCGGCACCAAATAGGCCCGGCCCCATCTCGGCGATGCCAAGATAGATTTCCAGGATACGCTGCTTGGGCCACAAGGCATCAATCGCCAGCGCCAACGGCACTTCCAGCCCCTTGCGCACAAAGCCGCCGCCCGGCCACAGAAACAGGTTGCGCGCCACCTGCATGGTGATGGTGCTGGCGCCACGCAGGCGGCCGCTTTCCTGGTAATCCTCGATGGCATCGCGCACCGCGCCCAGGTCGATGCCGGCATGCTGGCAGAAACGCGCATCCTCGGATGCCACCACGGCCAGGGCCAGGCTGGGCGCCACCTGGGCCAGCGGCAGCGGGCGATAGCGGATGGTTTCGCCGGCCAGGGCGCGCAACCCCATCAGCGGCGTGGCCGGTGGATCAACCCAGCGATAGGCCAGCAAGCCAAGCAGCCACAGCCCGAGCACAAAGCCGGCAGCCAGCAGGGCGAAACGGAACAGCTTTGCCAGTAAGCGACGCATCGCCCTAACCAACAGGCTCAAAACGGCTTTTTCAAGCCATACGGGCTGGACTCCGAACAGATGCGGGGGTTTACTGCGGCAAAATACCAACAATCCCCGGGGAGGGTTCTGGCCGGATGCTGCAAGGCACGGCAATTCTGCTGCTGTCGCTGGCCTATCTTGGCCTGCTCTTTGCCATCGCCCATGCCGGCGACCGGCTCAGCCCGCGCTGGTATAGCGGCCGCACCGGTGCGCTGATCTACTCCCTGTCGCTGGCGATCTATTGCACCTCCTGGACCTTCTACGGCTCGGTTGGCCGCGCCGCCACGGTGGGTGCCGATTTTATCCTGATCTATGTCGGGCCGGTGCTGGCGATCACGGCAGGCTATCCGCTGATGCGCAAGATGATCGTGGTGTCGCGACGGCAGAATGTCACGTCCATCGCCGATTTCCTCGGCTCGCGTTATGGCAAAAGCCGCGCCGTGGCAGTGCTGGCCACACTCACCGCCGTGATCGGCGTGCTGCCCTATATCGCGCTACAAATGCAGGCGGTCACCGTCACCTTCGAGGTGCTGGTGGGCAGCGATGTGGCGCAATTGCTGAATGCCAGCCTGCCGCCACCGTGGCGCGACACCTCGATGTTCGTGGCCGCCATCATGGCGTTGTTCACCATCCTGTTTGGCGTGCGCAGCGTGCAGGCCACCGAGCAGCATCGCGGCATGATGCTGGCGATTGCCTTTGAATCGCTGGTCAAGCTGGCTGCCCTGCTGCTGGTGGGCTGCTATGTGGTGTTTGGCCTGTTTGACAGTCCGATGCGGCTGCTGAGCAGCATCGTGAATGCGCCCGATCTGGCCCAAAGGCTTAGTGCCGGCTTTGGCAGCAACTGGATCGTGATGACCGTGCTCTCCGGCTTCGCCTTTCTCTGCCTGCCACGGCAATTCCATGTTGCCGTGGTGGAGCATGGCGACCCGGCCTCGCTGCAAACCGCGCGCTGGCTGTTTCCGCTTTATCTGGTGGCGATCAACCTGTTTGTGGTGCCGCTGGCCGCTGCCGGCATGCTGCTGATGGAAAAGGGCGCCAATCCCGATCTGTTTGTCATCACGCTGCCGATGCTGGCCGAGCAGCAGGCGGTGGCGGCCTTTGCCTTCATCGGCGGCCTGTCGGCTGCCACCTCAATGGTGATCGTGGCCTGCATGGCGCTTTCCATCATGGTGTCGAACGAATTGGTCACCCCCTTCCTGCTGCGTTCACGCGCTGGCGGTTCCGGCCAGGTTGGCCGCCTGGTGCTGAATGTGCGGCGTGGCGCCGTGGTGGTGATCCTGCTTTTGGCTTACATCTACCATTCCTGGATTGCCGGCCATCTGCCGCTGGCCTCAATCGGCATGATCTCATTCTGCGCCGTGGCCAATTTTGCCCCGGCCTTGCTGCTTGGCCTGTATTGGCGCGGCGCGCACCGGTATGGCGTGATCGCCGGCCTCACGGCCAGCTTCGCCGTGTGGCTTTACACCCTGCTGCTGCCCTCGATTGAAGGCGCCAAACGCGGCAAGCCGATGCAGCCGCCGCTGGCCGATTATCTGCCGGCGCCGCTGGATGGCTTTGATCCGACGCTACAGGGCTTCATCGCCTGCCAGGTGGTGAACCTGCTGCTCCTGGTGCTGGTATCACTGCTGGCGGTGCCGCGCAGCCGCGATCTGGAGCAGGCGGAAATCTTTGTTTCCGGCGGCGACATGCCGGTGCAGCCGGTAGACGAAGCGCCGCTGCATGATCCGCGCATTGAGGAATTACGCGCTGTGGCAGTGCGCTTCCTGGGCGTTGAGCGGGTACAGCGCGCCTTTGGTGATCGCCGCATGAGCCTGACCGAAGCCGTGGCCTTCACCGAACATCTGCTCAGCGGCGCCATCGGCGCGGCCTCGGCGCGTATCGTTATGGCCTCGGCGCAAACCAAGGGCATGCTCAGCCCACGCGCCGCCCGCGCCATGCTGGGCGAAGCTTCCGAAGCCATCCGCTACAATCTGGACCTGCTGCGCACCACACTGGATCATATCGGCCAGGGTATCGGCGTGTTTGACAGCGAGCGCCGCCTGGCGGCCTGGAACCAGCGTTTCTTCGACCTGCTCGATCTGCCGCCAAGCCTGGCGGAAATCGGCGTGCGGGTGGAGGCCATGGCCAGCCATGGCGCGCCGGAACTGGCCAATATCCTTGCCACCGATGGCCGCAAACTACCGCTCAGCGCCCTGCCGGGCCAGCTTGGCACCCGCATCCATGAACGTGTGCGCGGCGATGGCGCCGTGCTGGAAATCCGCATCGATCCGATGCCGGATGGCGGCTTTGTCGCCACCTGCACCGACATCACCGACCGGGTGCGCGCCGCCGAAGCCTTGCGCGATTCCGAGCGCGCCATCCGCGTCTATACCGATAACGTGCCGGTGCTGATCGCCTATGTCGACCGCGATGAGCGCTACCGGTTCACCAACATGCCGTTCCGCCGCGCCCTCAACCTGCCGCAGGAACAGATTGACGGCCGGCCGATCCGCGAGATGCTGACCGCCGAACGCTATAACCGCCTGAAGCCACATATCGAGGCCGTGCTGGCCGGGCGGCGGCAGAGTTTTGAGATCGAATTCCCCACCAACGACGCGGAAATCGAGGTGGCGCATGGCACCTACATTCCGCATCGTGATGCCAGCGGCAACATTGCCGGCTTTTTCCTGATGTATCAGGATATCACCGAGCGGCGCCGCGCCGACGCCGCCTTGCGTGCCGCTTATGCCAGCCTGGAGCGCCGGGTGGCCGAGCGCACCGCCGAACTGGAGAAATCCCGCGCCGAGGCCGAAGCTGCCAATCTGGGCAAGACCCGCTTCATCGCCGCCGCCAGCCATGACCTGCTACAGCCGCTGCATGCCGCCCGGCTGTTCACGGCTGCGCTGGCCGAGCGCGAGGCCGATAACGAATTGGTAGCGCGCATCGATCATGGTCTGGGCGCGGTGGAAGCCTTGCTGGATGCGCTGCTGGATATTTCCAAGCTGGATGCCGGCGCGGTGCGGCCCGAACCGCGCCCGGTGGCGCTGGAACCGCTGCTCGGCTCTCTGGTGGCGGCCTTTGCGCCGCTGGCCGCCAAACGCGGTGTGGGGCTGAAGCTGCTGCCGACCAAACTGACGGTGCAGAGCGATCCGGCCCTGCTGCGCCGCGTGTTGCAGAATTTTGTTGCCAACGCGATCCGCTACAGCCGCCTGGAACATCCGCGCCGCCGCGTGCTGATCGGCTGCCGGCGCCTGGGCGATAGCGTGCGGATCGAGGTTTGGGATAACGGCCCCGGCATTCCGCCAGACAAGCGCGAGATCATCTTTCAGGAATTTGCCCGGCTGGATAACCAGCAGGCCGATGCCGGCGAACGTGGCCTGGGGCTGGGCCTGGCGATTGTGGAACGGGTTGCGCGGATGCTGGACAGCCCGGTGACTTTGCGCTCGCAGCTCGGCCATGGCTCGGTTTTTGCCATCACCGTGCCGCGCGCCATGACCGAAGCGGCACCGCAGCCGGCCACCGCGCCACTGCCCGGCTTTGCCGCCGCCAGCCTGGAGGGCTGTTTCCTGCTGTGCGTCGACAATGAAGCCGGCGTGCGCGAGGCGATGCAAACCCTGATGCAGGGCTGGGGCTGCGATGTGGCGGCGGTGGACAGCCTGGATAGCGCCCGGCTGGCCGCTGCGCAACGTGGTCGCGGGCCGGACATGATCCTGGCCGACCTGCATCTCGGCGATGGCATGGAAGACCGCCCTGATGGCCAGGACGGGCTGGAAGTGATTGCCCGGCTGCGCCAGGATTGGGGCCGGCCGATCCCGGCGGTGCTGATCACTGCCGACCGGGCGCAAGACCTGCGCCGACGCTGCCAGGCCGCCAATATCGACCTGCTGCACAAGCCGGTGCGCCCGGCTGCGCTGCGCGCCCTGATCAGCCAGCGCTGGCGCCCGCCGCTCGACCCGACCACCAAGCTGGACGCGACCGGAGACTGATCTGCGCCTATTCGCCGCTGGCAGAAAAACGCCGCGACAGGATCACCGCCTGGGTGCGGCTGCGCACACCGAGTTTTTTCAGAATTGCCGTGACATGCGCCTTGATGGTGGCCTCGCCAACCGACAATTCATGCGCAATCTGCTTGTTGAGCTTGCCTTGCGACAGCAGGCCCAGCACGCGCAATTGCTGCGGCGTCAACTCGGCCACGCGGCGGGCAAAATCATCCCCTGGTGCGCCGGTTTCCTCGGCCTCGGCCGGCAGCCACACCTCGCCATCCAGCACCGCCTGTAGAGCCGATGAAATAGTGTCCAATGCCGCTGATTTCGGCACAAAGGCGGCCGCGCCGAATTCCATCGCCCGCCGCATCACCGCCGGATCGCGGGTGGAAGACACAATCGCCACCGGAATCGCCGGGTGGCTGGCGCGCACCCCGGCCAGGCCGGCGAAACCATCCATGCCCGGCATGTCCAGATCAAGGATCAGCAGATCAACAGTATCGCGCCGCTCCAGTTCGGCCCGGGCTTCGTGCAGATTGGCCGCGCCGATCACCTGGGCGCCGCTGAGCGCCTGACGCAGAGCGCCAGCCAGTGCTTCACGCACCAGCGGATGATCGTCTGCTACGATGATGGTAAGTGGCGCGTCTGCCACGGCTGCCCCGGTTCCCTGCCCTTGTTTGCAACCGTAACCCCCGGCGCCCCGGCATGCAAGGCGGCGTTGTCTAGCCCAAACGGTTCAATCGGAATGATTTTGGCGGCATGCCGGTGCAGCCCGAGAAGGAAAAGCTTTCAAACGGCGCCGCCGGGTAGATCGCCACCGCGCCGGCCGCCCGCAACCGCGCCGCCAGGCCGGGCGCGGTATCCTGCACAATCAGCATGTTCGATAACCAGACTTCGCGGGCGATGGCGCCGCCGCTGCTGCTGGCGGCGATGAAGCTGGCCTGGCCGGAATAGCGTAGCGGAAACACCGCCACCAGCCGGCCACTGGCCTCATCGGGCAATTCGGCTTGGTTCAGTGTGCCGCGCAGGCCAAAGCCCCAGGCCAGCAACACCAGCAGCAGAAAACCGGCCGCAAGCAGATGCCAGCGCATCGCCGGCCGCCGGCCTAGGACGAAGCCGGCGCCACACGCACCAGCGGGCGCTCGTCAATCGGGAAATGCACAATGGCCGAGAAGATGCCAAGCGCGGCGCTGATCCACCACACAACATTATATGAGCCGGTGAGATCAAACAGCAGGCCGCCAAGCCAGACCCCCAGGAAGCCGCCGACCTGGTGGCTGAAAAACACAATGCCGAACAGGGTGGCCATGTAGCGCGGACCAAAAATCTGCGCCACCAGGCCGGAGGTGAGCGGCACGGTGGAAAGCCACAACAGCCCCATGCAGAAGGCGAAGATCAACACGCTGATCTGGGTCATCGGCATCAGCACAAACACGGTGATGACGATGGCGCGGGCGAAATAGATGAAGCTGAGCAGGTATTTTTTGCTCCGCTTGCCGCCCAGCACGCCAGCAGTGTAGGAGCCGATCACATTGGCCAGGCCAACCAGGGCCAGCGCCCAGGCACCGGTGCGCGGATCAAGGCCACGATCCACCACATAGGCCGGCAGATGGGTCTGGATGAAGGAAACATGGAAGCCGCAAACAAAGAAGCCGGCGATCAGCAGCCAGTAGCTGCGTTCACCACCGGCCTCGCGCAGGGCTTCGCCCATGGATTGTTTCGGGCCGGTGCCTTCCGGTGCCTTGCCGGCCAGGGCGGTGGAAAGCGGGATGATCGCCAGGGCAAACAGGCTGAGCAGGATCAGCGCAAAGGCCCAGCCATAAGCGGCAATGAAGGCCTCGCCCAGCGGCACCATCAGGAACTGGCCGAGCGAACCCGCCGCCGTGCCCAGGCCCAAGGCCCAGGAGCGCCGCTCGGGGCTGACCATGCGGGCAATGGCGGCCAAGGCCACAGTGAAGGAGGTGCCGGCCAGGCCAATGCCAACCAGAACGCCCATGGTGAGATTAAGCACACCCGGCGTGCTGGAAACCGAGCTCAGCGCCACGCCCAGGGCATAGAACAAGGCACCGATGGTCAAGACGCGGCCCGAGCCATAACGATCAGCAAAGGCGCCGGCAAAAGGCTGGCCGAAACCCCACAACACGGTCTGCACGGCAATCGCCAGCGCAAAGACCTCACGCCCCCAGCCATTGGCACTGCTGATCGGCTCCATGAACAGGCCGAAGCCGGAGCGGACACCAAAATTCAGCAGCGCGATGGTGCAGCCAGCCAGGATGACAACCAGCGGCGTGCGCCAGCCAAGAGCGGCAGGGGAAAGGGTCATGGCGCTACTCCGCTAGGATAAATTGCGCGCATCATGTATGCCCCGGCATAGCGAAATCAAGCGCCGGTGCCGTGACCGCCGCGTGATTGCTACTCCCGCTCAATGATTACTACGCCATGCGCGGCCTGGGCGCGCTGCTGCAATTCATAGGCGAGCAGGATGAAGCCGGCGACCAAGCCCATGCAGAGGCCGAGCCAGGCGCCGTAAAAGCCGAGGCCGATGCCGAGCAAAGCCGCGCCGATGCCACCCGGATCGCTACCCGGTGCCCCCACCCAATCGGCCAGCCACAGGCCGGTGACCAGGCCGGACACCGCGCCGGCGAGGCCATAAGGTCCGAGCCGGTGCACCCGCCGCCAGGCCAGCAACACCAGCAGCGGCAGACCGAGCAGAAACATGGCGCCATACATCACCGCCGCCGCGCCGAGCGCCAGGGCAAAACCGGCCGCCATCAGCGACCAGCCGAGCGGCCCGGCCACCACCAGCAGCAGCATCGGCGCATGGGCAACAAACAAGCCGATAGGCGGCGCCAGAACCAGCGCGATCAGAAACCGCAGGGCCGGCGAGGCCGGCAGGCCCTGCACATGCCAGCGTTTACGCTGCTGCGGCTGCTCTGGCGGCAAGCTGGGCAGGTCGTTCAATTGCGGCGGCTCGCTTCCTCGATCTTACGATCGGTATTGTACTGGCTGAGCGCATACACCGCCCATAGCGCGGCCGGAATCCAGCCGATCAGGGTGATTTGCAGGATCAGGCAGATGATCCCGGCAATCGGCCGGCCAATGGTGAAGAACATCAGCCAGGGCAGGAAAATGGCAATCAGCAAACGCATCGCAGGCTCCATGCAGCAAGGGTGTTACGCCAAGTTTATCCGCAATAGCCGCCCCGGCGCCAGCCCAGCAGGATCGCCACTTGGGCTGCCACATAACTGAGCCAGATCGCCGGCCCGGCCCAGGCCAGCGGCAGCAGGAATTTATCGATGGCAATCAGCGAATCGGAAAAGATGAAGCTGATGGCACCCAGCCCGACCCAGAAATACCCGCCCTGCTTGATCTGGGGCAAGGCCAGCGCTGCCACCCCCATTGCCATGATGGCGGCAATGTAAAAACAGACCGGCAGCAGCAGCGGCCCAAGCGCCGGGGTGAGCCAGGCCAGCATCAGGGCAGCATAGCCGAGCAACGCAGCAATGGCGCAGGTCTGCCAAAGCCGCAGCCGGAAGGGCCGCGCGCGGTTACAGTAGAACAGCGCAAGATAGGCCAGATGCGCCAGCAGGAAACTGGCCAAGCCGGGCACAAACAGCCGCACCCGGTCCAGCGCCAGAAACACATCGCCGGCCGCGGAAAACAGCAAGGCCGCAACAAGCAGACGGGCCGCCGCCACGCCGATCTGCGCCCGCCAGCGCCAGGCCTGCAACGCCAGCAGCGGGCAGACCAGGCCCTTGCTCAACACCACCAGCCAATGCGGCACCGCCAGCAGCGGCAGCAGCATGTACAGCGCAGCAAACAGCAGCGCCAAAACAAACGGCGCGCCCAACCATGCCGGGCGCGCCGTGATAGTCATCGGAAAAACGCTTACTTGCCGAGGCTCGGATCAATCGCCTTGCAGGCTTCCACCAGGCCCTTCACGGCATTGGCGGAATGCTCAAACATCTTCTGCTCGTCGGCATTCAGTTCGATCTCGACGATCTTTTCCACGCCATTGGCGCCGATCACCACCGGCACGCCGACATACATGCCGGACTGGCCATATTTGCCGTTATCCAGCCAGGCGGCGCAGGGCAGCACGCGGCGCTTGTCCTTGAGGTAGCTTTCCGCCATCTCGATTGCCGAGGAAGCCGGCGCATAGAAGGCCGAACCGGTCTTGAGCAGGGCCACGATCTCGGCACCGCCATCGCGGGTGCGCTGGATGATCTTGTCGATCTTCTCCTGGCTGGACCAGCCCATCTTGATCAGATCGGGCACCGGGATGCCGGCCACGGTGGAGTAACGGATCAGCGGCACCATGGTGTCGCCATGGCCGCCGAGCACGAAGGCGGTGACATCGTTGACCGAGACATTGAATTCTTCGGCCAGGAAATGGCGGAAGCGGGCGCTGTCGAGCACGCCGGCCATGCCGATCACCTTGTTATGCGGCAAGCCGCAAACCTCGCGCAGCACCCACACCATGGCATCCAGCGGGTTGGTGATGCAGATCACAAAGGCATCCGGCGCATGCGCCTTGATGCCGGCGCCAACCGCCTGCATCACCTTGATGTTGATGCCGAGCAGATCGTCGCGGCTCATGCCCGGCTTGCGGGCCACGCCGGCGGTGACGATGATGACATCCGAGCCGGCGATATCGGCATAATCCTGGGTGCCGCGCAGCTTGGCATCGAAGCCTTCCACCGCGCCGGCCTGGGCCATGTCGAGCGCCTTGCCCTGCGGCAGACCTTCGACCACGTCGAAGATGGTGATGTCGCCGAGTTCCTTCAGGCCGGCCAGCAGGGCCAGCGTGCCACCAATATTGCCGCCGCCGACAAGGGCGATCTTTTTGCGCGCCATGGGGAAAACCTCCGGAAATTGCCTAGGGAAAAACCGGGCCTAGGGGTAGCGGGAAAAGCGCGGGCCGGCAAGGCCCGCGCTCCCGAATTTACCGGGTAAAATGCCGATAGCGGCTTACTTCGGCGCCATGCGGATGGCGCCGTCGAGGCGGATGGTCTCGCCGTTCAGCATCTGGTTCTCGCAGATATGGCGGGCCAGGCTGGCATATTCCTCGGGCTTGCCGAGGCGCGAGGGGAACGGCACCGAGCGGCCCAGGCTTTCCTGTGCTTCCGGCGGCAGGGCAAACATCATCGGGGTGCCGAACAGGCCCGGCGCGATGGTGCAGACGCGGATGCCGAAACTGGCGAATTCACGCGCCAGCGGCAGGGTCATGCCATGCACGCCGGCCTTGGAAGCGCCATAGGCCGGCTGGCCGATCTGGCCGTCAAAAGCGGCAACCGACGCGGTGTTGATGATGCAGCCGCGCTCCTTGCCTTCCATCTCGGCCTGCTGCTGCATCTTATGCGCCACCAGGCGGATCATGTTGAAGCTGCCGATCAGGTTGATCTGCACCACGCGGGTGAACTTCTCCAGCGCCACCGGGCCATCCTTGCCCACCGCCTTCATCGGCGTGCCGACACCGGCGCAATTCACCAGCACACGCAGCGGGCCGACCTTCTCGGCCGCCTCGTTCACCGCCGCCTCGCCGCCGGCCGCATCGGCCACGTCGCATTTGATCGCCACGCCGCCGATTTCCTTGGCAACGGCCTCGGCAGCTTCCAGGTTCATGTCAAACAGCGCCACCTTGGCGCCGGCCTTGGCCAGCTCGCGCGCGGTGGCCGCGCCCAGACCCGAAGCGCCACCGGTGACAATCGCGCCTACACCCTTGAGATCCATGATCTTCCTCCTGATTGTTCACTACCGTTACATAAACCTGCCGGGCTTATAGCCGAAACCCGGCGCCCTTGGCGATAGCCGGGTAAATCCCCATATCGAGGCCATGACAGACCCTGACCCCACCCTCGCAGGGCCCGCCCGCTTCTGGGCCAAATTCAAGGCCGCCCTGACCTATATTCCCTGGGCCGACACCCTGCTGGCGGCGTATTTCTGCGCCACCGACCGCAACACCCCGCTATGGCCTAAAACCATTCTGCTGGGTGCCATCGGCTATTTCATCCTGCCGCTGGATGCCATCCCCGATCTGTTTGGCGCGCTGGGTTATGGCGACGATCTGGCGGTTTTGCTGGCGGCGGTGAAAGCCGTGCAGAGCCATATCACGCCGGAGCACCAGCAACGCGCCCAGGCCGCCCTGACCAAAGCCAAAGCGGCTTCGGCCAGGGCAGAATAAGCAGCCCTCAGACCAGGCCGCCGAAGCGGATATTGCCCTTGGCCAGGCCATCCTGGATCACCGGCAGGCCGCCGGCCTGTAGCATCCATTCCAGGCGGAAATCGCGGTATTGCCGCTTGGCCCGCGCGCTGCCATAGGCTTCCGCCATGGCCTTGAATTCACCCAGGCCCGCCTTGGCTTCGGCCAGGGTCTGCTGCACGCTCGGCCGTTCCAGCGCCCGGGCCAGCCAGGCGGCCAGCTTGCTGCCCTCGGCCGGCGGCGTGCGCTGCGCCTTGGCATTCATCACATGCGGGAAAACCGCACAATCTGCGCGGCCGAAGCTGGCACCGTTGAAATACGGCGCATCGCCAAGCTGCTCTTCCAGATAGGCAAAAAGCTGCTGGATGGTCTGCTTCGCGGCGCCCAGGATGGCGGCCTGCAATTCGCCCTCGGCGCGGCGGAAGGCGGTCACCTCGGTGGTGCAGAAGATCACCGCCTCAAACGGCCCGTCGCAGATTTCCTCGATCTGGCGGGCACGGGCGCGGGCCAGCGGATCCTTGGGCCACAAGGCCGGCTCGGGCCATTTTTCCTCGATATATTCCAGGATGATGGTGGAATCCCACACCGCCGCATCGCCATCCAGCAGGGCCGGGATTTCGCCGCGCGGATTGGCCTTCAGCCGCGCCCCATCGGCCTCGGTCAGGTTGGTGTTGCGGATTTCAAACGGGATATTCTTCTCGCGCAGCGCAAGTTTCACCTTCTGCGCAAAGGGCGAGAGCGGCACATCGATCAGTGTCAGGGTCATGGCTTCCTCCTGGTTTGGCTTTTTCTGCGCCGGGGAGTTTCCGTCTCCACGGCGTGGGGGTCAAGATGCCCGGCGGGCATCGTCTGGCCCGGCGGGCTGTGCTATAGACTCGGCCATGCAAAGCCTCCCCCGCTTCCGCCCGGCCCTGCTGCTGGCCGGTCTGTTTCTGTTTGGCCTGCTGCCGAGCCAATTGCCGGCGCAAAGCCCGCCATCGCCGCCGCCGCCACTGCGTGCGGCGCCCAGCATCATGCTACCCGAAGGCACCGTGCTGGCCAGCGGCCATGTGCTGGGCGGGCAAACCACGATCCAGCCGATTCCAGGCGATGCCATTGTGCGTTTTGAAGATGGCAGCGATGAAACCTGGAGCGTGGAAGTGGCCGAGGGCGAAACCCGGGTCTACCGCCCCGGCCGCATCCTGGTGGCACAGGCGGAATATGTCGCCCGCGAACGCGATGGCCGACCGTCCTGCTTCATCTACCAGATGCATATTGCGCCGGAATGGATCGGCATGCCGAGTAGCGCAGCCGCTTCGGGCAAGCCGGATATCGCCACGGCGGACGACCGGGTATATTCCTTCCGCGAGGCCCCCTGCCCTTGAGGAGCAACGCGATGATCAATCGACGCGGCTTTACTGCCGGTTTCCTGACCCTGCCCTGGCTGCTGGCCAGCAACACGGCCAACGCCGCAGGCACAATCCGTTTTGCCTCACTGGCCGAAGCGCGGGCGGCTTTGACAGGCTGGCAGCAGGGCGGCAACAGGCAGGCCGGGCCTGTCACCCTGCATCAGATGCTGCATCATTGCGCCCAGAGCCTGGAATATGGCCTGAGCGGCTTCCCTGAATTGAAGCCGGCCTGGTTCCGCGCCAGCATCGGGCCAATGGCGGCGCAGGTTTTCCTGTGGCGCGGCCAGCTCAGCCACGATCTGGCCGATCCGATCCCGGGCGCCCCGGCGATACCGACCAGCGGCGACATGGCCGCCGCCTTTGCCAGGCTGTTTGCCGGTATTGATGCCTTTGAGGCAGCGGTCAGCCGCAATGCGCCGCTGATGCCGCATTTCGCCTATGGCGCCGTGGCGCCGGTGGATTATGCCCGGCTCCAGGCATTCCATATTGCCCAGCATATGGAACCGCTGAACACCTGATAAAAAAAGCCCGGGACAATTGCTTGCCCCGGGCCTTTGATTTGCCGCTTCGGTTTACTCTGCCGCCTGCTCCAGGGTCGGATAATCGGTGTAGCCCTTGGCACCGCCGCCATAGAGCGTGGCGCGCTCCAGCGCATTAAGCGGCGCATTCTGACGCAGGCGCTGCACCAGATCCGGATTGGAAATGAACGGCCGGCCGAAGGCAATCATATCGGCGCTGCCCTCCTGCAATGCCGCCTGGGCCATGGCCAGATCGTAGCCATTGTTGACGATCCACACGCCATTATAGCGCTTGCGCAGGGCCTGATAGTCAAAGCCGGCGCCGAAATTGCGGTCGGCACCGGTAGAGCCTTCAATCACATGGATATAGGCCGGCGCCAGCTTGTTCAGCTCTTCCACCACATAGTCAAAAACCGGCTGCGGGTTGCTGTCGGCGGCATCATTGGCCGGCGTCACCGGCGAAATGCGGATGGCGCTGCGATCCGGCCCCACCGCATCAACAATGGCGCGCATCGCCCCCAGCATCACCTTGGCGCGGTTCTGGATCGAGCCGCCATATTCGTCGCTGCGGTGGTTGCTGCCATCGCGCAGGAACTGGTCGAGCAGATAGCCATTGGCGCCATGCGCCTCCACGCCGTCAAACCCGGCGGCGATGGCATTCTCCGCTGCCCGGCCATAGGCCGCGATGATGGCCGGGATTTCGGCTGTATCCAGCGCACGCGGCTCCGACACATCAACAAAGCCGCCATTAACGAAGGTCTTGGTCTTGGCGCGGATCGCCGAGGGCGCCACCGGCGCCTGGCCGCCCGGCTGCAAGGAATTATGGCTCACCCGGCCAACATGCCAGAGCTGCAAAAAGATGCGGCCGCCTTTGGCATGCACCGCATCGGTCACCTTGCGCCAGCCGGCGACCTGTTCCGGCGAGTGGATGCCGGGCGTGTCCTGATAACCCTGGCCTTCCGGCACAATCTGGGTGGCCTCGGCGATGATCAGCCCGGCTTCGGCGCGCTGGCCATAATATTCGGCCATCAGTTCGGTCGGCACATTGCCGGCGCCGGCGCGATTGCGGGTCAACGGCGCCATGGCAATACGATTTTTCAAGTCATAGCGGCCGAGGCGCAGCGGCGAAAACAGATCGGTCATGATAATTCCTGTAGCTGGGGAGAATGCTTGCTCCGCTAACATAGGCAGCGGTCAGAGATAGGCAATAAGGCGGCCGCAGATCACCGCCCCGGTCCAGGCCAGCAGCGACAGGACGGCGGAGACGCGCGCCGGCCAGGGCGGCACGGCGCCCCAGCTTGTCGCCTTGCCCCATTTGGCAAAGTGAAACACCCCCACATTCAGCAGTCCAAGGCCGATCAGCCCGAGCTTGAACTGAAAGGCTGGGTTGGCGGCCAGATGGGTCGCCTCGGTGCTGAACAGCAGCAGGCCCATGGCAATGGCGAGGCCAAGCCCGGCCCCGGCCAGCGGAATGCAGAGCCGCGCCAGATGCGCCGGCATCAGGTTGCGGCCAAAGCCGAGCACGCGCAGATCAAACACCGCGATACCGGCAAACAGCGTGATGAATCCTAGGATATGCAGCACTTCCACCAGCGGATAGAGCAGCAGCGATTCGCGCATGCTGGCGCCGAGGCCGGATTGTTCCAGCGCCACCAGCCAGGGATGGCGGATTGCTTCATGCGCCCCCATAACCGCGCGGCTCAGCGCAATTCGACGGTGAAGCCGTTATGCGTGATACGCTCGGCGCGCATCTCATTGGGCCGGCTGCGGCTGGGATAACCCACCGCCACCAGACGATCACCCACCTTGATCTCGCTGATCGGCTTGCCGCGTGCCGCCATGCGCGAGGGCGGCGACAGGGTTATGGTCCAGCTTTTATCGGCGGTTTTGAGCTGCAATTCGCCATGCGGGTTATCCGGGTTCACCATTTCAGCCACGCCATCCAGCGTAAGCTGGGTGGCGGCATCATAGGACCCCCAGCCATGATGCGCCTGCACCGGCAGAGCGGCGAGGCAGATGGCAAAGCTGGCGGCGATGAGCGGGCGGCGATAATGCGGCATGATGGCAACTCCATTCGGCAGGCCTTCAATATAACCCCGGATATGACAAGGGCGATGCCGTTTTTCAACGGAATCGCCCTGTTCACAAAGCTTTCAACTATGATGATTTAGCGCGGCGTCACCACCGAGCCGCCCGGCAGGATGATGGTGGTTGGCGGCACCGGAGCTGCCGGCGTGGTCTGGATCACCGTGGTGGTGGTGGTGCTGGTGGCGGGGGCCATGCTGCTGCTCGGCACCATCATGGTGCCGGCGGCCGGAATCAGGTTGACCAGCACATTGCGATACGGCGAGTTGCGCGTCAGCACCGAATAATTCTGGTCGTTGATATAGAGTACGCGGCCGCCCTGCTCAATCTGCGCCTGCACATAATAGGTGCCGCTTGGGCTGATATCGCCATAGCGGTAGCGCAGTTCGAAGCGCGAAGGCAGCGGATTGGCTACCAGGCGCTGCTCGACCATGGTGTAAGCCGCCATATCGCCGCGCGTGGCATCCAGCAGACGCACCACCAACACGGCATCCGGCGGCATCACCACGCGCTCGCGGGTGGTGATAGTGCCGGAAACGGTTTCCTGCGGCCCGCCAGCGCAGGCGGCCAGCGGCACGGCCACGCCAAGGGCGAGCAAGGCCAGCAGAATGCGCCGACGCGGCTTGCTGTTGGTTCGCTCGGTAACATGGGGAAGGGTCTGAAGGGCGCTCATGGTTGTTATCCTTGTTTAGTTTGTTTCGCACCGGGCTGGTGTGCTACCCCCCAGCACTGCCGCCCGAGGCCATAGCGCGCCCTGATCGTGGCCCAAATGTGGCCCGGGAGCGGCTTGTTTGCGGCCAATCTTGAAGCCAGGCCCGCAATCCCCATCTATTTGGCATGGCCTTGCGATATTTTCCCTTCAACACCAATGCGTTGCAGCAGCAGCTGCGGCAATCGGCGCAGCATCTGTCAAATTCGGCAGCCCGGCTGCAAGCCTATGTCGAACAGGGCAACCGGCTGAAACTGGTGCGCTTCACCGGCGATGTAGCGGTAGCGATGGCTACGCTGGCCATGCAGCAGAGCGGCCATCTGAAAGACGCTGCCATGCAGGCCGGCGCCTCACTCGGCCAGGCGGCACAAAACGGCCTGTTCAACGGCGCCGCCACCTCGGCCGGCATCGCCGCTTTGCTGAATGCCCATAAATATGCGCGTGGCGAACAGGGCCTGGCCCAGGCGGTGAAAGCCGCCAGCCGCGAGGCGATGACCGGCGCCGGCAGCGGCATGGCCGCCACCCTGGCGGCCGGCGGCTCAAAACTGGCGCTTGGCGCCCTGGGTGCGCCCTTTGTCGCCAAGGCGGCAGCGCCGGTAGTGGCGGCAGCCGTTGCCGCCTGGCTGGCGCAGGAAGCCGGCGAACGTGGCCTGGCGGCGGCGGAAGACTGGCTCTGCGTGCCGCCGCATGCCTTCCCCGAAGCGGCGCCAAGGGAAACCGATCCGGCATAAAAAAAACGCCCCGGCAGTTTCCCGCCGGGGCGTTTCCAAAAAGTCTGGATTACTTGGCGCTGTCAGCGATCTTGTAGCTGGCTTCGGTCTTGGCGGCGATTTCCTCCAGCGAGACGCCGGGGGCGCGCTCGATCAGGGTCATGCCGCTGCCCTTGCGATCCACCTCGAACACCGCCAGATCGGTCACCACCAGATCCACCACACCGGCGCCGGTGAGCGGCAGGTTGCAACGATGCAGCAGCTTCTTCTCGCCATCCTTGGCGGCATGCTCCATCACCACCACCACGCGCTTGACACCGGCCACCAGATCCATGGCGCCGCCCATGCCCTTCACCATCTTGCCCGGAATCATCCAGTTGGCCAGATCGCCATTCTCGGCCACCTGCATGGCGCCCAGAATCGAGAGATCGATATGGCCGCCGCGGATCATGGCGAAGCTGTCAGCCGAGGAAAAATAGCTCGAATAGGGCAGTTCGGTGATGGTCTGCTTGCCGGCATTCACCAGGTCGGGGTCTTCCTCACCCTCATAAGGGAAAGGCCCCATGCCCAGCATGCCATTCTCCGATTGCAGCACCACATGCATGCCTTCGGGGATGTAGTTGGAAACCAGCGTCGGGATGCCGATGCCGAGATTAACGTAGTAGCCGTCCTTCAGCTCTTGCGCTGCGCGGGCGGCCATTTCATCGCGGGTCCATGCCATGGTTCTGCTCTCCTCAGGCCGGGCGCTTGCGGGTGGTGCGGTTCTCGATGCGCTTTTCATAGGGCGCGCCGCAGATCAGCCGCTGCACATAGATGCCGGGGGTATGGATATGGTCGGGGTCGAGCGAGCCCGGCTCAACGATCTCTTCAACCTCGGCCACCGTGACGCGGCCGGCCGTGGCCATCATCGGGTTGAAGTTGCGCGAGGTCTTTCGGTAGATCAGGTTGCCCTCGGTATCCGCCTTCCACGCCTTCACCAGCGAAAGATCGGCCACCAGGCCGGTTTCCATGATGTAGCGCTCGCCATTGAACACGCGCTCTTCCTTGCCTTCGGCGATCAGCGTGCCAACGCCGGTCTTGGTGAAGAAGGCCGGAATGCCGGCGCCGCCGGCGCGGATGCGCTCGGCCAGCGTGCCCTGCGGGTTGAATTCCAGCTCCAGCTCGCCGGCCAGATACTGCTTGGCGAAAATCTTGTTCTCGCCGACATAGGACGAGATCATCTTTTTCACCTGGCGGGTTTCCAGCAGCAGGCCGAGGCCAAAGCCATCCACGCCGGCATTGTTGGAAACACCGGTGATGCCGGTCACGCCGCTATCGCGCAGCGCCAGCAAAAGCTTCTCGGGGATGCCGCAGAGGCCGAAGCCGCCACACATCACCATCATGTCGTCGCGCAGCAGGCCTTCCAGCGCCGCATGCGCATTGGGGTAAACTTTGCCCATGTCTCCCTGTTCCTCACTGTGTATGAGTGGATCGGGCGGACATTAGCTGTTGCCCTGAGGAGTGGCAATGCCCGACCTGACGTAGCGTTCAGGTATGCTCCAAGCCGCTTGACGACCGCCTAGCAAAGCGGCAGACTGCCTGCATCATGACCCGCGACCGGCGACTAACGCAGCTCCTCCTTATCAACCCGATCCTGTAAGCAGGGTCGGGCAGCAGCAGCTTCGCGTTCAAGTCCCCCATTCTCCCTATCATCGCCGGTCGTCTTCCATGTTCAATATTGCCATCAGCCGCCATTTTGCCGTCCGCAGCCATTTTGCCGTCCACAGCCAATTGCCGGGCGCACTACGACTTATTGGCGGCCGCTGAGCCTGATCCGGGCCTCTCGGCGGCCGTAGCACGGCCCTCAATCCTTCCAGCTATCCGACCTTATTGCCGCAGGAGTGCCAGATGAGCACCGCCAAAACCATGCCGTTCCACAAATATCGCCCGTTCCAGCCGATCAACCTGCCCGACCGCACCTGGCCGAGCAAGACCATCACCAAGGCGCCGACCTGGTGCAGTGTTGACCTGCGCGACGGCAACCAGGCGCTGATCGAGCCGATGGGCCCCGAGCGCAAGCGCCGCATGTTCGACACCCTGGTGCAGCTCGGCTTCAAGGAGATCGAGGTTGGCTTCCCGGCCGCCTCGCAGACCGATTTTGATTTCGTGCGTGAATTGATCGAACAGAAGCTGATCCCTGAGGATGTCACCATCCAGGTGCTGACCCAGNNATCAAACGTGCGCTGTTTCTGGATCAGACCAGCGTACATTTCCTCAGCGACGAGGAGATCGCACGGCTGCGCCGCTTCATGCTTCTGGATGAGTACCTCGACCGCAAGGACCAGGAACTGCAGGACTGGAACACCAAGCTGGCCGAGCACGGCAAGGAAGCGGTGAACACCCGGCGCATCACCAACATCGGCAGCTTCCGCGCGTACGTCGAGCACTACTTGCGGCACAACCCGAACATCCACCAGAACATGACCCTGCTGGTGCGTCAGCTCAGCCCGACTGCCGACGGCCTGCCGCTGGAAATCTACTGCTTCACCAACACCATCGCCTGGAATGCCTACGAAGGCATCCAGTCGGACATCTTCGACCACCTGCTGGCCATCCTCCCCGAGTTCGGCCTGCGCGTGTTCCAGCATCCGAGCGGTGCGGACATGCGCGAACTGCGGCCAGCCATCGTCGAACAGCACGGGGCGGCTCAATGAAACGCTAGTGGTGCGTCCCTGAACGACGTGTTACAGAGCCTTTGTCCCAAAATCGGTCGGAGCTTGCCATGATTACCCTGCATCACCTGAACAACTCGCGCTCGCAGCGCATTCTCTGGATGCTCGAAGAGATTGGTATCGACTACCAGATCAAGCGCTACCAGCGCGACCCGCAGACCATGCTCGCCCCTGCCGAGCTGCGCCAGGTGCATCCTCTGGGCAAATCGCCGCTGATCACCGATGGCGAGCTGACCCTGGCCGAATCGGGCGCCATCATCGAATACCTGGCCGAGCGCTATGGCGATTGGTTGCTGCCTGCCGCCGGCAGCCCGGAACGCCTGCGCTGCCGCTACTGGCTGCATTACGCCGAAGGCTCGGCGATGCCACCACTGTTGCTCAAGCTGGTCTTCGACAAGCTGCGCAGCGCGCCAATGCCGTTCTTCATCAAACCCATCGCCAGAGGCATCGCGAACAAGGTCAGTCAGGCGTTCATCTCGCCGCAGCTGAAGCTGCATTTCGACTACCTGGAGAGCCAACTGAGCGAGCACGACTGGTTTGCCGGTGATGCCTTCAGCGCTGCCGATATTCAGCTCAGTTTCCCGCTTGAAGCAGCTGCCGCCCGTGGAGTGCTAAGCAACCACCCGCGTCTCAGCGATTTTCTGCAACGCATTCATGCCAGGCCGGCTTATCGCCGAGCCCTTGAAAAAGGTGGCGCATATGACTACGCCGATTGAAGGCTGACTATAAGCGGTGCAGGGAGCGAGCACCTGCACGCTCCCTCAAACACGATTCGCCGAAAACATACCTTTCAAAGCAATAAAATCCGCCAGAAAACGCTATTCAGCAATAAATCGGCGTTTTTTAAGCAAGCATTGCCATATCCAGCTGCTATGGATAGGGTGCCCACATGAAAAACATCTTTCTCGTCCGCCAGCTCGCATGCCTGCGACTGGTCAGCCCGCGACTGCGAAGCCCCGCCTGAAACCCGCTTTCATGGCCGCCCGGCCTCGTGTTCGACTCCCATTTCGCAGGACCCTCTCATGACCATGCTCAAAGACCCATCGAAGAAATACCGTCCGTTCACCCAGATCCAGATTCCGGATCGCACCTGGCCGGACAAGATCATCGATAAGGCGCCGATCTGGCTGTCGACCGACCTGCGTGACGGTAACCAGTCGCTGATCGAGCCGATGGATGCCGAGAAGAAGATGCGCTTCTTCAAGTGCTTGGTCGCAGTGGGCCTGAAAGAAATCGAAGTGGGCTTCCCGTCCGCCTCGCAGACCGACTTCGACTTCGTCCGCGAGCTGATCGAAGGCGGCCACATCCCCGACGACGTCACCATCCAGGTGCTGACCCAGGCGCGTGAGGAATTGATCACTCGCACCTTCGAGAGCCTGAAGGGTGTGCATCGAGCCATCGTGCATCTCTATAATTCCACCTCCACCTTGCAGCGCCGCGTGGTGTTTGGCCTGGATCAGGCCGGCATCACCCAGATTGCGGTGGAGGGCGCCAAGGTGGTGAAGCGCCTGGCCGATGCGGCGCCGGAAACCGACTGGGTTTTCCAGTATTCGCCGGAAAGCTTCACCGGCACCGAGATCGATTATGCCGTGGAAATCTGCGAGGCGGTGATGGACGTGTTCCAGCCCACGCCGCAGAAGCGGATGATCCTCAACCTGCCGGCCACGGTGGAGATGAGCACGCCGAATATCTATGCCGACCAGATCGAGTATTTCCTGCGCAAGGTGAAAAACCGCGACAGCATCATCCTCAGCCTGCATCCGCATAATGATCGCGGCACCGGCGTGGCCGCCGCCGAACTGGGTGTGATGGCCGGCGCCGATCGCGTGGAAGGCACCTTGTTCGGCAATGGCGAACGCACCGGCAATGTGGATGTGGTCACCCTGGCGATGAACCTGTTCACCCAAGGGGTAGACCCGACGCTGGATTTCAGCGACATCACCACGGTGGCGCGCACGGCGGAATACTGCAATCAGCTGCCGGTGCATCCGCGTCATCCTTATGTGGGCGAACTGGCCTTCACCGCCTTTTCCGGCTCGCACCAGGATGCGATCAAAAAGGGCATGGCGGCGCAAGGCCAGCGTAATGACAGTATCTGGGAAGTGCCTTATCTGCCGATCGACCCGGCCGATGTTGGCCGCGCCTATGAACCGGTGATCCGCATCAATAGCCAGTCCGGCAAGGGCGGCGTGGCCTATGTGATGGAGCAGGATTACGGCATCGAATTGCCGCGCCGGCTGCAAATCGAATTCAGCCAGGTGATCCAGAAAATCGCCGATGCCACCGGCAAGGAAATCTCGCCGGAACTGATCTGGAACAGCTTCGAGGCGGAATATCTCAGCCAGCCCGAGGCAGCCTATCGTTTCAAGAACCACCGCACCCTGCCTGATGCCCATGCGTCTGACCACCGCAACCTCACCGCCGAAGTGCTGGTGAATGGCGAGACGGTGACCCTGGAAGGCGGCGGCACCGGGCCGATTGATGCCTATATCGACGCGCTCGGCCGCCATGCCGGCCTGGTGCTGAACCTGATCGACTACCGGGAGCATGCTATCGGCAAGGGCAGTTCCACCGAGGCCGCCGCCTTTGTGGAATTGAAGCGGCCGGATGGCTCCACCCTGTTCGGGGTTGGCTGCGACCGCAATATTGTCGCCGCCTCGCTCAAGGCGGTCACCTCGGCTGCCAACCGCCTGATGGCCGGCGGCTGATCGACAATGAAAACGTCTATTTTTTAAGCATAGAGGCCAGTTTGTCGGCAGTCCGGTAACGAGCTGCCGGCTTCTGCCTCACACTTGCCCCACAAAGCAACCCAATAAGGCGCTACGACTCGGGCTTGCAACTTCCGGCCCGTCGCGGCACGGTTCTTGAAGGGAATGCGGAGCGAAAAACGCCCGAGCCCGTTTTCTGCCCTTCCCGGCAGCCGGGGCGGGCCGGCGAAAAACGTTGAGGAGTGCGAGACATGAAACTGGTCACGGCTGTCATCAAGCCATTCAAGCTCGACGAGGTGCGCGAGGCGCTTACCAGCCTTGGTGTCGAAGGCCTCACCGTCACCGAGGTCAAAGGCTTCGGTCGGCAGAAGGGCCATACCGAGATTTACCGCGGCGCCGAATATGCCGTCAGCTTCCTGCCCAAGGTAAAGATCGAAGTAGCGGTCAAGTCGGCCCTGGCCGACCGGGTGGTGGAGGCGATCCAGTCGGCCGCCAAGACCGGCCAGATCGGCGACGGCAAGATTTTTGTGCTCGACCTGGAAAAGGCCCTGCGCATCCGCACCGGCGAAACTGACGACGACGCGCTGTAATTTGCAGTAGCCCTTTATTAGCAGTCCGGCTGCCGTTGCGTCCCACTCCTCCGGGGACCCGCGCCTTGCAAGCGCGACGGCAGCCGGTTCCGCGTCTGCTTCAAACCGCCGAGCCATAACGCGCCGCCAATTCGGCAGCCACTGCCGCCATGGCCTGATCCACCCCGGCCAAAGGCGCTTCCAGCGCAGCATTGCCCCGGCAGGCCTGATCCAGCAGCGCAGCAGCCTCGGCCAATCCATTCAGCCCCAATGTAGCCGCCGAGCCTTTCAGGGTATGGGCAAAGGCTGCCAGGGCGGCGCCCTGCCCTACTTGCCGCGCCGCCTCGAACTGAGCCGTGAAATCGGCCAGGAAATCGCGCAGCAAAGCCGCCGTCTCGGCCAGCCCCATGCGGTTTTCCAGCCGTTGCAGCCGCGTCGGCTCAATAAGCTCGGCAGCCGGCGGCGCCGCTGTGGCAGCTTCCAGGCCAAGATGCCGCGCCAGCAGGCGATACAGCGCCTGCGGCTCGAATGGTTTGCCAAGATGGTCGTTCATGCCGGCGGCGCGGCAGGCTTCAATATCCTCGGGCTGGGTATTGGCGGTCATGGCGATGATCGGCAATAACGCCAGCCGGCCGCCGCGTTCCCGGCCCAGCGCCCGCAGCCGCCGGGTTGCTTCCAAACCGTCCATTCCCGGCATCTGCATATCCATCAGGATGGCGTCAAACGGCTGGCTGCGCGCCATCGTTATGGCTTCAAAGCCATCATTCGCCACCATCACCTGATGGCCATCCTGGCGCAGCAACGTGGCGGCAATGCGCTGGTTAACCAGATTATCCTCCACCAGCAGCAGGCGCTGCGGCGGCAAGATGCAGGCCGCATCGGCGGCCTCTGGCAGCGGCGCGTTACCCAGCGGCAGATCAAGATCAAACCAGAAGGTGGAACCTGAGCCGGGTGCGCTGGCCACGTCGATCTGGCCACCGAGCAATTCCACCAGCTTCTTGGAAATGCTGAGGCCAAGCCCGGTGCCGCCATAACGCCGGGTGATCGAGGAATCCGCCTGGCTGAAGGCGGCAAACAGCCGTTCGCGCTGCTCCGGCGCTATGCCGATGCCGGTATCGCGCACTTCCAGCCGCACGCGCTCCTGCATGCCGTCGCCGGCCAGCCGGCGCAAAGCCAGCACCACCGAGCCGGCCTCGGTGAATTTCAGCGCATTGCCCACCAGATTGAGCAGAATCTGGCGCAGCCGGGTGGGATCACCACGATGCCAGGGCGCCAGCGCCGGATCGATTTTAGCCAGCAGCCGCAGCGCCGGCTTTTCACCGGCACGCGGCGCCAGCATCGACAACACGGAACTGCAAAGCTCCTCCAGCGAGAAGTCGATCCGCTCAACATCAACCCGGCCAGCCTCCAGCTTGGAGAAATCCAGGATGTTATCCAGGATGGCAAGCAGGGCGCGGCCGGAAGCCAGCACGGTTTCAACCTGGCTGCGCTGCTCATCACTCAAGCCGCTGCGCAAAAGCAGCCGGGTCATGCCCAGCACGCCATTCATCGGCGTGCGGATTTCATGGCTCATCACCGCCAGGAATTCCGCCTTGGCCCGCGCCGCCTGCTCCGCCGCTTCCTTGGCTGCGGTCAGCTCGGAAATATCCAGCGCCACGGTAAGAATCTGGCGTATCGTGTCGTCACGGTCGCGGATCGGCAGTTTGTTATACAGCCATACCCGCATGCGACCCTGGGCATCGGCATGGCGCACTTCGACAAAGCCGGTTTCGCGCCCGGAAGCCAGCACCTGCTGCTCGTAATCATGGCTGAAGCCTGGGCCGCGTTCACCAAACACTTCATGCGCCTGCCGGCCCAGCATCTGTTCCTGCGGCAAGCCCACCAATTCATCGGCGAAATAGCGGTTCACCAGCAGATAACGCAGATCCAGCCCCTTGAGATGGATTGCCACCGGCAACGCATCCATGACGGTTTGCAAGGTGCGGCGGCTCAGTTCGATCAGCCGCTCGGCCTGCTTGCGCTCGGTGACATCATAGGACAGCGACAACACGCCCTCGACAGCGCCATCCCCTCCCAGCAAAGGTAGTTTGCTGGTCTGCCAATCGCGCATGCGGCCTGCGGCATCGGGGAAACTCTGCTCGAAGAAACCGGTCTCGGTGCCGCTTTGGATCACCGCCTGGTCCTGCGCCGTGGCCAGTTTGCTCGGCAATGCCTGGAACAGATGTTCGGCGCTTTGGCCCAGCGCACGCTCGGCGCTGACGCCATTGATCTCGCTGAAATAGCGGTTCACCAGCCGGTAGCGCAGGTCGCGGTCTTTCACACTGACGATCACCGGCAGGCCATCCAGCACCGCCCGCAGCAGGCGGCGACTTTCCTCGGTGGCGCGTTCGGCCAGCTTCTGCCGCGTCACATCCAAAGTCACGGTCAGAATCTGCGAGATGCGGCCATCCTCGCCGCGCAAGGGCAGCTTGTTGTAGAGCAGATATTGCGTCTCGCCGGTGGCTTCCCAATGGCGCTCCATATCCACAAAACCGGTGGCCACGCCATGCACCAGCAATTGCCGGTCCTGCTCCAGCGTACGATCAGCAATCGCCTCGCCCTGCGGCACATGGGCCGCGATTTCCTCCATCCGCTTGCCGATCATGCGTTCCGGACTCTGGCCGGCAAAGCCGGCAAACTGGCGGTTCACCAGCACAAAGCGCAGTTGCTCATCCTTCAGGCTGACCGCCACCGGCAATTCATCCAGCACGGTTTGCAATGTGCGGCGGGCCTGCTCGATTTCGCGCTGCGCCCGTTTCTGGTCGGTGATATCGAATACCACGGTCAGAATCTGGTTCACCGCGCCGGCGACGTTGCGCATCGGCACCTTGTTGATGATCCAGGCGCGCTCGCGCCCCGAAGCATCCGGGAAACTGGTTTCAACAAAGCCGGTTGGCCGCCCGGTGGCAAAGACCCGCGCATCCAGCGCCGCCACATTGCCCGGGCCATGCGGCCCCACCACATCCGCAGCCTTTTGACCGAGCAATTCGCCGGCCGGACGCCCCACCACCTCGGTGAAATGGCGGTTCACCAGAGTGTAGTTATGCTGGCGGTCCTTGACATGGATGGCTATCGGCACTTCATCCAGCACACTTTGCAGGAGACGACGGCTTTCCTCCAGCAAGGCGGCATTCTGCCGTGCCTCGGTGATGTCGCTGACGATGCAGACCGAGCCGCCATCGGGGCGCGGAAACGCCTCGGTGCGCAGGATGGTGCCATCGGCACGCAGGATTTCGCCCTCATGCGGCTTGCCATCCACCAGCAGGCCAACCGCCTGGCGCAGATAGTGCCGCACGCCTTTGGGATCACTGAAACGCCGCGCCGCCTGATAATCCAGCAGGCTTTCAGCGCTTTCGCCAATTTCCGGCCGCCCCGGCGGCAGTCCCATAAGTTGGCTGAAGCGGGCATTGGCCACCACCACGCGGCGCTGCGGATCAAAGATCACCAGGCCCTGGCCCATCGCTTCCAGCGCGGTATCAATCACCTGCGACTTATCGGCCAGCGCCTGCTGTGCCTGGCGCAATTCGGCCAGAGCGGCTTCGCTGCGCTGCCGCGCTGCCGACACATCCAGCAAGGCCGCCTTGAACACATCGGTGGCGCGCGCCATCTGGCCGATTTCGTTGCCCTCGGCCAGATGCGGAATTGCCGTATCGAGCCGTCCGGCTGCCAGGGCGCGCATCGCCGCCGTCATCGCCGCCAGCGGCCGCACTGTGCGGCGCACCACCAGCAAGGCGCAGGCAATACCCAGCAACAGGCAGAAGGCGCCAACGATCAGTGAAAACACCGCGCCGCTATGCAGATCGGCCAGCAGGCCGCCGGCCAGCCGCTGCTCGGCGCTGGCGGCCTGCTGGCGCAGATCGCCGGCCAGACTGCCGATGCCTCGGCCACGCTCGGCCAGATAACCGCCAAGGCGCAGCAGCTCGTCATCCAGTTCAATCAATTCGCCGAAGCGGCTTTCCACATCGCCATGCTCGGCCAGCAATTCCTGCACGATCCGCCTTGCGGCTTCATTGCGCAGGGTTTCTTCCAGGTCGGGCAGATCCTGGCGCAGCAGGTTGAGCTGCTGGTGGGTTTCCAGCAAAGGCGCGCGCGTGCCGGTGAGCAGGATTTCCAAGGCGCGGGCCTGGGCCTGGATCATACGCTGGCGGATTTCGCCGGCCTTGCGTGCCGCCGCCAGGTCGCCTTCCGCCAGCGCCTGCCCACCCAGATCATCCAGCACCACCAGCACATGGTCCAGCTTCGCTATCCACTCGCGGCGCGCCTGTTCGCGACGCTCCTGCACCTGGACCAGGAAATTGAATTGGTCAACAAAACCACTGAGTTCGCGCCGCATATCCTTGAGCCAGCCGGCGGCCCGGGTGGCGCCGAAGCGGCCTTCCGCCTCGGCCACGGCGCGGGTCAATTGTGCGGTACGTTCCGCCACCTCGATCCGCTGCTCACTGCGCCGGCCGGTGGCATAGGCAAAGATCGCCAGGCGCAATTCGGCAGTGTTACGCTCCACATCGGCGGCCAGACCCGCCAGGGCCGCCTGATCGGCAAAAGCCAGCGCCTTGCGCTCAATTTCGCGCATGGTGGCAAGCCCGATGCCGTTGGAGATCAGGATCACCCCAACCAGCGCCAGAAAGCCGCCAAATATCAGCTTTCCAATGCCCAAAGCCGGGCGCAAGGCCACGCTTGGCGCCGCTTCATTTTCCGGTTTAGACCCGTCGCTCAACCCCAGCCCCCACACCAGCCTCTATCTGAGGTTAGCGCAGAGCCGCAATCCGAACCAGTGCGGGAAATTTCAGCTTTCGCGCCGCATGGCAGCCACCAGGCGCTCCACATTCACCCGATAGAGCTTGATGAAACTATCGGCTTCCGAACCGGGGGCGCCGAGGGCATCGGAATAAAGCCGGCCGCCCACCGTCACCTTGGCTTCCTTGGCGATTTGCTCGATCAGGCGCGGGTTGACCACATTCTCGAAGAACAATGCCTGCACGCGCTGGCGTTTGATCTGGCGGATCAGCTTCGCCACGGCTTCGGCAGAGGCTTCGGATTCGGTATTCATGCCCTGCGGCGCCATGAAGTCGATCAGGTAACGATCCGCCAGGTAGCCGAAAGCATCATGCTGGGTGATCGCCTTGCGATGGGCGCGCGGCAGGCTGTCAAATTGCAGCGCCGCCCAGGCATCCAGGCTTTTCAGTTCGGCGGCATAGGCGGCGCCGCGCTGGCGATACCCCTCGGCATGGGCCGGATCGGCCGCCGCCAGGCCGGCAGCGATGGTGTTCACATAGGCCTGCATACGTTGCAGATCATGCCAGACATGCGGATCATCCTGGGCGCCGGCCTTGCCATGGCTGTGACCATGATTGTGGCTGTGCTCATGCCCATCCAGCCGGCGCGGCTTGATGCCCTGGCTGGCGACAATGCGTGGCCCCTTGAAGCCGGAAGCCGCCACCAGACGATCCAGCCAGGTTTCAAAATTCAGGCCGTTCGATACCAGAATAGCGGCGCCGGCCACGGCGCGCGCATCGGCCGGGCTGGGCTGGTAGACATGGCCATCGCCACCGGCCGGCACCAGGGTGGCTACAGTTACCCGCTCGCCGCCAATCTGCTGCACGATATCGGCCAGGATCGAGAAACTGGCAATCACTTTGAGCTTTTCCTGCGCCTGGGCCGGCAGGGCGGCAAAAGCGAGCAGCAGGGCAAGCAGCAGAATACGCATGGTCAGGCCTCCAGATGTGGCGCGCGGAACAGCCGCAGGGCCAGGCCCTGAACACGGCCAAACAGCAGAGACACCAGATAGATAACGCCACAGGCCAGCACGATGGCCGGCCCCGAGGGCAGGTTGGCGTGGAATGACAGCAGCAGCCCGGCATAGCCCGCCACAGCGGCAATCGCCGCGGCGCCGATCATCATGCCGGGCAATGAGCGCGCCCAGAAGCGCACCGCCACGGCCGGCAGCATCATCAGCCCCACCGCCATCAGGCTGCCCATGGCCTGGAAAGCTGCCACCAGATTGACCACCACCAGGCCAAGGAAAATCAGGTGATACACCGCGCCGCCACCCGGGCCGCGCAGGCTGCGCAGAAATTCCGGATCAAAACCATCCAGCAGCAGCGGCCGATACAACGCCGCCAGCAACAGCAGGCTGACACTGCTGACCGCGCCAAGCAGCAGCAACGCTGCCTCATCCACCGCCAGCACGGTGCCGAACAGGATATGCATCACATCCACGCTGGAACCGCGCGTGGAAATCAGCGTCACGCCCAGCGCCAGCGCGATCAGGTAAAAGGCAGCCACCGAGGCATCCTCGCGCCCATCGGTAGCACGGGTGGCGGCGCCGGCCGCCAGCACCACCACAAAGCCGGCAATCACACCGCCGATGGAAATTGCCGGCAGCGAGAAACCGGCAATCATGAAGCCAACCGCCGCGCCGGGCAGGATGGCATGGCTCATCGCTTCGCCAAACAGGCTCATGCGCCGCAGCATCAGGATCACGCCGATGGGCGCCGAGCCGAGTGCCAAGGCCAGGCAGGCCACCAAAGCCCGCTTCATGAACGCGAATTCGGCAAACGGCGCGATGAAAAACTCAAACAGCATGATCTGCTCAGGCTGCCTTGCCGGTATGGCAGATCGCGGCATGTTCGGGCCAGGATTCGGCCATGCGGCGGGCGCGCAACTGGTTTTCGGCGGTCAGCACATCCTCGGTGCGGCCCCAAGCCACCGGCTCGCGCGCCAGGAACAGCACATCAGGGAAGCGGCTGCGCACCAGTTCCACATCATGCAGCACCGCCACCACAGTGCGCGCTTCGCCATGCCAGCGCTGCAACAGCAGCACCAGATCATTCACCGTGCGCGCATCCAGGGCATTAAACGGTTCATCGAGCAGGATCAGCTGGGCATCCTGCACCAGCACGCGGGCAAATAGCGCCCGCTGTGCCTGGCCGCCGGAAAGTGTGCCAAGGCTGCGCTGTTCAAAACCTTCCAGGCCAACCGCCGCCAGCGCCTCGCGCGCATTGGCGATATCCCGTTTGCCGATGCGGCCAAAGGCACCGGCGCGCTGCCAATGGCCCAGCAAAACCAGTTCCAGCACCGAAATCGGGAAGCCGCGATCCAGGCTAGCCTGCTGCGGCAGATAGGCAATGGCATTCTGGCGCAGGCCGCCGCGCTCGATGCTGCCCTCGGCCAGCGGCAGCATGCCGGCAATGGCCTTGAGCAGGCTGCTTTTGCCGGCGCCATTCGGCCCCACCACGGCGGTGAGCGACCCGGCCTTGAAGGAACCCGTCAGGTGATGCACCGCCGGATGGCGGTCATAGGCGATGGTGACATCGCGGCAGGCAATATCCCGGGTCATCGCGGCCTCATGTTTCGCTGAGGATGGCCCAGGCGATCAGCGCCCACAGCCCGGCCAGCAGCGGCAGCAAAGCCAGCAAGCGGTTGCCCAGCCCAGCCACCAGGACCATTACCGGCAGGCCAACAGCCTGCGCGTGGTCATGGGCATGAGCATGAGCAGGGCGCGAGTGATCGTGGCCGTGATGATGGTGGTCTGACATGGAGGATTGCCTGAATGTTATTATATAACATACGTAATATCCGCCCGGGGTCAAGCGACTTGCCGCCCGATTCGCCCTAAAGCCGACACATTCCAGGGCCATTCAGGGCGGCAACCTGTGCAGCCCGCCCGAATACCCGTATAAGCCTGGACATGCCGACCAAGTCTGAAAAACCCACCGGCCAGAAAACCAGAAAAAAGAAAACCGGCGCCAAAGCGCCAAACCGGGGCGGCCTGTTGCGCCGCCTGCTGGCCGGGCTGGTGCTGCTCGGCATCTGGGGCCTGATCATGCTGGGCGGCCTGCTGGCCTATTTCGCCTATGACCTGCCGGATTTCAACGAGCTTTATGTGGTTGAGCGGCGCAACTCGATGTCGCTGCGCGCTGCCGATGGCAGCATGCTGGCCACTTTCGGCGATCTTTATGGCGAACACCGCAACCTGGCGGAATTGCCCAAACATCTGCCGGATGCGCTGATCGCCACCGAGGATCGTCGTTTTTACAGCCATTTCGGTATTGATCCGATTGGCCTGGCGCGCGCCACCTGGATCAATCTGCGCGCCGGCCGCGTAGTGCAGGGCGGCTCAACCCTGACCCAGCAGCTGGCCAAGAACGTGTTCCTGGACCAGAGCCGCACCATGAAGCGCAAGGCGCAGGAATTGCTGCTGGCTTTCTGGCTGGAACGGAATTTCACCAAGAATCAAATTCTGGAGATGTATCTCAACCGGGTCTATTTCGGTGCCGGCGCGCATGGCGTGGAAGCTGCCGCGCAACGCTACTTCGACAAGCCGGCAACCCAGCTCAGCATAGCCGAGAGCGCCATGCTGGTGGGGCTGTTGAAAGCCCCGTCGCGGCTGGCGCCCACCGGCAACATCAAGTCAGCGCAAAGCCGCGCCGCCCAGGTACTGGATAACATGGTGGCCGCCGGCAAGCTGGATGCCGCCGCTGCCAAGGCGGCGCTGGCCAAGCCGGCGCAATTGGCGCGCTCGCGGCTGCCGATGCCGAATGCGCGCTATTTCGCCGATTGGGTGGTGGAGGAAGTCTATCAACTGGTCGGGCGCAATTATGCCGATCTTGTAGTGTGGACCAGCCTGGATGCGCGCATGCAGCAGGCCGCCGAACGCGCCGCCGAAGCGGCCCTGGCGCGCGACGGTGAAAAGCTGGATGTGGAACAGGCCGCCCTGGTGGCGCTATCACCCGATGGCGCCGTGCGCGCCATGGTCGGCGGCCGGGATTATCTGGATAGCAGCTTTAACCGCGCCACCCAGGCACGGCGCCAGCCGGGCAGCGCCTTCAAGCCGATCCTGTTCCTGACCGCGCTGGAAAACGGCATCCATCCCGAGGACGGTTTTGTGGATGGCCCGATCACCGTGGATAAATGGACGCCGCGCAATTATGACGGCAAATATGCCGGCAATACCAGTTTTGCCGAAGCGGCGGCGCGCTCCACCAACACCGTGGCGGTGCAGATATCGGAACGTGTCGGCCGCCAGCGCGTGATCGACACAGCGCGGCGGCTGGGCATTGTCAGCGAATTGAAGCCGCATCCCTCGCTTGCGCTGGGCGCCTTCGAGACCGGGCTGCTGGAACTGACCAATGCCTATGCCGCCTTCGCCAATGGTGGCTATACCGTGCTGGCCTATGGTGTGCTGGAAGTGCGCGACGGGCAAGGCAACATCCTGTTCCGGCGCGATGGTCAGAGTGTGATGGCGCATATGATCGACCCCGAGCCGCTGGCCGAGCTCAATCAGTTGCTGCAAGGCGTGATCGATCACGGCACCGGCCGCGCCGCCCGCATCGGCCGCCCGGCGGCGGGCAAGACCGGCACCACCTCGGATTACCGCGATGCCTGGTTCATCGGCTACACGCCCGATATCATCGCCGGCGTGTGGGTGGGCAACGACAACAACGCGCCGATGAACAAGGTTTCCGGCGGCGGCATGCCGGCACAGATCTGGCGTGCCTTCATGCAGGAAGCCGTGAAGGGCAGCCAGCCGCGCCCATTGCCGGAACGCCCGGCTGCCCCAGCCCTCAACCTGCCCTCGCTGTGGGACCGGATCGTCAGCCAGTTCGGCGGCGGCAATGCGCCACAGCCCGCAAACCAGCCCCTGCCGACACCACCGACGCAAACTCCCCTGCCGCAAGCCAGCGAACCGCAGCTTAACTGGCAGGTTGGCCCGCAGCCGGTAAGATAATAGTGTGTGACACCATGAAGATGATGCCCCTATCCCGCCGCCGCCTCTCTGCCCTGCTGCTGGGCTCAGCCGCCCTTGCCATCGCCATGCTGGGGCCGATCACTGCCAAGGCGGAAACCGCCAGTGTGAATCAGGGCATCGCCCAGGGCGCCGGCAACACGCCGCTGGCGGTGACCCTGGTATTGCCCAGCGGCCAGCAGCCGCCGGAAAAAGGCTGGCCGGCGCTGCTGCTGATCCAGGGCAGCGGCCCGACCGACCGCGACGGCAACCAGCCGCCGCAATTACGCACCGACCTGCTGCGCCAGATTGCCGAACATCTCGCCGCGCAAGGTATCGCCACCCTGCGCTACGACAAGCGCGGCATGCATGCCAATAATGCCAGCCTGCCTACCGATGCCGCCGCCTATGCCGATTTCTTCCGCTGGGAGAATTTTGTTGGCGATGCCACGGCGGTGTTCCGTTTCCTCACCGACCATCCTGGCGTGGATGCCCAGCGCACCGGCATTCTGGGCCATTCCGAGGGTGGCCTGATCGCGCTGGCCGCCGCCGAGCAATTACGCCAGGCCGGCAATGTGGTGCCTGCCGCCCTGGTGCTGGCGGCAACCCCCGGCCGCAAGCTGGATGCGGTGATCACCAGCCAGCTTGAACGGCTGCTGGCCGAGCAGCAGGCGCCGGCCAACCAGAGCCGCGCCCTGCTCAACGCCAACAAGCGCATCATGGAAACCATTGCCGCCAACGGCCAGGTGCCGGGCGATGTGCCGCGCGGCCTGGCGCCGCTTTATCCGCATTATGCCGGCGGCTTCCTGCAATCGCTGTTCCGGCTCGACCCGACAGCGCTGGCGCGCGATTATCGCGGCCCGGTGCTGGTGTTGCAGGGCCAGGCCGATAATCAGGTTTCGCCGGAACGTGACGCGCCAACCCTGGACAATGCCCTGGCGGATCGCGGCGGCGCCAAGCATACATTGCGCATCTTCCCGCAGCTCAGCCATAATTTCAAAGTCAGCAGCCAGGAGCCGGAAACCGATATTGCCGGCCCGGTGGGCGAGGAAATGCTGCGCGCCCTGACCGAATGGCTCAGGCCCAATCTGGCAATCAAATAAACCGCGTCAGGCGGCGCGGCGCACGATCAGCCAGTAGGATGCGGCGGTAAGCAGCCCCATCGCCGCAATGGCGAAGGCCAGCGGCAGGGCCGTCTGGTTCAGCGCATGGCCAACGCCGATGCCGACCAGAGCCGCCACCGTCATCTGCGTGAAGCCCATCAGCGAGGCGGCCGAGCCGGCCATCTGCGGAAACGGCTGCAAGCCGCCGGCCTGGGCCTGCGGCATGGTGAGGCCAACACCGGCAGTGTAGATCAGCATCGGCCCGACCAGCGAAAACCAGTGCCAGGATTGGCCAAGCTGGTGTGCCGTCAATGCCAGCACCGCCATCAGCACACCGCCCAGGGCGCAGCAGCCCACACCCAGTTGCAGCATGCGGTCCACACCCAGCCGCACAGTGAAGCGCGCGCCGATCATGGCGCCGCCGATATAGCCGATCACCACCAGGCCAAAGCAGTAGCCAAAAGCGGTTTCGGAAATGCCGAACACCCCCATCAGCACAAAGGACGAGCCGGAGATGAAGCTGAACAGGCCGCCATAACAGAAGGCGATGCAGGCGACATAACCGCGAAAGCGCTGATGCCGGATCAGCGTGGCGAAATTATGCAGCATCGGCCCGATCCGGGTGGCGGCGGGATCGCGGCGCTGGTTGCTTTCCGCCAGCAGCAGCGCGATGGACAGCCATAGCGCCAAACCGATCAGCGCCATGGCGACAAAATTCGCCTGCCAGCCGAGATGTGCATGCAGATAACCGCCCAGCACCGGGGCCACTGCCGGGGTCAGGCCCAGCGCCATGGCAATCATCGACATCATGCGCGCGGCGCGCTCGCGCTCGAACAGATCACGCACCATGGCGCGGCCCAGCACCACGCCGGAACAGGCGCCCAAGGCTTGCACAAAACGCCAGCCGATCAAGGCCTCGATGCTCGGCGCCAGGGCGCAGCCGATGCTGGCCAGCACAAAGATCATCACCCCAACCAGCAATACCGGCTTGCGCCCGAAACGATCCGACAGCGGACCATAAACCAACTGCGTGGCAGCGAAGCCGGCCAGGAAAGCCGAGAGCGTCAGCTGCACCGTGGCCGCATCGGTGCTGTAGAGCTGCGCCAGACTGGGCAGCGAAGCGAGATACATATCGGTGGAAAGGGGCCCAAGCGCCGTGATGCAGCCAAGCAGCACCACCAGGGCCAGCGAGTCGCGGTTCAGTTTCGCCATATGCCGTTAGCCGCCCCTTCGACCATGCCCATGCTTAACCATGTAGATGCAGATCGGTGCCATGGCGCTTGAGCCAGCCGCGCGCCGCGCGCAGCTCAACTTCGCCACCAACCAGCCGGGCCACCAGGCCCCAGAAGGCATCGGAATGATCCATATGGCGCAGATGCGCCACTTCATGCGCCACCAGATAGCGCAGGATGGATGGCGGCGCCATGATCACGCGCCAGGAGAAGGACAGGTTGCCGCCGGCCGAGCAACTGCCCCAGCGGCTCTGGGTGTCGCGGATCGTCACCTTCCGTAAGGTCAGCCCTTCGGCCTCGGCCATCTGCCGCGCCTGGCTGGAAAATTCCGTGCGGGCGCGCTGCTTGAGCCAGTCGCGCAGGCGGCGCTGCACATGCTCGGCCCGGCCGGCAACATGCACGGCGCCATCCTCCAGCCACACGGCGCCGCGTTCACGCGCTTCCGGCCGGTGCCGAATCGGCAGCCTTTCGCCGAGCAACGGCAAATGGCCGCCATCCTGCCAGGGTTCGGCCTGCGGCCGCTCGGCCTGACGGGCCAGAATCCAGCCGGCCTGTTCCTGCATAAAAGCCTGCCCGGCAGCCAGCCCAGCGCGTTTCGGCAGCACCAGAACCACCGTGCCGTCACGCGGCATGACGCGCAGCAACATGCGGCGGGCGCGCGCATCGCGGCGCAATATGAAGGGAAACGGCTGCCCGTCCACAATCACCCGGTCGGGTTGCCAATCGATTTTGTGTGAATAAGCCTTGGTCACAACGGGGGGCCTGTCATATAACTGTAACCATGCTGACGCGGAACCGTCGCGGCATGACAACTATAAAGTCGGGCTTCCCCCGACCAGGGTGGGAATTTTAGCATTGGAGACGGAATAATGAAAATCAAAGGCACTTTCGGGCGCCTGGCGCTGGCTCTGCTCGGCGGCACCGCCATGGTCGTAACCTCGTCGGCGGTTCTGGCTCAGGCCAAGGATAGCCGGATCGAGCTGCAATGGTGGCATGCGATGACGGGTGCGCTGAACGAGCGCGTCAACGAAATCGCCGATGGCTTCAACAAGGGCCAGGACAAGTACAAGATCGTTGCCGTGAACAAGGGCAGCTATCCGGAAACCCTGACCGCCGCCATGGCCGCCTATCGCGCCGGCAAGGGCCCGCATATCGTGCAGGTTTTCGAAGTTGGCACCGGCACCATGATGGCCTCGCGCGCCGCGATCAAGCCGGTCTACGAATTGATGGCGCAGAACGGCTACAAGTTCGATCCGGGCAGCTACCTGTCCTCGGTCACCGGCTATTATTCCACCAGCGACGGCAAGATGCTGTCCTATCCGTTCAATTCCTCCACGCCGGTGATGTATTATAATAAGGACGCCTTCGAGAAGGCCGGCCTGAACCCGAACCAGCCGCCGAAGACCTGGCAGGAAATGGACGGCGTGGTGCGCAAGCTGAAAGCCAGCGGCGTCGCCTGCCCGTTCCAGTCCAACTGGCAGACCTGGATTCAGCTGGAGAATTTCTCCGCGTTGCATAACGTGCCTTTCGCCACCAAGTCGAACGGCTTTGATGGCTTTGACACCGAGCTGAAGTTCAACAGCCCGCTGCATGTGCGCCATATCACCCAGCTGGCGACCTGGCAGAAGGAAGGCCTGTTCGTGTATGGCGGCCGCAAGAACGAGGCGAATGCCAAGTTCGTGTCCGGCGAATGCGCCATCCATATGGAAAGCTCGGCCGGCTACGCCACTTTCGCACGCGGCGCCAAGTTCAAGTGGGGCATCTCGATGCTGCCCTATTACAGTGATGTGCAGGGCGCGCCGCAGAATTCGATCATCGGCGGCGCCTCGCTTTGGGTGCTGGCGAAGCACAAGGCCGACGAATACAAGGGAGTGGCCCAGTTCTTCGACTACCTGTCTTCGACCGAAACCCAGGCTTGGTGGCATAAGGCGACCGGCTATCTGCCGATCACCCCGATGTCCTACGAAACCACCAAGGCCCAGGGCTTCTACCTGGCCAATCCGGGCACCGATATTTCGGTGCAGCAGATGACCCTGAAGGCCCCGACCAACAATTCCAAGGGCCTGCGCCTGGGCAACTTCGTGCAGATCCGCGACGTGATGGACGAAGAGCTGGAAGCCGTCTGGTCGGGCAAGAAGAGCCCGAAGGAAGCTCTGGACACCGCCGTGGAGCGTGGCAATCGCCTGCTGCGGCAGTTTGAGCGCGACAACAAGCGCTCCTGAGCCATTGAGTAAATGAAGGATCGGCCCGCGTCTTGACTTTGTCAGGCGCGGGCCTTTTCTTGGCGCTCCCGTAAAGACTAGCCAGTCAGAGACACATCCGGCATGGAAAAGCGCGTCGTCTTTCAGAACAAGCTGCTGCCCTACATGCTGCTGGCGCCGCAGATCGCCATCACTATTGTTTTTTTCTTCTGGCCGGCCGGCCAGGCGGTGGTGCAGTCTGTGCTGCGCGAGGATGCCTTCGGCACCTCCAGCCAGTTCGTCGGGATGGAGAATTTTCTCTATCTGCTGGAAGACGAATACTATCTGAATTCATTCAAGGTCACGGCAGTGTTCAGCCTGCTGGTGACCAGCATCGGCCTCAGCCTGTCGCTGCTGCTGGCGGTGATTGCCGACCGCATCATTCGCGGCGCCATGGCCTATAAAACCCTGCTGATCTGGCCCTATGCCGTGGCCCCCGCCGTGGCCGGCGCGCTGTGGAGCTTTGTGTTCCTGCCCGGCCAGGGCATCCTGGCCTATGGCCTGAAGCAGATGGGCATCGACTGGAACTATCTGCTCAATCCCGATCAGGCCATGACCGTGGTGGTGATCGCCGCCACCTGGAAGCAGATCAGCTATAATTTCCTGTTTTTCCTGGCCGGCCTACAGGCGATTCCGAAATCGCTGATCGAGGCCGCCTCGATTGACGGCGCCGGCCCGACCCGGCGTTTCTGGACCATCATCTTCCCGCTGCTTTCCCCCACCCTGTTCTTCCTCATGGTGGTGAATGTGGTCTATGCCTTCTTCGAGACCTTTGGCGTGGTGCATGCCACCACCCGTGGCGGCCCGGCCAAGGCGACCGAAATCCTGGTTTACAAGGTGTGGTATGACGGTTTCGAGGCGCAGGATTTGGGCGGCTCGTCGGCCCAGTCGGTGGTGCTGATGCTGATCGTGATCGGCCTCACCGTGCTGCAATTCCGCTATATCGAGCGCAAGGTGCATTACTGACCATGATTGAGCGCCGCCCCATCGCCGATTTTATCGGCCATTCCACCCTGATCCTGGCGGCCTGTATCGTCGCCTTCCCGATCTATCTGGCGGTGATTGCCGCCTCGCACACGATTCCGGATCTGGCGCAATCGCCGATGCCGATGCTGCCGGGCGCCGAGTTCTTCAAGAACACCGCCCAGGCATTGTTTGACGGGCCGCAGCTTGTTGGCGTTTCCGCTGGCACGCCGGCTTTGCTGCTGATGGTGAACAGCCTGATCATGGCGGTGTCGATTGCGGTCGGCAAAATCGTGATCTCGCTGCTCTCAGCCTTCGCCATCGTCTATTTCCGCTTTCCGCTGCGCAATTTTTTCTTCTGGATGATTTTCATCACCCTGATGCTGCCGGTGGAAGTGCGCATCATCCCCACCTACAAGATCGTGGCCGATCTTGGCCTGCTGGATACCTATACCGGCCTGGTGCTGCCGCTGATCGCCTCGGCCACCGCCACTTTCCTGTTCCGGCAATTCTTCATGACCGTGCCGGATGAACTGGTGGAAGCGGCGCGCATTGATGGCGCCGGCCCGATGCGCTTCTTCTGGGATGTGCTGGTGCCGCTGGCCCGCACCAGCATCGCCGCGATGTTTGTGATCCAGTTCATCTATGGCTGGAATCAATATCTCTGGCCGCTGCTGATCGCGTCTGATCCGAAATACCAGACCATCGTGCTGTCCATCGGCCGCCTGGTGCGCGCGCCCGATGCCTATCTGGAATGGCCGGTGATCATGGGCATGGCCGTGCTGGCCCTGTTGCCGCCGGTTTTTGTTGTGGTGCTGATGCAGCGCTGGTTTGTCAAAGGTCTCGTGGAAACGGAGAAGTAAGCCGCCATGGCAAAGGTGACGCTCAGCAGCGTTAAAAAGAATTACGGCCCCATCCGGGTTATCCATGGCGTTGACATGGAGATCAAGGATGGCGAGTTCATCGTCATCGTCGGCCCCTCGGGCTGTGGCAAATCCACCCTGTTGCGCATGATCGCCGGGCTTGAGGCGATTACCGATGGCACCATCGCTATCGGCGACCGCGTGGTGAATAACATCGAGCCGCGCGACCGCGACATCGCCATGGTGTTTCAGAACTACGCGCTCTATCCGCATATGAGCGTGTACGAGAATATGTCCTACGGCCTGCGTATCCGCGGCATGAGCAAGGACGAAATCGCCAAGCGCGTGTCGCGCGCCGCCGATATCCTGCAATTGCAGCCCTATCTGCAACGCCGCCCGCGTGAACTTTCCGGCGGCCAGCGCCAGCGTGT
>DLGP01000160.1:0-322 GCA_002482765.1 Alphaproteobacteria bacterium UBA7691
TTTCAAGCTGGAAAAGGATGTGGTCGAGCGCCGCAACAAGCTGCTCGCCGATGCCGGCGTGGTGTTCCACCTCAATTTTGAGGTTGGCCGCGATGCCAGCCTGGAAGAGCTGCGCAAGCAGCATGATGCCGTGCTGATCGCCACCGGGGTCTACAAGGCGCGCGACATCCAGGCGCCCGGCGTGGGCCTGGGCAATATCGTGCCGGCGATGACGTATCTCACCGCCAGCAACAAGACCGGCCTGGGCGATACTGTGCCGGAATACCAGAGCGGCGCGCTCAATGCCCAGGGCAAGCGTGTGGTGGTGGTGGGCGGCGGCGAC
>DLGP01000160.1:377-2546 GCA_002482765.1 Alphaproteobacteria bacterium UBA7691
CGCGACAAGGCCAACATGCCCGGCTCGCTGCGCGAAGTGAAGAATGCCGAGGAGGAAGGCGTCGAATTCGCCTGGCTCACCCTGCCGCGCGCTTTTCATGGTGAAGGCAATGTCACTGCCGTGCGGATCGGCAAGATGAAGCTCGGCCCGGTGGATGCCTCCGGCCGCCAAAGCCCGGTGGAAATTGATGGCGCCGATTACGACCAGCCGGCCGATCTGGTGGTCAAGGCGCTCGGCTTCGATCCGGAAGNNNNGTGACGCGCTGGGGCACGGTGAAGGCCAATGCCCGCAGCCACGCCACCAGCCTGCCCGGCGTGTTCGCCGCCGGCGATATCGTGCGCGGCGCCAGCCTGGTGGTATGGGCGATCCGCGATGGCCGCGAGGCAGCGGATTCGATCCACAGCTATATCCAGGCCAAGGCGGCGCCGGCCGCGCAGGCAGCGGAATAAGGCGGGCTATGCGATGCGCATCTTTCATGCCCTGATCCTCGCCGCGACACTGACACTGCCGGCGGCTGTCCAGGCCCAGCAGGCCCAGGCCCAGACCCAGACCCAGACTCAGGCCCAGGCCCAGCCTGGTGTCGCGCCGGCGATCAACCCCGAGGCGCTGGCGGCGGCGCGGCGTCTGCTGGAAGTGTCCAAAATCCAGGCGACGATGGACCAGATGGCCGGTCAGATGCTCGGCATGCTGGGCCAGGCATTAGGCCAGGCCAATCCCGGCAAGCAGGCTGAAATCAATCAGGCGCTGACCGAGCTGTTCCTGCCGGAATTGCGCGCCAGTCTGCCCGGCCTGCTCGACGAGATGGCCAAACTTTACACGCTGCATCTCAGCGCCGAGGAATTGCGCCAGATCGTCGGGTTTTACGAAACCCCGGCCGGGCGCAAGGTGATCGAGATCATGCCGGCCATCATGCAGCAAAGCATGCTGATGGGCCAAAGCTGGGGCCAGCAGGTGGCGCAGCGTGCGTTGCAAAAGCATGCCGACACGCTGCGCCAGCGCGGCATCACGAATTTGTAAGGCCATCTAACCATGCGGTCATTTGCTGCCATAATCTTCTTCTGTGCTGCAACGGCATTGCAGCCCGCAACGGCCGATGCGCAGCCAGCGGTTACTGGCAGCAAATTGCTTGAAGCCTGCGGCCAAAAACAAAAGCAGCAGATGGCTGGTCAGGTAGTGAGTCAATTTGCGCAATTTAAGGTAATGCTGCGCAACAAGGCGCCGGATCGTGCCGAAGAGGCGGAAAAACTGGTTGATGCCACCTTCGCCGATTTGGCGGCAGAAATGGTAAGCGAGGGCATTGCCATCACGGCGGATATGTATGACCGCATTTTCACGCCGCAGGAGCGCGCAAGCCTTGCTGCCCTCTACGACACCCAAGCTGGCTGCCAGTATCTCTGGACAGGCAATGTCTCCGACAGCGCGGAATTGGACAAATTGAAAGCCAACCCTGCCTTTCCGCTGATCCAGCGCCATGTCGATACGATATTTGGCCGCGTTTCCGATCCGATATCGCAGCAAAAAGCTGCTGAATTTGCGCAGAAGCTCAAACCTAAGATGGTTGAAGCACTGATGAAGAAACGCAGCGAGTGGGAAGTTTTCGGTGCTGATATCGAGGCGTTGTTCCGATGATGCCTAGAGCAGACTGAGCGTCCCTAAAAGTACCCGTTACAAAATCTATTGCAGCGCCGATGCGCAATTCAGTTTCCTATGAGGAGTTCACACCATGACCAGCAGCAAGAATAGCGGTGAAAACTTCGTTGCGCAGTTCCAGGCCGAAGCCAAGCGCCTGGCAGCCGAAGGCATGTATCGCGCCGAAGATGAGCGCGATGCCTGCGGCGTCGGCCTGGTCACCTCGCTGGATGGCACGCCGCGGCGCGACGTGGTGGTGGCCGGCATCAAGGCGCTGAAGGCGGTGTGGCATCGCGGCGCGGTGGATGCCGATGGCAAGACCGGCNNCGGCGACGGCGCCGGCATCCATGTGCAGATCCCGCAGGATTTTTTCCGCGAGCATGTGCGCCGCACCGGCTTCGAGCCGGGTGAAGCCAAGCTCGGCCTGGGCCAGGTTTTCCTGCCCAAGACCGATCTAGCGGCGCAGGAAACCTGCCGCACCATTGTTGAAACCGCTATCTTGGACCACGGCCATGGCATCTATGGCTGGCGCCAGGTGCC
>DLGP01000042.1 GCA_002482765.1 Alphaproteobacteria bacterium UBA7691
CCAGCATCTGTTCTGGTTCTTCGGCCATCCCGAAGTGTACATCCTGATCCTGCCCGGCTTCGGCATCATCAGCCAGATCGTGTCCACCTTCTCGCGCAAGCCGGTCTTTGGTTATCTCGGCATGGCCTATGCCATGGTCGCCATCGGCTTCGTCGGCTTCGTGGTCTGGGCGCACCACATGTATACTGTGGGTCTGGATGTTGATACCCGCGCCTATTTCACCGCTGCCACCATGGTGATCGCGGTGCCTACGGGTGTGAAAATCTTCTCCTGGATCGCCACCATGTGGGGCGGCTCCATCGAGTTCAAGGTGCCGATGCTGTTCGCCATCGGCTTCATCTTCCTGTTCACCGTGGGCGGTGTCACCGGCGTGGTTCTGGCCAATGCCGGCATCGACATGTCGTTGCATGATACCTACTACGTGGTGGCGCATTTCCACTATGTGCTTAGCCTGGGTGCCGTGTTCGCCATCTTCGCCGGCTTCTATTACTGGTTCGGCAAGATGTCGGGTTATGAACTGAGCGAGACCGCCGGCAAGATCCATTTCTGGACCACCTTCATCGGCGTCAACCTGCTGTTCTTCCCGATGCACTTCCTCGGCCTGCAAGGCATGCCGCGCCGCATCCCGGATTATCCGGATGCGTTCCATGGCTGGAATTATGTGGCCTCGATCGGCTCGTATATCGCCTTCGCCTCCACGCTGTTCTTTGTCGGCACTGTCTTCTACGCCTTCATGCGGAAAAAGCCGGTTGCCGCCAATCCGTGGGGCGAGGGTGCCACCACGCTGGAATGGACGCTGTCTTCGCCGCCGCCATTCCATCAGTACGAAAAGCTGCCGGTTATCAAGTAAGCACCGGTTTGTCGTAAGACGGGCAGGGCGGTCCATGATCCGGGCCGCCCGCTGGTCCATGGAGCCCCAACCATCGTGACTGACGCGAGTTACACCAGCAAAAGCCCCGAGGCCGGCCAGACCGGCCTTGGTCGCGCTTATGGCATCGCTGATTTTCCCGGCGGCACCGCCCTGACGGGTGATGCGCGGGCGGCGGATTATTTTGCCCTGCTCAAGCCGCGCGTGATGTCGCTGGTGGTGTTCACCGGCCTGGTCGGCCTGGTGCTGGCGCCGGGTTCGCTGCATCCGGTGCTGGCCTTCACGGCCTTGCTCTGCATCGCCATTGGTGCCGGCGCCTCGGGCGCCATCAACATGTGGTATGATGCTGATATTGACGCGGTGATGTCGCGCACCCAGGGGCGCCCGATTCCGCAAGGCCGTATCGGCGCCCAGGAAGCACTCGGCTTCGGCGTGGTGCTGTCGGTTGCCTCGGTGGCGGTGATGGGGCTGGCGCTGAACTGGTCGGCCGCTGCGCTGCTGGCGCTCACCATCGGCTTTTATGTTTTCATCTACACCATGTGGCTCAAGCGCCGCACGCCACAGAATATCGTGATTGGCGGTGCGGCCGGTGCCTTCCCGCCGATGATCGGCTGGGCTGCCGTCACCGGTGATATCGGCCTGCTACCGGCCTTGCTGTTTGGCATCATCTTCATGTGGACACCGCCGCATTTCTGGGCGCTGGCGCTGTATCGTTCGGATGATTACGCCCGTGCCGGCGTGCCGATGCTGCCGGTGGTGGCCGGTCAGGCGGAAACGCGGCGCCAGATTCTGATCTACAGCCTGCTGCTGGTGCCGCTCACCCTGGCGCCCTGGCTGCTCGGCCTGGTTGGGCCGCTTTATGGCCTCGGCACCGCGCTGCTTGGTGTTGGCCTGCTGCTGCTGGCTTTCCGCATCTGGCGCGGCAATGACCTGCGAGCGCCGAAGCAGATGTTTGCCTATTCGATCCTGTACCTGTTCCTGCTGTTCACCCTGCTGCTGGCTGAATATGGCCTTGGCATCGCGCCCGGTTTCCCTGGCATGGCGCTAGGGGGGCTGGCATGAGCAAGGAGCCGAAGCCGCGGCGCGGCCGCAATCTGGCCCTGGCCCTGGTGCTGGGTGGTCTGGCGATCCTGTTCTACCTGATCACCATCGCAAAGATGACCGGCCCGATGCTGAAAGGCGGTGCCGGATGAGTAATCAAGGCAATGCCAACCAGGCCAACAAGCGTGTGGCGCTGATCTGTGTGGCCGTGGTGGCCGGCATGACCGGCTTGGCCTTCGCGTCGGCGCCGCTTTACGACCTGTTCTGCCGTGTCACCGGCTTTGGCGGCACGCCGCAGCGCTCGGCCGAGGCGCCAGGCGCCATCACCAGCCAGCCGATGCCGGGTCAGATGATCACCGTGCGCTTCAATTCGGATACCGCGCCCGACATGCCCTGGCGGTTTCAGCCGGTGCAGCGCGAAGTGAAGGTGGTGCCGGGCGAGGAGACGCTGATCTTCTACCGCGCCACCAATCCGACCGATAAGGCGATCACCGGCACCGCGTCATTCAATGTGACTCCGGAAAAAGCCGGGCCGTATTTTGACAAGATCGCCTGCTTCTGCTTCTCCGAGCAGGTGCTGGAAGCCGGCCAGAGTGTAGATATGCCGGTATCGTTCTTTGTTGATCCGGGCATCCTCAAGGATCCCAAGACGCGCGATGTGAAAACCATCACGCTCAGCTACACATTCTTCCGTAAGCCGGGCGAAACCCGGCTCTCCGACCGCCAAGCTGGCACAAAGCCGGCCGAGCGGGCGGTGAATTAGTTGTCAACTTCGGCGAGTCACTAGGGGGTAAAGCCATGTCAGCCGACAGCGCACGCAACCACGATTATCATCTTGTCGATCCGAGCCCGTGGCCCTTTATCGGCTCGATGGGCGCTTTCATCATGGCCATTGGTTCGGTCGCCTATTTCCATGGCGCCAGCCTGTGGTGGGTGCTGCCGGGTTTCCTGGTTGTGCTCTACACCATGATCGCCTGGTGGTCGGATGTGGTGCGCGAAGGCGAGCATGAAGGCCATCATACCCCGGTGGTGCAGCTGCATCTGCGCTACGGCATGGTGATGTTCATCGCGTCTGAAGTGATGTTCTTCGTCGCCTGGTTCTGGGCTTATTTCAACGCCGCCTTCTATCCCACCGAGGCGATCGGCCACCAATGGCCGCCGGCTTCCATCGAGACCTTCAATCCGTGGGAATTGCCGTTCATCAACACCCTGATCCTGCTGCTCTCCGGCACCACCGTGACCTGGGCGCATCACGCCATGGTGCATGGCGACCGCAAGGGCCTGGTGCAGGGCCTCACCCTCACCGTGATCCTGGGTGTGCTGTTCTCGATCTGCCAGGCTTTTGAATACAGCCATGCCGCTTTTGGCTTCAAGGATGGCATCTATGCCTCCACTTTCTACATGGCCACCGGTTTCCACGGTTTCCATGTGCTGGTCGGCACCATCTTCCTTGCCGTTTGCCTGGGCCGTGCGCTGAAGGGCCATTTCAAGCCGGATCATCATTTCGGCTTCGAGGCGGCGGCCTGGTATTGGCATTTCGTCGACGTGGTGTGGCTGTTCCTGTTTGCCTGCATCTACTGGTGGGGTTCCGGCCCCTCGGTGGCCCATTGATGATCAAGCTGGAGCGATAGCGGCATGTACCCGCCGCTATCGCCATTTTCCACGGGGCTTCGCTGCCGCTGCCCCCGCTGCGGCGAAGCCCCGATCTTTTCCGGCCTGCTGACCTTGCGGCCGACCTGTCCGGCCTGCGGCCTGGATTATGCCGCGATTGATGCCGGCGACGGCCCTGCTGTGTTTGTTATCCTGATCCTCGGCTTCCTGGTGGTTGGGCTGGCGCTCTGGCTGGAGCTGAAATACGAGCCGCCCTTCTGGCTGCATATGGTATTGTGGACCCCGCTGATCCTGGGCGGGTCCATCGGCATGCTGCGGCCGTTCAAGGCCACGCTGGTGGCGCTGCAATACCGCCACAAGGCCAGTTCCGACATCGAATTGCTCAAAGAGTAAACCGTGCAGATTTTCGGCTTCCGTCCCGCCTTATGGCCCACGCTCATCACCCTGCCGGCCCTGGTGCTGCTGCTGGCTCTCGGCACCTGGCAGACCCAGCGGCTGTTCTGGAAGCTTGACCTGATCGAGCGCATGCAGAATGGCCTGGCCGCCGCGCCGGTGGCGCTGCCGCCCGGCCCGCTGCCGGCCGCCGAGTGGAGCTATCGCCGCGTGTCGGTGACCGGCACTTATGATTACAGCCATGAATTCCACATGCTGGCGCATTCCGAGCGCGGCAATTTCGGCTATCTGGTGATCGTGCCGCTGAAGCGCGCCGATGGCCAGGGCCATGTGCTGGTGCGGCGTGGCTGGGTGCCGCCCGAGCATAAGCAGGCGGCCACCCGGCCGGATGGTCAGGTGGCCGGAGAAGTGACAGTGACCGGCATCGTGCATGCCCCCGGTATCCGGGGGTGGCTGATCCCCGATCCGGATACCAAGGCCAATCTGTGGTATTATGCCGATGCCAAGGCCATGCTGGCCCAGGCCGGCATCCAGGATGCCCCGCTTTTTTTCATTGATGCCGATGCCACGCCCAATCCAGGGATTTGGCCACGCGGCGGCCATGCCCGCATGGATATCCCCAACAACCACTTGGCCTATGCCTTCACCTGGTATAGCGCCGCCGTGGTACTGGCTGTGATCTACGTGTTGTGGCATCGTCGGCGGCAGCGCGGCGCCGTCTGAGCGCTGTTAACCGCAACCCGCCGGCCGAGCCGACCGCCCGAAAGCGCGAGATGATGAAGCCTTATGCCGCCCTGGAACAGCGCTTCCGCCGCCTGTCGGCGCTTAACGGCGCCCTGGCCGTGCTCGGCTGGGACCAGTCAGCAATGATGCCGGAAGGCGGTGCGGCAGCGCGGGCCGAGCAGATGGCTACGCTAAGCGTGATCCATCATGAATGGCTCACCGACCCGGCCTTGGGTGACCTGATCGCCAACGCCGAAGCCAAGGCCGCGACACTGACCGACTGGCAACGCGCCAATCTGCGCGAAATCGCCCGCCATTGGCGCCATGCCACGGCGCTTAATCCCAAGCTGGTGGAGGCGCGCTCCAAGGCCGCCAATGCCTGCGAGATGGTGTGGCGCAAGGCCAAGCCGGCGAATGATTTCAAGGCCTTTGCCAAGGCCTTTGCGCCGGTGCTGGCGCTGACCCGCGAAGTGGCGGCGGCCAAGGCGGCGGCGTTTGGCTGCCAGCCCTATGATGCCTTGCTGGATGAATACGAGCCGGGTGGCTCGGCAGCGCGGATTGATGCGCTGTTTGCCGATCTGGGCAAATTCCTGCCTGGCTTTATCGACAAGGCCCTGGCGCGCCAGGCGCGCCAGCCGGCGCCTTTGCCGCTGCCGGGGCCGTTTCCGGTTGAGCAGCAGCGCCAGGCCGGGCTTGCGCTGATGAAGGCGCTGGGCTTTGATTTCCGCCATGGCCGGCTGGATGTATCCGCGCATCCCTTCACCGGCGGCGTGCCGCAGGATGTGCGCATCACCACGCGCTATTCGGAAAGTGATTTCACCAAGGCGCTGATGGGTGTGCTGCATGAAACCGGCCATGCGCTGTATGAATTGGGCCTGCCCCGGCGCTGGGCCGGCCAGCCGGTGGGCGAGGCGCGTGGCATGGTGCTGCATGAAAGCCAGAGCCTGCTGGTTGAGATGCAGGTCTGTCGCGGCGAGGAATTCCTCACTTATGCCACGCCGCTGCTGCGCCGCATTTTCGGCGGCAAGGGCGCGGCCTGGGAGCTTGGCAATCTGCGCCGCCTCTACACCCGGGTGCAGCCCAGCCTGATCCGGGTTGATGCCGACGAGGCAACCTATCCGGCCCATGTCATCCTGCGCTACCGGCTGGAGCAGGCCATGCTGGCCGGCGACCTGGCAGTGAATGACCTGCCCGATGCCTGGGGCGACGGCATGCAGAGCCTGCTGGGTGTTGCAGTGCCAGACCATGCCCAGGGCTGCTTGCAGGATATCCATTGGCCGGTTGGTTCAATCGGCTATTTCCCCACCTACACCCTGGGCGCATTGGCGGCGGCGCAGCTTTTTGCTGCTGCGCGTGCGGCCGATGCGGCGATTGCGCCCGGCATCGCCAAGGGCGATTTCAAACCGCTGCTGCGCTGGCTGCGCCAGAATGTGCATGGCCAGGCATCGCTGCTTTCCACCGACGACCTGTTGCGCCAGGCCACCGGCAAGCCACTTGGCACGGCGGCCTTCAAGGCGCATCTCAAGGCGCGTTACCTGAATTGAGCACCATGATGCACTATGTCTCCACCCGGGGCGAAGCCCCGATCCTTGATTTTGAAGGCGTGCTGCTGGCCGGTCTGGCCGGTGATGGCGGGTTGTATCTGCCGCAAAGCTGGCCGGTCTTTTCGGCTGCCGAATGGCGCGCCATGCGCGGCCTGTCCTATGCCGAGCTGGCCTTCACGCTGATGCGGCCTTATGTCGCCGGCGTGATTCCGGATGCGGATTTCCGCCGCATGATCCATGAGGCCTATGCCACCTTTGGCCACAAGGCGGTAACGCCGCTGAGCCAGCTCGATGCCAATGACTGGCTGCTGGAACTGTATCACGGCCCTACCATCGCCTTCAAAGACGTGGCGCTGCAATTGCTCGGCCGCCTGTTTGATTGGGCATTGGCGCGCTCTGGCAAACGCGCCACCATTCTGGGCGCCACCTCGGGCGATACCGGCTCGGCCGCCATCGAGGGCTGCCGTGGCCGTCAGGCACTGGAAATCTTCATCCTGTTTCCGCATGGCCGGGTTTCCGATGTGCAGCGCCGGCAGATGACCACGGTGGCGGATGCCAATGTGCATGCCATCGCGCTGGAAGGCACCTTCGACGATGCCCAGGCCATGGTGAAGACGCTGTTCGGCGAAGCGGCTTTCCGCGACCGTGCCGGGCTTACCGCCGTGAACTCGATCAACTGGGCCCGCGTCATGGCGCAGATCGTGTATTACGCGGCTGCCGCGCTTTGCCTGGGCGCGCCGGATCGCCCGGTCGCCTTCTGCGTGCCGACCGGCAATTTCGGCGACATATTTGCCGGCTATTGCGCCGCCCGCATGGGCCTGCCGGTGCATAAGCTGATCGTGGCCACCAATCGCAACGACATCCTGACGCGCTTCTTTGAGAGCGGTGATTACCGCAAGGGCGGCGTGGCGCCTACCATCAGCCCCAGCATGGATATCCAGGTGGCAAGCAATTTTGAACGCCTGCTGTTTGATCTGCATGGCCGCGATGGCGCTGAGATACGCGCCATGATGGCGGCGCTGGACAATGAGGGCGGCTTCACCGTGTCGGCCAATGCGCTGGCCGAGACGCGGCATCTATTTGCCGCCGGCCGGGCTGATGAAGCGGCAACCCATGCGGCGATTGCCGCCGGTTTCCGCCAGACCGGCCGCCTGATTGATCCGCATACCGCTGTGAGCCTGCATGTGGCGGCCGAGGCGCGCGCCAAGGGTATCGTGCCGGCGGATTTGCCGCTGGTGACTTTGGCCACGGCCGATGCGGCCAAATTCCCCGCCGCCGTGCAGGCCGCCACCGGCCAGCATCCGCCGCTGCCGGCGCGCATGGCCGATCTGTTTGAACGACCGGAACGTATGACCATCTTGCCCAATGACGTGAACGCAGTGCGCGGTTTCATCGACGGCATCATCGGAGGCCAAGCATGAGCCCGCGCCTGACAACTTTGCCCAACGGCCTGCGTGTGGTGAGCGAAACCATGCCGCAGGTCAAAACCGTATCCGTCGGCGTCTGGGTTGATGCCGGCGCGCGCGACGAAACGCCGGAGATCAATGGCGTGGCGCATATGCTGGAGCATATGGCCTTCAAAGGCACCGAGCGGCGCAATGCGCGCGCCATCGCCGAGGAGATCGAGGCGGTGGGCGGCCATCTCAACGCCTTCACCTCACGCGAGCAGACCGCCTATTACGCCCGGGTGATGCAGAACGACATGCCGCTGGCGCTCGATATGCTGGCCGATATCTTGCAGCATTCGACCTTTGATCCCGAGGAGATGGAGCGCGAGCGCGAGGTCATCATCCAGGAGATCGGCCAGGCGGAAGATACGCCGGACGATATAATCTTTGATCATCTGCAAGAACAGGCCTATCCCGGCCAGGCGCTGGGCCGCCCCATCCTGGGCAGCATTGAGCGTGTGGAAAACATGCGCCGCGAGGATTTGCAGGGTTTCCTGGACCGGCATTATCACGCCCCCAATCTGGTGGTGGCGGCAGCCGGTGCGGTGGAGCATGACGCGCTGGTGGATTTGGCGGCGAGCCATTTCGGCAATCTGCCCACCACGCCGCGACGCGCCAATGATGCCGCCAGTTATGCCGGCGGCGAAGCGCGCGAGGAGCGTGATCTGGAACAGGCGCATGTCGCCTTTGCATTGCCGGCGCTGCCGTTCAACGATCCGGATTTTTATGCCATGCAGGTTTATGCCACCGTGCTCGGTGGCGGCATGTCGTCGCGGCTGTTCCAGGAAGTGCGTGAAAAGCGCGGCCTGGCCTATTCGGTCTATGCCTATCCCACCAGCTACCGCGATACCGGCCTGCTCACCATCTATGCCGGCACTGGCGGCGAAAAGCTGCCTGAATTGATGCCGGTGCTGGCCGACGAGATGGAAAAGCTGTGTCATCATATCGATGCCGACGAGACGATGCGGGCGCGCAACCAGCTTAAGGTGGGCTTGGTGATGTCGCTGGAAAGCTCGGGCGCGCGGCTGGAGCAGCTTGGCCGCCAGATGCTGGTTTATGGCCGCATGCTGGATATTGATGAAATCCTGGCTGCTGTTGAGCAGGTCGACGAAGCAGCTCTGCGCCGTGTCGCCGAGCGCATTATGCGCAGCGCCAAGCCGGCTTTGGCGGCTTTGGGGCCGATCAGCCGGCTTGAAGCCTATGACCGCTTTGCGGCGCGGTTCGGCTGAGGCGCTGCCATGATCTTCGGGCGCTTCCTTTCGCAGCCGGCGCCCGCGATGACCACCGAGCGCGTCTATCTGCGCCAGCCGGAGGCCAGTGATTTTGAAGCCTGGGCGGCTTTGCGCGCCATCAGCCGCCAGCATTTGCAGCCCTGGGAACCAAGCTGGGCCGAGGATGCCCTGAGCCGCGAGGGCTTTCGGCGCCGGCTGGCCTGGTTTGATCGTTTGCGGCGCTTTGATCAGGGCAATGCGTTTTTCATCTTTGACCGTCGCAACGACACGTTGCTCGGCGGCATCACCTTGTCGAATCTGCGGCGCGGCGCCTCGCAATGCGGCGAGCTGGGCTACTGGATGGGGCGCCCGCATGCCGGCCAGGGCTACATGACCGAGGCGCTGCAAGCCTGCACCGCCTGGTGTTTCAGCGAATTGGGCCTGCACCGTGTGGAAGCTGCCACCTTGCCGGAAAACCAGCCAAGCCAGCGGCTGCTGCTGCGCGCCGGCTACAAGCCGGAAGGTGTGTTGCGCGGGTATCTCAAGATCAATGGCGCGTGGCGCGATCACCGGCTTTATGCCCGGCTATTGAGCGATTGACCATTTAGAATCACAGCCGATGGCCTGCAAATGGGGTGGCAATATTAATTGCCTTTCTCAGCCATGCTTTCTTTCAAATCCCCCCGGATATCCCTTAGACTTGATCCGACTTCGCCGCAGAGCGGGGCGTGACAGGGAGTAAGTGAGATGGCAGGCAGCAGCAATAGCGGCTGGCGCCGCATCGTCGCCATTACAGCAATTTTGCTGGGTGGCGCGGCGCCAACATGGGCGGCCGATCCAGGCGTTTATGCGGATCGTATCGTGTTTGGTCAGGCGGCGGTGCTGGAAGGCCCGGCCTCGGCGCTTGGCACCGGCATGCGCGATGGCATCCTGGCGGCTTTTGCCGAAGCCAATGCGGCGGGCGGTGTGAAGGGCCGCAAGCTGGAATTGGTGCTCCGTGATGATGGCTATGAGCCAGCCAAGGCTGCGGCTGCCGCGCGCCAGTTGCTGGATCAGGATAAGGTGTTCGCCCTGATCGGCCCGGTGGGCACGCCCACCTCGGCAGCGATGGAGCCGATTGTGGCGGCGGCTCAGGTGCCGTTTATCGGGCCGTTTACCGGCGCCGAATTCCTGCGCAATCCCTACAAGCCGCATGTGGTGAATGTGCGCGCCTCGTATTTCCAGGAAACCGAGGAGATGGTTGAACGCCTCACCGTCGACCTGAAACATGAGCGTATCGCCATCCTGTATCAGAATGATTCCTTCGGCCGGGCCGGCCTGGCTGGGGTGCAGCGCGCGCTGACCAAGCGCAAGATGGAACTGGCTGGCGAAGCCACGTTTGAGCGCAACACCACGGCGGTGAAGCGGGCCTTGATCGAATTGCGCAAACGCGAGCCGCAGGCGATCATCATCATCGGCCCTTATGCGCCGGCTGGTGAATTTATCCGCGCCGCCAAAAAACTCGGCCTCAAAACCGTGTTCGTGAATATCTCCTTCGTCGGTTCGGATGCGCTGGCGGGTGATCTTGGCCCCGATGGTGCAGGCGTGGTGGTGACCCAGGTGGTGCCGTTCCCGCGTGACACGTCCATTCCGCTCGTGGCGGCCTATCAGAAGGCGCTGGCTGCCCATATGCCAAAAGCCTGGGCCGGCTTCATCTCGCTGGAAGGCTATATGGTTGGCCGGCTCGCCATCCAGGCGTTGCAGAAGCTGGATGGCGAGCCGAGCCGCGCGGCCCTGCTCAAGGTGCTCAGCAGTGGCAATTACGATCTCGGCGGTGTCACGCTCGGCTTCGGGCCGGATGACAATCAGGGTTCCGATGCGGTGTTCCTCACCCGCATTGATGCCGAAGGCCGCTTCCAGTCGATCAGGAGCCTGCAATGAGCCACATCGCCGACACGCTCCCCATGGCCATGAGCCCCATGACCATGAGCCATGCCAAGCGCCGCTTCGGCATCCGGCAGAAGCTTTACTTCGCCTTCGGTGCCATTGCCGCGCTTACACTCGTCTGCACGCTCAGTGCCGGCCTGTTCATGAACCGGATCAATGCTTCTCTCGGGCAGGTGATGGATGACAGCCTGCCGGCGGTCACCGCTTCGCTCAATCTGTCGGTGCAGGCGGCACAGCTTGCCGCTGCCGCACCGGCTCTGGGGGCGGCGCGTTCAGAGGCCGAACGCAACGAGATGGAGCAGCAAATCCACAAGCTGATTGATACCACCGGCGCCAGCCTGGCCAGTATCAAAGAGAAAGACCCGAGCGGCGATTTCAGCAAGATCGATGCGGCAGTGAGTGCGCTTGACCGCCAGATCAACACGATTGGCGAACGCACCGCGCTGCGGCTGCGCCTGGCCGAGCAACGCGCCGAGATTGCGCGCAAGATCGGCGCCACGCTGGATGCCTATACCACAGCCAGCGCCAAACTCTCCGACGACACGGCGTTTTCCATCGTCACCACTTTGGAAAATGTCGACAGTGGCGGGCGCAGCCTGAAGGATGTTGCCGATTACATGAAGGGCGTGGCGGAATTTGAATTTGCCCTGGTTGATGGCCTGTCGGAACTGACCGCCGGCATGAACCAGGCCGCCAGCCTGCTGGAAGCCATCGGCAATGCGCCCAGCGAAGCGGCGCTCAACAGCCTGGTGGATCGCTTCCAGAGTACAGAGACGCGCATGCGCGGTGCGCTCAAGCGGGTGCTTGATGCCTATAACGATGATGCGATCAAGGCCGCTACCGAGGCCATGATCAGTTTCGGCGCCGGGCGTGAAGGCGTGATCCCGCTGCGCCGTCGCGAATTGATCGCGCTGACCCAGGTGGATACCGCGCTGACCAATTCGCGCCGTGCAGCAACAACGCTCTCCACCGAGGTGGCGCGTATTGTGGAAATCGCCAATGCCGATGCCGGCCAGGCGGCGCAGCAATCCTTTGCCATGGTGAAAACCGGCCTGATCGTGCTGGCTCTGCTGGCTGGCCTCAGCCTGGTGGTGGCCGCTCTGATCGGCTGGCTCTATGTCGGCCGCCGCGTGGTGGATACGCTGGTGGGGCTGACCCTGGTGATGGAACGGCTGACCCGGCGCGAATGGGATACGGAGGTGCCGGAACGCGCCCGGCCCGACGAGATCGGCGACATGGCCCGCGCCGTGCAGATTTTCAAGGCCAACGGCCTGGAGAATGAAAAGCTGCAAGGCGAGGTGGAGGCGGGGCGGCAAAGGTTTGAGCAGGAGCGTCAGGCCCAGGAGGCGCTGATTGATCGTTCGGTGGGCCAGATCGTCTCGGCGGCTGCTGCTGGCGATCTGGCGCAGCGCATCGATGCGGCGGCGCTGGATGGTGTGATGCGGCGATTGGCCGAAGGTGTGAACAGCCTGCTGGACAATTTCGCCAATGCGTTGGCGGCGGTGAACCGCACGCTGGACCGCATGGCGCATGGCGACATGACCGGCCGGGTGGAGGGTGAATTCCAGGGCGTGTTCGCGGCGCTGCAATCCAATGTCAACCAGACCGCCAGCCAGCTATCCGAGGTGGTGCAGCGGATCAGCCAGACCGCCCAGGCAGTGCGTGAGGCATCGGCGGAAATTTCCGCCGGCTCCACTGATCTGGCCGGGCGTACCGAGCAGCAGGCCGCCAGCCTGGAGCAGACCGCCGCGTCGATGCATCAGATCACCGCCACGGTGAAGCAGAATGCGGAAAATGCCGAAGCCGCCAACCAGCTTGCCGCTGCTGCACGCACTACCGCCAATACCGGCGGCGGCGTGGTGCAGCAGGCGGTTACGGCGATGAGCGGCATTGAGGACAGCGCGCGCAAGATTGTTGATATTGTCGGCTTGATCGATGAAATCGCGTTTCAGACCAACCTGCTGGCGTTGAATGCCAGCGTGGAAGCGGCGCGGGCGGGTGAAGCGGGTAAAGGCTTCGCCGTGGTGGCGCAGGAAGTGCGCGGGCTGGCGCAACGCTCGGCCAATGCCTCAAAGGAGATCAAGCAACTGATTTCGGTATCGAATGGCCAGGTGCGCCAGGGTGCCGATCTGGTCAACCGGGCCGGCCAGGCTTTGGGCGAGATCGTCGGCTCGGTGAAAAAGGTGGCGGATATCGTGGCCGAGATTGCTTCCGCCAGCCGTGAGCAGGCGACCGGACTGGACGAAGTGAATACCGCCGTCTCGAACATGGATGAGATGACCCAGCGCAATGGCGCGCTGGTGGAACAGACCACGGCTTCGGCCCAGGCGATGGCAAGCCAGGCCGATCAGCTAAACGAATTGGTGGCGTATTTCAGACTCTAGTCACGTGAATCGGAAGTCCG
>DLGP01000105.1:0-18831 GCA_002482765.1 Alphaproteobacteria bacterium UBA7691
AAGACGCTGGAAGAGCCGCCGCCGCATGTGAAATTTGTCTTCGCCACCACGGAAATCCGCAAAGTGCCGGTCACTGTGCTGTCGCGCTGCCAGCGCTTTGATCTCAAGCGGGTGGAAATCGCCGTGCTGGCGGCGCATTTCAGGGCCATCACGCAGAAGGAAGCTGCCCGCATCACCGACGAGGCGCTGACGCTGATCGCGCGCGCTGCCGAAGGCTCGGTGCGCGATGGTCTGTCGCTGCTCGATCAGGCGATTGCGCATGGCGCCGGCGAGGCCGATGCCGCCCTGGTGCGCGACATGCTCGGCCTGGCCGATCGGGGCCAGGTATTCCAGCTGCTGGCGCATCTGCTGCATGGCCGGCTGCCCGAGGCGCTGGAGAATCTCGGCCAGCAATATGCCCTCGGCGCCGATCCGGCGGTGGTGATCCAGGATATGCTGGAACTGAGCCACTGGCTCACCCGGCTCAAGGTGGTGGGCGACGCGGCGGATGATGTCACCCTGCCGGAAGAACAGCGCCGCAGCGGCAAGGAACTGGCCGCCAAGCTGGGCATGCCGGTGCTGGCGCGCACCTGGCAGATGCTGCTCAAGGGCCTGCATGAAGTGCGCGGCGCGCCAACCCCGCTGGCTGCCGCCGAAATGGTGCTGGTGCGGCTGGGTTATGCTGCCGACCTGCCCAGCCCGGGCGAATTGGTAAAGGAATGGCGCGACAAGGGCGGCGCCGGCATGGTGCCGGTGACGCGCGCGCCGGCAGGTGGCGGCGGTAATGCTGGCGGCGGCACCGCCCTGGCGGCGCAGATGCAGCCGGCGCCGGCGCTGGAAGGCCCGGTGGCCCTTGCCAATCAGGGCGTGGCGCTGGTCGCGCCGCCGCAGAATTTCGCCGCATTGGCGGCTTTGTTCTCCGAGATGCGTGAAGGCATCCTGGCCGGCGAATTGGAAAACTATGTGCATCCGGTGGCGTTTGAGCCGGGCCGCATCGAATGGCGCCAGCAGCCCGATGCGATGCGCAATCTGGCCGCCCAGGTGGCGGAGAAATTACAGGAATGGACCGGCCAGCGCTGGATGATCGCGCTGTCGAACCAGCCGGGCGAGCCGACCTTGCATGAAAAAACCCTGGCGGCCGCCTCGTCGCGCCATGCCCAGGCGGCGGCGCACCCGCTGGTGCAGGCGGTGCTGGCGGCGTTTCCGGGCGCGGAATTGAAGGTCAGCCGGGCGCAACTGGCGCCGGTAGAGGCCATTGCCGAAACCGCTGGTGATGCTGATGGCCCGGCCTATATGAGCGACGATGATATAGATCCGCTCAACGAGCTTGATTGAGGGAGTGTGATGAAAAATCTTGGCCAGATGCTGAAGCAGGCGCAGGAGATGCAGGGCCGCATGGCCGAGATGCAGGCCGAACTGGAGCGCCGCGAGGTGCAGGGCAGCGCCGGTGGCGGCATGGTGTCGCTGACCTTGAACGGCAAGGGCGAATTGCGCGGCGTGAAGATTGATCCGTCGCTGCTGGTGCCGGATGAAGCCGAAGTGCTGGAAGATCTGCTCAAAGCCGCCCATGCCGATGCCAAGGCGCGGGTTGAGCGCGAGACCCAGGAGCAGATGCAGAAGCTGACCGCCGGCCTGCCGCTGCCGCCGGGCTTCAAGCTGCCCTTCTGATCCAGATCAGTCGATGGCCGGCGCCGAAATCGAGCGGTTGATCCAGCTATTGGCGCGGCTGCCGGGTCTTGGTCCGCGTTCGGCGCGCCGCGCCGCGCTGCATCTCTTGAACAAACGCGATGCCCTGTTGCAGCCGCTGGCGCTGGCTTTGCGTGACGTGGCCGACAAGGTGCAGACTTGCGCCCGTTGCGGCAATCTGGACAGCCATAACCCTTGCGCCATTTGCAGCGATACGCGGCGTGACGACGCGCTGCTCTGCGTGGTGGAAAGTGTTGCCGATCTATGGGCGCTGGAACGCTCCGGCGTGTTTCGCGGCCGTTATCATGTGCTGGGTGGCACACTCTCGGCTTTGGATGGGCGCGGCCCGGCTGATCTGAATGTGGATGGCCTGCTGGCCCGGGTTGGTGATGGCAGCCGGGTGCGTGAAGTGATCATCGCCACCAATGCCACGGTGGAAGGTCAGACCACGGCGCATTACCTGACCGACCGGCTGCTGCCGGCCGGCGTATCTGTCACCCGGCTGGCGCATGGCGTGCCGGTGGGCGGTGAGCTGGATTACCTTGATGACGGCACCCTGGGCGCCGCGCTGAAGGCGCGCCGCCCATTTTGATCCCCCCTCCATAATCGTCATCCCCGGGCTTGACCCGGGGATCTCATTTTTGACCGTTTTACAGCAATTTTCTCAATTGGATAGAGATCCCCGGGTCAAGCCCGGGGATGACGATGACGGAGAGGCTCAAGCGGTCAGAAGTTAAACCAAGCAGCCGCGGATCAAGTCCGCGCATGACGATGGAGAGCGGGCGGGGAGGTGGGCCGGCAATTCCGTTTAAGGCGTGACCCGCAGCACTGCCCTCGGTAAGCTGGCGGCGGAGGAAACCCGATGCGGCTGCACTTTACCCTGCTGCTGTTTTGTCTGCTGCTGTCCGGCCCGGCGGCGGCGCTGGATTTCCGCGTTACATATATCGACCGCGACGCCACACCCTATATCACCGGTGAAGGTGTCGAGGTGCCACCTCGCCCCGGCGCGGCGGTGGATTTGGTGCGCCGGGTGGCGACCGAGCTTGGCGCCAATGTGCGCTTCGAGCGGCGGCCAGCCAAGCGGGTGATGGCTGCCCTGCATGCTGGCGAAGCCGATGCCCTGCTGGGCCGTATCTACACGCCGGAAATGGGCCGCGAACTGGCTTTTCCGTTGCGCGCCGATGGCCAGCCTGATCCTGCCGGCGGGCTGGGTGTGCTCAGTTATCGTTTCTACCGCCTGCCCGGGGCCGAGATCACCTGGGATGGCCGCAGGCTCGGCTCGGCCATCCCGCGCCCGGTGATCGGGCTCAATGCCAGCGCCGCCATAGCGGCCTTGTTGCAGCGGCTCGGTGCCGAACCGGTGGAGGCGTATAGCAGCCCGCAGCTTTTCGGCATGCTGATGGCAAGGCGTTTCCAGGCCGTGGCGGTGCTGGAAGTGATTGGCGACCGCTATGCTGCGCTCAAGCTGGAGCGGCTTGATCCGCCTTTGGCCAGTTTCGATTTCTATCTGCCGGTGACCAAGGCTTTTCAGGCGGCGCAGCCGGATTTTGTCGCCCGGCTGTGGCGCCGGCTGGGTGAAAGCCGCGATGCGGTTTATGCCGAATTGCTGCCGCTTTATCTGAATTGATGCCGCTTCATCTGAATGGATATCAGGCGCGAAAGCTGTCCTTGCGCTTGCGTGTTTCGGCAAACACCGCCACGTCGTCGGCGCCTTCCAGGCCCAATGTGGCACGCAGATTCGGGCTCATCGGGCGCAGAAACGGATTGGTGGCGCGCTCCTCGCCCAAAGTTGAGGGCACGGTCGGCTTGCCCTCGGCGCGCAAGGCCTTGATGGCGGCATGGCGCGCCAGCAGATCGGCATTGCCGGGTTCCACGGTAACGGCGAAGCGCGCATTGCTTTCAGTATATTCATGCGCGCAATACACCCGGGTGGCATCGGGCAGGGTGGCCAGCTTGCTCAAACTGGCCCACATCTGCGCCGGGCTGCCTTCAAACAGCCGGCCGCAGCCGAGCGCAAACAGCGTGTCGCCGCAGAACAAAGCCTCGGCCGTGCTGAACCAGTAGGCGATATGGCCGGCGGTGTGGCCCGGCACGTCAAAGACCAGCGCCTTGCTGTCGCCCAGGCTGAAACTGTCGCCATCGCCCAGTTGTGTGGCAATGCCGGGAATCCGCTGCGCCTCGGCGCGTGGCCCGATGATGGCGCAGCCGGTGGCTTCGCGCAGCACCAGGTTGCCGCCGACATGATCCGGGTGATGATGCGTGTTGAGGATGAAGTTCAGCCCCCAGCCACGGTGCTGCACTTCCGCCAGCACCGGCTCCGGCACGGCGGGATCAACCACCGCCGTGGCGCCGCTGGCCGTATCATGCAGCAGATAGACGTAGTTGTCGTTGAGAACCGGGATTTGCACGATGTCGAGCGTCATGCCGGCATTCTAGCGCGGAATGCCATTCATGCTACAGTCCTTTGCATGCTGCGACCCGATGTGATCGACCTGCGCGAATTTTATGCCAGCCGGCTGGGCCAGACCGTGCGCCGCCTGCTGCGCCAGCGCCTGCGCGCGATCTGGCCGGATTTGCAGGGTTTGCGCCTGCTGGGTCTGGGCTATGCCACGCCCTATCTGCGGCTGTTCGAGGCTGAAACCGAGCGTGTGCTGGCGGCGATGCCAGGACCACAAGGCGTAGTGCGCTGGCCGCGCGGCAAACCTGGCCGGGTGATGCTGGTGGATGAAGAGGATTTGCCGCTGCCGGATGCCAGCATTGATCGTATCCTGCTGGTGCACGCGCTGGAGAATGCCGACAATGTGCGCGCCATGCTGCGCGAGGTGTGGCGTGTGCTGACGCCGCAGGGCCGCCTGCTGGCGGTGGTGCCGAACCGGCGCGGCCTGTGGGCGCATATCGATGCCACGCCGTTTGGCCATGGCCATCCCTACACGCCGCCGCAGCTCACCCGGCTGATGCGCGATGCGTTATTCTCGCCACTGCAAAGCCGCCAGGCCTTGTGGTATCCGCCCTCGGAACGCGCCTTCATGCTGCGGATGGTGCCGGCCTGGGAAGCCACCGGCGAATGGCTCTGGTCGCGTTTTTCCGGCGTGCTGCTGCTGGAAGCCGAGAAGCAGGTCTTCATGCCGGCGCCGCTGAAACGGCAGAAAACCCGCACGCGGCATTTTGTGTTGCAGCCGCAGCCGGCCGCCAAGCTGGCCGACACGGTGCGGCGCGAGTCAGACCAAGCTTAAATCAAAAAACGTATCGGCGCAGGTCCAGTCGGCGGCAATGCTGTCGCCGGCCTGCACCGGCTGGTCGCGCTTTTGCCACAGGATGGCCTGGCCCCAATGATCCATATGCGGCAAGGCGGCGTCGATAAACGCCGGCGCGGTGGAGACGGCGATCTCGTCATCCAGCCATAGCGTGAACCACAGCGCAAAGGCATGCAGTTGGCCTGTCTGCCGGATCGGCAATACAACGCGGCGGCTTTGCGGCGTGGACCAATCCGGCGGCTGGCGGAAATCGATCCGCTCCAGCAGCACAGGTGCCGAGAGCGCCTGATGCGCCACATGCTCCAGCCGCAGGCTGCCATGGCCGGCGCGGTTGCGGAAACGGTCAAACGGCGCCAGGTCGAAGCCGGCAATGCCGCGCAGCGGATTGACCTGGCGTTGCTGCGGCAATTCCAGCGCCTGCACATAGATATCGGCAGCGGCCGGCAGCACGCGGGCGCCGGGCCGCGCCAGCCGCGCCAGCGCGTCGCGCAAGGTGGCCAGCACACCTTCGCCCAGCAGCCCGGCATCCAGCACTTCGGAAACCACCAGATCGGCCTGGCCGCCCATATCACGCGCCGCATCCAGTTCGGTGGAGCGTTTGGCGATCACCTGGATGCGCCCGGCAAAGCCGTTCAGCGTCACAATCTCGGCGGCGGTTTCGGCGATCACCGGATGTGCCTCGCAGGCCACCACACGGCCGGCGCCGGCGCGGGCGGCAAACAGGCTGAGCAGGCCCGAGCCGGTGCCGATATCCAGCACCAGGCCGGCATTACGCGCCGCCGCCGTGATGGCGGCTTCATAAGCCTGATTGCGCGCCGTGTCGGCCAGCATCGGAAAATGCCAGGCCGGGATCAGCCGGCTCAGGTAGGCCGATAAGGCCTCGGCAATATCCTCGCGCCCCGGCGCCAGTCTGGCCGCTGCGCGCAGGGCGGTCATCGCCGTGCGGTGATCATTGGCCTCACGGGCGCAATGGCCCAAAGCCAGCAGGGCATCGGCATCCTGCGGCTTGAGCTGCACGGCTTCGGCCAAAGCGGCCACCGCCTCGCGGAAACGATGCTGGCGATGCAGCAGGAAACCATAATTGCGCAGGATTTCAGCCCGCTCTGTCCCTGGTTGCGCCAGCGCCTGGCGATAGGCCGCCTCGGCTTCGGGCAGGCGCCCGGCCTGATGCAAGGCCAGGGCTTGCGTGTAAGCGCTGCTCATTGGGCGCGGCGCCGCAGCAGATACACCGCCTGGGCGCCGAAAATATTGGCCGCCGGGCCGCTCAGGCGCCAGCCAGCGCGGTTGCCATGGCCATCCACGGCAATGCGCTGCTCCACCACAATGCCGTCGCGGGCGCAGAGTTCGTCAAAGTCGCGGATGGTGCAGAGATGGATATTCTGCGTCTCATACCACGGATCATCCAGCGCGGCGGTCATCGGCATGCGGCCATCCAGCAGCAATTGCAGCCGCACGCGCCAATAGGCGAAATTCGGAAACGACACGATGGCGTGTTTGCCGATCCGCAGCAATTCGCGCAAAACCTGGCGCGGATTGCGCGTTGCCTGCAAGGTCAGGCTGAGAATGGCATAGTCAAAGGCGGCATCGGGATAATCTGCCAGATCGGTATCGGCATCGCCCTGGATCACCGACAGGCCGCGCGCCACGCAGGCATTAACGCCGGATTGCCGCACTTCGATGCCGCGCGCATCCACCTGTTTTTCGCGCCACAGATATTCCAGCAGCATGCCATCGCCACAGCCCACATCCAGCACGCGGCTTTGCGGCGCCACCATTTCGGCGATCAGCAGCAGGTCGCGGCGGATATCGCGGGTGCGCGCCTCGGGTATGGCAGGGCGGGTGGTCATGCGCGATAGCCGTTCAGGCCACGCACTTCGGCGCAGCCATCGAGGAACCCTTTCAGGGTGCGAAACATTTCCGGCTCATCCAGCAGGAAGGCGTCATGGCCCTTGTCGGTTTCGATCTCGACAAAGCTGACATTGGCCGCTGCGGCATTCAGCGCCCGCACGATGGCTTTGTTCTCGCTGGTCGGGAACAGCCAGTCGGAGGTGAAGGAGACAACGCAGAAGCGGGTTTTGCTGCCCTGATACACGGCAGCCAGATTGTCGCCAGCCTGGGCGGCAAGGTCAAAATAATCCATCGCCCGGGTGATGTAGAGATAGGAATTGGCGTCAAACCGCTCAACGAAGCTGGAACCCTGGTGGCGCAGATAACTCTCAACCTGGAATTCGGCCTCGAAGCCATAGGTCAGCCGTTCGCGGTTTTGCAGATTGCGGCCGAATTTGCGGTGTAGCGCGGCTTCCGAGAGATAGGTGATATGCGCTGCCATACGCGCCACCGCCAGGCCATTGCGCGGGATGGTGCCGTGGCTCAGGTAATCGCCGGCATGCCAGTCCGGATCGGCATAGATCGCCTGGCGGCCAACCTCGTGGAAGGCGATATTCTGCGCCGAATGGCGCGCAGCGCAGGCGATGGGAATGGCGGCGAAGCAGCGTTCCGGGTAACTCGCCGCCCATTGCAGCACCTGCATGCCGCCCATCGAGCCGCCGATGACGCAGAACAGGTCACGGATGCCGAGATGGTCCAGCAGCATGGCTTGGGCATTCACCATGTCGCGGATGGTGATAAGCGGAAAACGCAGGCCCCAGGGCTTGGCCGTGGCCGGGTCGAGATCGGGCGGGCCGGATGATCCCATGCAGCCGCCGATCACATTGGCGCAAACCACAAAGAAACGGTCAGTATCGATCACCTTGCCGGGGCCGACCAGGGTGAGCCACCAGCCCGGCTTGCCGGTCACCGGATGGGTATTGGCAACATGCTGGTCGCCGGTCAGCGCATGGCAGATCAGGATGGCGTTGGATTTGTCGGCATTGAGCCGGCCATAGGTGGTGTAAGCCACATTGAACGGGCCGAGCTCGATACCGCAATCCAGCCTGAGCGGCAGGGTTTCGCCCAGCACCACCCGATGTCCCGGCCCGATGGGATCATAGGCTGCCGCTCGCGATGCTTCCGCCATCATGCCAATCCAACCGTTAACCTACTGGAATTAAGGGGCGTCGGATGCTTAGGAACAATGCAATGTACTGTCAATGTTTTCTTTGCATTTGCGGCAGGCAGCGAATAAGACTATGCGGCTTTTGTTCTCCCCCCTTGCAGACGTAAAATCATTTCCATGACCGAGCATATCGCCAGCCTGGCCGACCTGAGGCATGAAATCGATGTCCTGGACGACCAGATCCAGGATTTGTTGCGCCGCCGTGCCGAGGCGGTGGAAAAAGTTGCCATCACCAAGCGCGCTTCGGGCGGCGAGAATGGTTTTTTCCTGCGCTGTGGCCGCGAGGCGCAGATTCTGCGCCGCCTGCTGGCGCGCCATCACGGCCCGCTGCCGGCTGCTGCCCTGCTGCGCATCAACCGCGAACTGATCGGCGCGCTGTATGATTTGCAGGCGCCGGTGCAGGTGGCGGTGTTGGCGCCGAACAAATCCGTGGCGCGCTGGGATCTGGCCCGCGACCATTACGGCTCTGGCGTGCCGATGCTGCTCTGTGCCACCGCCACCTCCGCAATGCGCGAGATTTCCGCCAAGGCGGCCACGGTGGGCGTGATGCCGCTGCCCGAGGATGGCGAAAAGGACCCGTGGTGGCCGGTGCTGGCCAATCGCACCGTTGATACGCCGCGTGTGGTGGCCAAGCTGCCCTTCCTGACCAATCGCAAGGGCCGGCTGGCCGATGTTGGCGCCCTGGTGATTGCCCGCTGCCCGGCGGAGCCATCCGGCGACGACCATAGCCTGGTGGTGGTGCAGGCGGCCGAGGAAGGCATGAGCCTGGCGCGGCTGGGCAGCCTGCTGGCCAAGGCCGGCCTGAGCGGCCAGGTGCTAGCACAGCACAAGCAGGGCGGCCAGGATATCCGCCTGCTGCTGGACCTGCCGGGTTTCCTGGAGGATAACGATGCCCGCCTTGCCGCCTTGCGCGCCGCCGCGCCGGAGGCGATTGTGGATGTGCTGGCGATCGGCGCCTATGCGGTGCCGGCCGGCGAATAAGCCTGTTTTCCAAGGAGTGAAGCCGTGACTGCGCCCAAGCCCAATGCCGGGATTCTTGATATCAGCCCCTATAAGGGCGGCGAAGCCGCTGTGGCCGGTGTTACCGATGTGCGCAAGCTGTCGTCCAACGAAACCCCGCTCGGCCCCAGCCCGCAGGCGATTGCCGCCTACAAGGCGCAGGCCGATGAGCTGCACCGCTATCCCGATGGCGCGGTGGACCTGCTGCGCCAGGCGATTGCGCGCCATCATGGCCTGCCGGCGGAGAATATCATCTGCTCAAACGGCTCCGACGAACTGATTTCGCTGATCTGCAATGCCTATTGCGGCCCGGGCGACGAGGTACTGTATTCGCGCCACGGCTTCCTGATGTATCCGATTGCCGCCAAGGCGCGCGGCGCCACCCCGGTCACTGCCGAGGAAACCAATCTCACCACCAATGTGGATGCGCTGCTGGCGAAAGTGACGCCGCGCACCCGCATCGTGTTCCTGGCCAATCCCAACAACCCGACTGGCACCTATATTTCGGCCGCCGATCTGCGCCGCCTGCGTGAAGGGCTGCCCGATGGTGTGTTGCTGGTGGTGGATGCGGCCTATGCCGAATATGTCAGCCGCAACGATTATTCGGCCGGCGAGGATCTGGTGCGCGAGCGCGACGACACGGTGATGACGCGCACCTTCTCCAAGATTCACGGCCTGGCCGCCCTGCGGCTCGGCTGGGCCTATGCGCCGGCCAATGTGATCGCGGTGCTGAACCGCGTGCGCGGCCCGTTCAATGTCAACAGCCCGGCCCAGGCCGCTGGCGTGGCGGCTTTGGCCGATGTGGCACATACCGACAAGGCGCGTGCCCATAACGATGCCGAATTGCCGCGCCTCACCAAGGCGCTGACCGCTTTGGGCCTGGATGTGGTGCCGAGCGTGGGCAATTTCCTGCTGATGCGTTTCCCCAAAGGGGCCGAGCAGGCCCAGGCCGCCGATCATTTCCTGCGCAGCCGCGGCCTGATCCTGCGCGCCATGGCCGGCTATGGCCTGCCGGAAAGCCTGCGCCTCACCATCGGCACGGTAGCCGAGAATGACCGCGTGCTGGCGGCGCTGGCCGATTTCCTGAAATGAGCCAGCCGGCGGCGCCGTTTCGCCGGCTGGCCATTATCGGCATCGGCCTGATCGGCTCATCAATTGCCCGCGCGGCGCGGCAATGGGGCCAGGCGGCGGAAATTGTCTGCGCCGATCTGTCGGAAACACATCGCCAGCAGGCGGTGGCCTTGGGCGTGGTGGATGCCGCCTTTGCCGATGCCGCCGAGGCGGTGCGTGGCGCCGATCTGGTGATCCTCTGCGTGCCGCTGGGCGCCTATGGGGCCGTGGCGCAGGCGATGGCGCCCGGGCTTGGCGCCGGCACGCTGGTTTCCGATGTCGGCTCATCAAAGCAATCGGTGCTGCGCGATGTGGCGCCGCATCTGCCGCCCGGTGTGGCCTTCATCCCCGGCCATCCGGTGGCCGGCACCGAACATTCCGGCCCGGCTGCCGGCTTTGCCACGCTGTTTCAGGGCCGCTGGTGCATCCTGACCCCGCCCGAAGGCAGCGATCCGGCGCAGCTTGAACGGCTGCATGGTTTCTGGTCGGCTTTCGGCAGCAAGGTTGAGGTGATGGATGCGCGGCATCACGATCTGGTGCTGGCAATCACCAGCCATGTGCCGCATCTGATTGCCTATAACATCGTCGGCACCGCCGATGACCTGCAAACCGTGACGCAATCGGAAGTGATCAAATATTCCGCCGGCGGTTTCCGCGATTTCACCCGCATCGCCGCCAGCGATCCGACAATGTGGCGTGACGTGTTCCTCAACAACAAGGAAGCGGTGCTGGATATGCTGCAACGCTTCACCGAAGACCTCACAGCGTTGCAGCGCGCCATCCGCTGGGATGACGGCGAGACATTGTTCAAGTTGTTCAGCCGCACCCGGGCGATCCGCCGCGCCATCATCGATGCCGGCCAGGAAACCGCCGCGCCGGATTTTGGCCGCACCGGCGACGGCAAACAGTAATTACGGCTTCGGCGTCAGCAATGGCGCCAGGGCAAAAAGCGGCACATTGGCGATGCTCAGCAGGCCATTCTGCGCCGTCAGCGGCAGCGGCAGCACGGTTTCGCCCTTGTCATCGGTTTTATGCAGCTTGGCCAGGGCCGCCTTGGCAGCCACCGCCTCGGCCGGTTTCATGCGCCCGGCCGCCACCAGGGCATCGATGCCCGCCGCCGCGCCCAGCAGCCGGCCACCCATGGCGCCGAGCGGGCGGAATTGTTTATCCACGGTCAGCGAGCCATCGCCGCTCAGATGCACCGCATCCCAATGCAGCAGGATATTGCTGAATTCTACAATGCCGCCGGCATCGCGCCAGGCAGCCAAAGCCGCCTGCGGGCTGGCGCCGAGCCATGGCCCGGTCTGCTTGCCGATCAGGTTCAGTGCGGCGATGCGGCGGCCCAGCGGGCCATCCAATTCTGCCGGCAGGTCCAGATCGGTGATCTGCACGGCCACATCCAGCGCCGGCGGCACATTGCCGACCTGGCGCAGATGCAGTTGCAGCCGGCCGGCCTCATAACCCGCCAGGGCCTGGCCGAAGCGCACGCCTTGTAGATCGGCGGCGATCCGCAGCCAGCGGTCGGCGCCATCCAGCACCAGGCTGGCGCGGCCACGTTCCGGCGTGGCGCTGAATTTATGCTCGGTGCCGCCATCGCGCCAGGCCAGGCTCTGGGCGCCAAACAGCTCAAACACAATATGCTGGCTGCTCCAGAGTTGCTGATGCGCCACCAGGGTTTCGGATTCGATTTTCCAGCCGGCGCCGCGCGGCTCGCTCCAGCTTACCCCGTCCAGCCGCAGGCTGAGCCGGTAGGGAAAGCCGCCGCGCTGCCAGGCGCGATAGCTGAAGCTGCGGCCCTGAAGCTGCTGCTGCGCCTGGAAGGCCAGCAAGCCGGCTTCCACCCGCCCCATAAGGTGGCTCCACAGGGCATAATAGCCGAGCAATCCGCCCAGGATGGCGCCGGCCAGGAAAACAAATCGTAATCGCATGGCGCCAGTATAGCGCCGCCGCGCCGCCGGCTCCATGGCCGCTGCCTGGCGTTATCGCCGCAGCCGGGCGATGCCACCCAAAATCGTCATGCCCGCGATAAGCGGGTATCCCATTTTTTGCTCAATTCCAAAGGTCGTCATGGTACGCGAAGGCGTACCATCCATGTGTTTCTTTGTTTAACTGGCTGAAAAAAAGCTACTCGTGGGTGGTCGGCCTGCGCCGACCATGACGACTTTGTTGTGGGTTGCCGTAACGGCGGCAAGCGGCAATAGTTGTGGCTGAAAAAAAGAAAGTGTCCCCGATGTCGTCCCGTCCCCATGCCGCCTTTGCGGCCATCGCCCTGCCCGGCCTGTTTGTGCTGTTATGGTCCACCGGGTTTATCGGTGCCAAGCTTGGCCTGCCCTATGCCGAACCGACCACCTTCCTGATCGTGCGTTTTGCCATCATCACTGTGCTGCTGGCCGGCTTTGCCGGGCTGACCCGTGCGCCCTGGCCCAGAAGTTGGCGCGAAACCGGCCATATCGTGGTGGCCGGCGTGCTGATGCAGGCGGTGTATCTGGGCGGCACTTTCAGCGCCATCTATCACGGCGTGCCGGCCGGCATCGCGGCGCTGATCGTCGGCATCCAGCCCTTGCTGGTGGCGGCGGTGGCCGGCCCGGTGCTGAACGAACAGGTGACGATGCGGCAATGGGCCGGGCTGGCACTCGGCCTTGGCGGTGTGCTGCTGGTGGTGTGGACCAAGCTTGATCTGGGCATCGGCTCGATGCTGGGTTATGGCCTGGCCGGGCTGGCGCTGCTCGGCATCACGGTGGGCACCGTGTATCAGAAAAAATATTGCCCGCAGATTGATCTGCGCAGCGGCAATGCCATCCAATATGCTGCCGCTGTGGTGGTGCTGGCGCCGTTTGCCTTGCTGTTCGAGGATCGTGTGATCGAATGGAGCGGCGAATTCATCTTTGCGCTTGGCTGGCTCTGCATCGTGTTGTCGCTTGGCGCCATTTCGCTGCTGTTCAGCCTGATCCGGCGCGGCGGCGCCGCCCAGGTCTCCAGCCTGTTCTTCCTGGTGCCGCCCTGCACGGCTTTGGTGGCGTATTTTCTGTTTGGCGAAACCCTCAACCTGTTGGCCCTGCTCGGCATGGCGGCTACCATGGTGGGTGTCGCCCTGGTGAACCAGAAACGCTAGATGCCAAAAACAGTCATCCCCTTTGATGCCGAACCGCCTTTGCCGGGCGAGACGCCGCCGGACTTCCCGAAGGTGACGGTGCCGAAGGGCGAGGCATTGTGGGTGTTCGGCTATGGCTCGCTGATGTGGGATCCCGGCTTTCCGTATCTGGAACAGGCCACGGCGCGGCTCTGGGGTTATCACCGCGCCTTCTGCGTCTGGTCGCACCGCTATCGCGGCACACCGGAAGCCCCCGGCCTGGTGCTGGGCTTGAAGCCGGGCGGCTCCTGCCTGGGCCGCGCCTTCCGTGTGCGCAAGGCCGATGAAGCCGCCGTGATCGACTATCTCTATCGTCGCGAAATGCTCACCGGGGTGTATCGGCCCGGCTTCCATACCGCACAATTGGGCGCCGAGCGCCGCCGCGTGCTGGCCTTCGTGGCCGATCATAAACATGTGCAATATGCCGGCCGGCTGAGTGAACCGGAAGCAGCGCAGGTGATTGCGCAATCCTCAGGCCAGCGCGGCCCGAATCTGGATTACCTGAGCAACACCGTGGCGCATCTCGATGCGCTGGGTATCAATGACGGGCCGTTACACAAGCTGCTGGCCGATGCGCAGCAGCTTTGCGCTGCAAAGCGCGCGTGAAGTGGGCGGCTGTGCCGGTGAAGCAAAACATATAGGGGAGAGTTAAACATGCAGATGATCCGCCTGGGCCAAACCGGCACAATGGTTTCCAAATTCTGCCTCGGCTGCATGACCTATGGCGATCCGGCCTGGCGCTCCTGGGTGTTGACCGAGGAGCAGAGCGAGCCGTTTTTCCGCCAGGCAGTGGAAGCCGGGATCAATTTTTTTGATACGGCGAACATGTATTCGCTCGGCGCATCCGAAACCGTCACCGGGCGCATGTTGAAGAAATACGCCCGGCGCGACGAGATTGTGGTGGCCACCAAGGTCTACAATCCGATGGGGCCGGGGCCGAACCAGCGCGGCCTGTCGCGCAAGCATATCCTGCAAGCGATTGACGACAGCCTGACCCGCCTCGGCATGGATTATGTCGATCTCTACCAGATCCACCGCTATGACCGGCATACCCCGATCGAGGAAACCCTGGAGGCGCTGAATGATGTGGTGCGCGCCGGCAAGGCGCGTTATATCGGCGCCTCGTCGATGTTCGCCTGGCAATTCGCCGATGCGCTGCACCGCCAGCGCGCCAATGGCTGGGCGCGCTTCGTCACCATGCAGAATCACTATAACCTGGTCTACCGCGAGGAGGAGCGCGAGATGCTGCCGCTCTGTCAGGCGATGGGCATCGGCGTGATCCCGTGGTCGCCGCTGGCGCGTGGTTTCCTGGCCGGCAACCGGCTGAAACAGGGCTGGGGCGATACCGAACGGGCCAAAACCGACGATATCGCCCAGCGCATGTATTACCAGGCGGGCGATTTCAGCATCGCCGAGCGGGTGGCCGAATTGGGCCAGAAACGCGGCGTGGCGCCGGCGCAGGTCGCCATGGCCTGGCTGCTCGGCAAAAGCAGCGTCACCGCGCCGATCATCGGCGCCAGCAAGCCGCAGCATCTCAGCGATGCGTTGGCGGCGCTGGATCTCAAGCTCGATGCGGCGGAAATGGCCTATCTGGAAGAACCCTACACCCCGCATCCGGTGCTGGGGCATAGCTGATACTTCAGCGTTCCAGCTTCAACCATTGCGCCTGCTGTGCCAGCGGCGCCCAGAGCAGCAGCTTGGCCAGGATCGGCGCCGGCTCGCCGCCCAGGCGGCGGGCGCTGTAGCGGGCGCAGTCAAACAGCGTGCGCGGCCCGGCTGAGGCGGCGCGCAGACTGAAATACATCCAGTCGTCGATTTCCCGCACAATCAGCGCATAATCGCGCCTTGCCAGCAGGATGTAATGCGGCCGGTTTGCTGCGGCCACGGGCGCGGCTTGATCACCCTGGAGCAGCGCTTGCAGGCTGGCTAAAGCATGGCGCAGCAATAAGGGCCGCGTTGTTGCCGGCAGCATCAGCCGGCTTTCCGGCTGTGGCAACATTGGCCCCGGGCCGGATTTCTCTAATCCTGCTGCGCGGCTGGTCTCGATCCAGCCGCGCTCGAAGCGCGCCAGATCAAGCGCCAGCCGCAAGGCCGGCTGCTGAGCTAGACCTTGCTGAGTTTGGCGCAGGAAACCTGGAAAGCCGGCGCCGAGATCATAGAGCGACGCGCTGCGCGGCGGCCGGCTGCGGATATAACCCTCGGCCAGCAGGCCAAACAGGTCATCGCCCAAGAGCCGGAGCAGGCCGGGATAATCGGCTTTCAGGCAATCGATCAGGCGCTGGCGATAGGCGTCGATATAAATCTGCAACCGGGGTCCGGCAGCATTGGGCGGCGTGACCAGGATATCGGCATCGGCGGGCGCCACCGCCAGATCTGGCCGCGCCAGCCGGGTCAGCAGCCAGTATTGCGCCTGCCGCAGATCAGGCGCCGGGGTCAACTCGGGTGTCAGCCCTGGCGTCGTCAACATTGCCGCGCCTTGTCCAGTTCGGCCAGCAGGCCGGCATAATCCGGCAGCTTGGCATCCCATTCCAGCAGCACCGAAACACCGCCGGTCAGGCTTTGTGCCAGCCGGTAAAGTGGCCATACCGCATCGGCCACCGGATGATCATGGGTGTCGATCAGGTAATCGCCATGATCGCTGGCGCCGGCCAGATGCAGTTGCGCAATGCGCTGGTGCGGCAGGGCGCGGATATAGGCTTCGGCATCAAAGCCATGGTTGCGGCTGCTGACATAGACGTTGTTCACATCCAAAAGGATGCCGCAATCGGCGTTTTCCGCCAGGCGGGCGAGGAATTCGGCTTCCGACATGCTGTCATGGCGGAATTGCACATAGCTGCTGGGATTCTCCAACAGGATATGCTGCTCCAGGCGGTCCTGCACCTCGCGCACCCGGGCGCAGACATGGTTGAGCGATGCTTCTGTAAAAGGTAGCGGCAGCAAGTCATGGCTGTTATGGCCGCCCAGGCTGGTCCAGCACAGATGGTCTGACAACCAGGGCGCCCGCACCTGCCGCGCCAGCGCCTTCAGTTCGGCCAGATAGGCGGCATCAAACGGATCGCTGCCGCCGATGGAGAGCGACACGCCATGCAGCACAATCGGCATGGTTTCGGCCAGTTGCTGCACGGCATGGCGCAGATAGCCGTGATGGCCGATCAGGTTTTCGCTGATCACCTCAAACCAGTCGACCTGGGCTCCCCCGGCCATGATGGCCGGGAGATGCTCCATACGCAGGCCAACGCCGAAACCAAGATCGGGCAGGCCAAGACGGGGTGTTGCCATCGTCTCAGGTCGAAGGCGGCAAAGCCACGCGCAGCGTTGATGGCACCGGCTTGCCCGGCAGCGGCGACACGCCCTGATTCTGCAACGCCGCGATATAGGCCTGCCAGGCAATGTCAAACACCGCATCGCCAACATTGAACGGGATGGTGCCAAGCGGCTGCGGCGTGCCGGAAAACAGGTTGTAAACCTGCATAGTGCCGGCTTCAGGGAAAAGCTGCGACGCCGAGATCGGCACCGCGCAGCCGCCCAATTGCGAACACTTGTTGTCGCCCGGCGCGGAATACAGGGCGCTTGGGGTTGGCGGTGTTGGCCCGCCGCATAGATTGGTGGCGGTGGCGGTCATGCGCGGCTTGCGGCTGCGCTTGGCCGCCGTCACCGTGCCGCATTGGCTGGTGCCGCATTGGCCGCCGCCGCCGCTGATCGGCTGGGCAAAGCCGCAGCCGCCCTGGCCGGTGCAGGCATTGGTGCCACGGCAGGAATGAAACACTGAAACCGTGCCGCAGGTGCTGGTGGCGGGCGGATTCTGGTAATTCAGGCCCTGACAGGCGCTGGGGGCGCGGCCCGGGCTTGGCACCGGGGTCAGGCCGGTGGAAATATCCGGGCTGCTGCCGGCCGCCCAGCATAGTGTCATGCGGTCGCCGGCCCCCACCATGGCCGGATAGGGGAAGGTGGCATTCTGCTTCTGCCAGAAGCCGTTCAGGCCGCTGGTGACGCCGGCAATCGCGCCGGTGACCACGGTGTTGAGCAAGGCCGCTTCGCCGCTGAGCGCATTGAGCGCATCGGCCACCTGTTGCGGGTTCGGGATATTGCTTGGCGGGCTGGGATTGGGCGGCTGGCTGGTCAGCAGCGCGGCTGTCCAATTATTGCCGCCGGCAAACCAGGTCGGGAAGGTGACAATGCCGCCAGCATCAATCATGCCCTGCACGGCGGTGAAGGCGGCATAATGCGATTGCCCGCCCCAATTGCTGCGTGCCGTGGCATCGGCCGAGGTTGCCGCCTGGCTGCCATCGGAATTGTAGGATGGGTAATCCGCGCTCAAGGCCGTATAGCTCGGCTGGAACACCGGATCAACATTGCCGATTTCCAGCGGCGGCTGGATTTTCATCGCCGCACGCGCGGCGGCCGGCAGCAGATGACGCAAGCCGCTGCCCTGGCTGCCGGCGCCTTCGCCCTGATCGGTGATGCCCAGGATCATGTCAACCACCTGGGCCAAAGCCAGCAGCGGGTTGCTGGCCGTCACCGTGGCCGACATGCCGGGATATTCCGGCATCGGGTGGCTGCTGCCGCTGCCGCCGGCCCAGTTGAACATATCCTGCTGCACACTGCCGGATTGGAACAGCTTCTGATACAGCGTCTGGCCATCGGTGTAGACCATGGTGAGATACTGCATGTAGCAATAATACATCCAGCCGATGGTGCCGAAGAGCGGCAGATTCTGTTCGGTCATCTGCGGGGTCCAGCCGGCAAATGGCGCCACGGGGAAGTATTTCGACAGCGCGCCGGGCTGGATATTCGCCACAGCCGTGGCGTGGTCCTGCTCAATCACTTGGAAAAGCTGGATCTGCGCCGTGGTCACCGCGCCCAGATTGACCGCCAGGCCGTTATAGGGCGCCACCATGTCGGTCAGGTTGATGATATGCGGGATGGTGGTGAGGGTCGGGCCATAGCAGGTCCAGCCCTGATCGGCATTCTGCAAGGCCGGGCTGGTGAAGCTGGGCGCGAAGCCCATGCTGGTGCTGATATTGGCCGCCAGTTGCAGATGCAGCATCTCCTCGATGAACACGGCGAAGATGGCGTTATAGGCCTTCTGGTTCGGGCTGCCCGGATTGGCGGTGGTGTTCAGGCCGGGCCAGGCGCGGCCTTCATAATAGGAAATGCCGCTGGCATTGATCTCATGCGTGCCTTGCAGCGAGGTCATCGCCGCCATGTAAAGCGGGATGGTGAACAATTCCACATTGATCGCGGCCTGGGCCATGGCCTGGATCGCTGCCGTATCGGCCGGCAGGTAAGACAGGTTGCGGCCGGTGATCGGGGTGGGAACCGGCGGCAAAACGCCAAGGCCGGCTGTGCTGGCAAGATTGCTCATAGGGCGCTCCGGATTTCGGTTGCAGGGCGGAAAATGCTGACCGGTACAGAAAATCGAGTGCAACCAAATAATGCCAGTATAGATAGAAAATGAAAGCTGAATAACGCCGGCGCGCACGGAAAAGTCGCGTCCTATGGCTAGGGCGCTGAATTAGAACAGCTTTTAAGTGTTCAGAGCGCTTCATATTCATTTGGAAGCATCTTCGCCGCGGCGATTTTGCGTTTTGCGAAGGAGCCCGGCGCCGGGCGTAGTG
>DLGP01000105.1:18882-27010 GCA_002482765.1 Alphaproteobacteria bacterium UBA7691
AAAACGCAAAAGCGCCCGGCCCCTCCGGGGTTGCGCCTGGAGGCGGGCATCCGCGTCGTCGAAACGCTTGCAGGTACCGCAAGGTACCTGCTGCGCGCTTCTCCTATCGGCTACCGCCTCCAGACGCAACGCAGGTGCTTCCAAATGAATATGAAGCGCTCTTGCTTAACCGATTGGCTGCTTGAAACTGTCGCGTAATTCGCGTTTCAGCACCTTGCCGATGGCGCTGCGCGGCAGGCTGGGCAGGATTTCCACTGCCGCCAAGCGCTGGGTTTTGCCCAGCTTGTCATTGGCGAAAGCCAGCAATTCGGCCGGGCTGGCATTGGCGCCCGGCTTCAGCACCACAAAGGCCACCGGGGTTTCGCCCCAGCGTTCCGACGGCATGCCCACCACCGCCGCCTCGGCCACGGCGGCATGGCCGCGCAGCACCATTTCCAGGTCGCTCGGATAGACGTTGAAGCCGCCCGAGATGATCATGTCCTTCTTGCGGTCGAGCAGGGTGAGGAAACCCTCGGCATCAAAGCGGCCCAGATCGCCGGTGCGGATGAAGCGGCGGCCTTGCGCGTCATACCATTCGGCTTCGGCGGTTTTGCCCGGCTGCTTGTGATAACCCAGCATCACGGTGCCGGAATGGCCCACCACTTCGCCGGTTTCACCCGCGGCCACTTCCTGGCCCAACTCGTCGATCAGCCGGATGTCATGCCCCGGCGCCGGCTGGCCCACGGTATGCAGCTTGTCGGGATGCTCATGCGCCAGCAGGATGCAGGTGCCGCCACCCTCGGTCATGCCGTAATATTCGATCAGCTTGCCCGGCCAGCGTTTCAGGATATCGGCCTTCAGCGCGGCGCCGAATGGCGCGCTGGTGCAGAATTTGGCCTCGAAGCTGGACAGGTCATAGCGGTCAAAATCCGCATGCTGCATGATGCGGCTATATTGCACCGGCACCAGCATGGTGTGGGTGACGCGATGGCGCTGCGCCAGTTCCAGATAGCCGGCAACGTCGAATTTCGGCATCAGCACCACACTGCCGCCCCAGCCCAAAGTGGGAAAAAACACCACCAGCGTGGTGTTGGAATAAAGCGGCGTGGACAGCAGCGCGATACAATCGGCGCGATAGCCGTTGATCGCGGCGCGCTGCACATGCGACCAGCGCATGCTATGCGGCTGCACGATGCCCTTGGGCGTGCCGGTAGTGCCGGAGGAATAGATGATGTTGAACGGCGCCTCGGGCGCCACCTGCACCGGCGCCGGCTTGGCGCCTTCGGGGGCCAGCCAAGCGGTGAATTCGGCTGTATCCAGGCGGATCGGGCGTGCGCTTACGGTCGCCAGCACCGGCGCCATCGCGGCGGCATTGGCGCCATCCAGAAACAGCAGCCCGGCATCGGCATCATTACTCATCACCGCCAGGCTTTCCGGCGTGGATGACGGCGCCAGCGGCGCCACGGCCAGGCCGGCGCGCAGGGCGCCCAGGAACACGGCGGCATATTCGATTGAGGCATTGGCCACGATGGCGATGGCGTCGCCGCTGCCGAAACCGTCACGCTGTAGCGCAGCGGCGATGCGGTCCATCAGCGCATCCAGCCCGGCATAATCCAGTTTGGTTTCGCCCAGGATCAGGGCGGCATGGCCGGGCCGGGTGGCGGCATGGCCACGGATCAGGTCGGAGAGGGTGCCAAAGTCGTGGGTCAGCAATTCCTGCGGTGTCACGCGAACTCCATCCCTATGATTTGTGCCAATTCTTGCAGCGCCAGATCGGGATCGCCCACCTTGATGGTGCGCATGCCCATGGCGGCAGCCGGTTTCAGGTTGATGCCTAGATCATCCAGGAACACGGCCTGTTCGGGCGTGATGCCAAGCATGTCGCAGGCTTTGAGATAGAAACCCGGTTCCGGTTTGCGGATACCGATCTTGCTCGATTCCACCACGGCATCAAACAGCGTCATCACCTCGGCGATGGCGGCGGCGCGATCCGCCTGCAAGGCCATGCCGGGGCCATGGCCCAAAGGCATGTTGTTGGTCAGACAGGCGATCTTGTAGCGGCTTTTCACCTGGCGCAGAGCCGCCACCATGCGCGGCCGCAATGTGCCCGAGATCAGCGGCAGGATTTCGCGGCCATGCAGCGCATGGCCCAAAGCCGTGCTTTCGGCCAGGAACAGGTTGCCGAAAGCCTCGGCATCAATCTCGCCGCGCTCAAAGCGCGCCCAGGCATTGCCATGCGGGTTGCGGCTGTTGACGCCACGGATAAAATCCGCCGGCAGGCCGTTTTCGGCCTCATAGCGCCGGAAAGCCTCAAAGGGCGAAGTCAGAATCACGCCGCCAAAATCCCACAACACGGCCTTGATGGCTGCGGATGACATACCCCAACTCCCTGCGTTTCGGCTCCCTATGCGGCTATAATACCCGGCTCAGCCACACTTGCTATAGCCGCAGGCGGTGCAGCTATCGCAGCCTTCCTGGCGCAGCAGGGCAGCCTGGCCGCATTTTGGGCATTGCCGCAGATTTGGCCGGGCGGGCGGTGTCGCCGCCTCGGGTCGGATTGTTGCTTCGGCCCTAGATGCTTCCGGGCGGGCTGCCACCTCGATCAGCAGCCGCTCGCTGCTTTCCGCTGCCAGCGCGCCGCCACCCTCGCCGATAAAGCCGATATCGATCAGGTGGCGCTCGATCACCTCGCCGATGGCGGCCAGCAGCGACGGGATATAGCGCCCGCCCATCCATTGCCCGCCGCGCGGATCAAACACCGCCTTCAGCTCGTCCACCACAAAGCTGACATCGCCGCCGCGCCGGAACACCGCCGAGATCATCCGCGTCAGCGCCACGGTCCAGGCATAATGCTCGGTATTCTTCGAATTGATGAACATCTCAAACGGCCGGCGCCGGCCATCCTGCACAATGTCGTTCACCGTGATGTACATGGCGTGTTCGGAATCCGGCCAGGTGATCTTGTAGGTCTTGCCGGGCAAAGCCTCGGGGCGATCCAGCGGCCGGGTCATGTAGACCACGCCGCCCGCCGAAGCCGCTGCCGGCGGTATGCTGGCGGCGGCGCGTTTGGACAAGGGGCTGCGCGCCGGGGCCAGCGGCAATTCGGCTTGCTCGGCCTTGCGCGGTGCGGCTTTTTTCACGCTCAGCACGGCGCCGGTCACGTCATTCGGCCGGTAGGTTGTGCAGCCCTTGCAGCCCAGCCGGTAGGCCAGGGCATAAACATCCTTGAACGCCTCGAAATCGATATCCTCGGGCAGATTGATGGTTTTGGAGATCGAACTGTCGATATATTTCTGCACCACGGCCTGCACCCGCACATGATCCTCGGGCGCCAGCGATTGCGCATCAACAAAAGCTTCGCCCAAAGCCGCATCCTCGCCCTTGAGCCGGCGATACAGCCGTAGCGCATAATCGCTCACTTCCTCCTCGCGCCGGCTGCCATCCGGCATCAGCACATTGCGGCTGTAGCTGAAGGCAAAAACCGGCTCCAGGCCGGAGGAGATGTTGTCGGCTAACAGCGAGATCGTGCCGGTGGGCGCAATCGAGGTCAGCAAGGCATTGCGGATGCCATGGCTGGCAATATCGGCGCGGATATCCGCGGGCAGTTCGGCGATGCTCTCGCCGGCCAGGTAAGCCGCTGCCTCGAACAGCGGAAACGCCCCCTTCTCGCGCGCCAAGGCCACCGAGGCGCGATAGGCGGCATCGCGCAAGGTGCAGAGCCAGGTCTCGATCAGCGCCAGCGATTGCGGCGAGCCATAACGCGCACCACACAGGATCAGCGCATCGGCCAGCCCGGTAACGCCCAGGCCGATGCGGCGCTTCTGCCGCGCTTCCTCGGCCTGCTGCGGCAGCGGAAAATTCGATACATCGATGGTGTTGTCCATCATGCGCACGGCGGTTTCGGTCAGCCGCTGCAATGCCGCCAGATCAAGCGCCGCCTCGGCCTCAAAAGGCTTTTGCACCAGTTGCGCCAGATTGATCGACCCCAGCAGGCAGGCGCCGTAAGGCGGCAAGGGCTGCTCGCCGCAATTATGCACATACAGGCCATTGGCATCGAAGGCATGCGGCCCCGGCACCTGAACATCATACACCGTCTCGCTGCCATCGGCTTCCAGCGCCGCCACGGTGGCGATGAAGCGCTCGCGGTTCGGCTGCCGCCGATAAGCCCGCAGTAAATCTTCCAGGCGGGCCGCCTTGGCGCTGTCGCTGAAGCCGATCAAAGCCGCATAGCGGCCGATATTTTCGCCGGCAATCACCAGTTCATGCTGCGCCACACACTCATATTGTCGCTGGCCGCCGCGCCCATCAGGCAGCAGCCGGGCCTGGGCCGGGCGGCGCTCACGATACAGCACGGCATGGATGCCGAAACGCAGCAGCAGGCGCTGCGCGGTTTGCAGCAAACCGGCATCGCTCTGGCTCAGCCGCAGGCTGACGCCTTTGGCCTGGCTGCCCTGCACCGAACCATCGGTATCGAACAGGCCGCGCAGCAGGCCGCGCTGGAAAGCCGCCGAGGCGCGCTCCATCGCCGGGGTGATGGCTTTTGGCTGCCCGGGTGCCAGCCCCAGCCGCGCCGCAAGCTTGGTCAGCGCCGCCAGCGACAGGCGCCATTCGTCACGCCCGGAAACCGGCCGCCAGCCCTGGAAATCGGCGCGATGCGGCAGGCTTGCCGCCGCCGCCAATGCGGCGGCCATGATCCCTTCGGCGCCATCCGGCCCGGCTGGCTGGTCATGCGTGCCAGTGGCCTGGCGGTGCTGCCGCCACACGCTCAGCACGGCTTTCTCCTGGGTCAATGTGCCATCGCCCAGCAACAGCCCGATCAGATAACCTTCCGCTTCGCTATAGGCACCGTCCCAAGCCGTTGCCCGGCGCTGGTCATGCAGCATGATACGGTCGCCCGGGCGCAAATCGCCGGCCTTGCGCCAAGCGGTTTCATGCCTGAAACGGGTGTGTTGTATCACCGCCAGCACCGGATGATCGGCGGTCAGGCGCAGGCTATGGCCTTCCTGCGTGGTCAGGCGCCATACCGGCTTCTGCCCGGTGGCGAAAAAGCCTTGCGGGCCGCTGGCATGCGGCTGGCCGTCCACCAGGGCCGTGAAGGGCTGCCCGACCAGCTCATGCACCTGGCGCGGCCCTGCGGTGGTGCTCACCCAGGTCTCACCCGTGACACAGGGATTTGTGGCGCTGATGGTTTCGCAGTAATGCAGGTTGTTGCGCCGGTTGATGCGGTCAATGAAGATCACGCCCGGTTCGGCATAGGCATAGGTGGCGCGCATGATGCGCTCCCACAGCTCACGCGCCTGTAGCGTCTTGTAGGTGGTGCCGTCGAAGCGCAATTCCCAGGGCTGGTTATCCTGCACGGCCTGCATGAAGGCATCGGTTATCAGCACCGACAGATTGAACATGCGCAGCCGGCCCGGCTCCTGCTTGGCGGCGATGAAGGCTTCGATATCCGGATGGTCGCAGCGCAGGGTGGCCATCATGGCGCCGCGGCGATGCCCTGCCGACATGATGGTGCGGCACATCGCATCCCACACATCCATGAAGCTGAGCGGCCCCGAGGCATCGGCGCCCACGCCGCGCACCAGGGCGCCGCGCGGCCGCAACGTGGAAAAATCATACCCGATGCCGCCGCCCTGCTGCATGGTCAGCGCGGCTTGCTTGAGATGCTCGAAAATGCCGCCCATATCGTCCGGGATGCTGCCCATGACAAAGCAGTTGAACAGCGTCACCTTGCGGCCGCTGCCGGCCCCGGCCACGATGCGGCCGGCCGGCAGGAAGCGGAAATCCTGCAAGGCGGCATAAAATTCGGCCTCGCGGCCGGCCGGATCGGCCTCCTGCACCGCCAGGCTGCGCGCAATGCGGCGCCAAGTATCCTCGATGGTGTGATCCAGCGGATACCCGTCCGGCCCTTTCAGGCGGTATTTCATATCCCAGATCTGCTGGGAGATCGGTGTGCTCGGCGACATGCTCTGACTCTATCGCCCCGAGGCGGCGAGTCAACAAAATGTTCGCTTAACGTTTCTGTAATGACTCGCGGGTTTCCGCTTCCAGCCTGGCATTGGCGGTTTCAATGCGGCTTTCCAGCTCGGCCATGAAGGCTTCGCGCTTGAGGCCGGGCGGGATCACCGGCAGGAATTGCAGGCGGATCAGGCCAGGCGGCCGGCGCCAATCATGTTTGGGCCAGAAAAACCCGGAATTCAGCGCCACCGGCACCACCGGCAGCTTGGTTTCGCGATAGATCGCCGCCACCCCGGGCTGATAGGGCGCCACTTCGCCGGGCAGGGTGCGGGTGCCTTGCGGGAAGATGATCAGGCTGCGGCCCTGTTCGGCGGCATCGCGGCAGGCGCGCAGCATCTTTTTCAGCGCCGCGCCGCCGCCATCCCGATCCACCGGCACCATGCCCAGCACGCGGGTGAACCAGCCATAGATCGGGATACGCAGCAATTCCTGCTTGATGACGATGCAGGGATTGTCGAACAATGCCAGCACCACCGAGGTATCCCACAGCGATTGATGCTTGGCGGCGAGGATGAACGGCCCCGGCGGCAGATGCTCGCGGCCCTCGATGCGATAATCGATGCCGGCGCAGAGCCGCAGCAGCAGGTTGACCACATGCGCCCAGAAGCGGCTGACCGGGCGGACAACGCCTTGCCATTGCAGCGCCAGCGCCGGCAGGGTGAGAATGGCAATCACGGCGGTGCAGAGCAGAAAGGCGGCCTGGAATAGCCGCGAGCGGATAAGCAGCAGCATGTTCAGCCTTCCAGCCAGCCGTTGATATGGTCTTCGATGCGGGCGCGAATCAGCGCGGCGACATATTTGGCATATTCACCAAACAGGAACAGGCCATCGGCGCGATCCCGCCACCAATCTTCCACGCGCAGGAAATCCGGCCGCACCGGATGCGGCACAATCTCGATATCGCCAAGCTGGCGGTGGAATTCGGCCAGGGCGCGCGGCATGTGATAATTCGCCGTCACCAGCCGCAGCGAGCGATAACCGCGGCCTTGCGCCCAGGCCTTGGTTTCCACCGCATTGCCGGCGGTGTCGATGGCCTCGAAGCCCAGATCAATGCAGCAATCCATCAGCATCACCACATCCAGGCCGGCGCGATCAGGCCGCGCCAGCAGGCTTTCCGGCAGGCTCTGCTGCAATGCCTGGGCCAGTGAAGCCTTGCTGGCGCCGGCACTGACGCCGGAAATCAGCAGCCGCTCGGCGCTTTCCTGATCCAGCAGGCGGATCGCCGCATTCAGCCGCCCGGTGCCGCCGGTCAGCACCACGATGCCATCGGTGCGGCGATCGGCCGCCGGTTCGGGCAGCCGCGCCACGCCATCCACAAAGGCCAGCAGCCCGCCGGCAAACAGCAGCGCCGGCAGCAGCAGGATGAGGCCCAGGCGGTGCAGGCTTTTCATAGCGGCGCGGCCTCCGGCCCATCGCTTAACAAACGCGCCACGGCGGCGGCCAGATCGTCGAATATCGCCACCGGCTGGGTTTCCGGGCTCAAACCTTTGGCCAGGGTGGCGCGGCCCTTGCCGCTGCGCACCAGGATGCGGCGGCAGCCGGCCTTGGCCGCCGCCTGCATGTCGGTATCGGTATCGCCGATGAACACGGTATCGGCCGGGGCATGGCGAAACAGCGCCATCGCCTCGCGCGGCATACCGGGGCCGGGCTTGCGGCGCTCGGTCTGCGCCCAGGGCGGATCCGGCGCAAACAGGATATGGTCGATATGGGCGCCATCTTTGGCGATATGGTCGCGCAAGGTGTCGTGAATCCGGTCCAGCATCGCCACGTCGATGATGCCCTTGCCGATACAGGCCTGGTTGGTGCACAGCACCACCGGCCAGCGGCGCGCATTCAGCGCTGCGATGGCTGCGCCGATGCCGGGGATCGGCACAAATTCGGCCGGGGATTTTACGTAATCGGCGCGGTCTTCATTCAGCACGCCATCGCGGTCGAGCAATACCAGCATGGTCACAACATCCGTTTCAATTCGCCCAGCACGGTGAGCCGGGCGGTCAGCACTGCCAGGATCAGGCCGGCAAGCGGCAGCAGCAGCAGCAAAAGCCAATGCCACCAGAACAGCGCAAAGCCGGGCAGCAGGCCCTGGCCGACATTGCTGGCCAGCCACTGGATCAGCAGCAGGATCAGCACG
>DLGP01000105.1:27033-27914 GCA_002482765.1 Alphaproteobacteria bacterium UBA7691
CCGCCACTGCCGCCATAAAAGGCCAGGCGCGACACATGGCGCTGGAATTGCCGCGCCACATAGGCATCCTCGGCGCCGATCAGGTGCAGCACCTCAATGGTGCCGCGCCGCGCCGCCAGCCCGGCCCGGGTGGCGAAGATCACCAGGGCCGCCATCGCCATCCCCACCAGCAGCACGATGCCAAGCCCCAGGCTTTGCAGCAAGCGCGCCAGCCGCACCAACTGGTCGAGCCAGGGTTTGGGATCATCCAGCCGGGCGCCGGGCACAGTCTGCTCCAATTGCGCCGCCAATGCCGCCACCGACAGCGCCTGGCCTGGCGCCAGTTCCACATCGATCACGCCGGGCAGCGGCAGGCCGCCGCTGGCCCCAGCCAGGCCGGCATCGCCGAGCCAGGGTTTGAGCAAAGCCTCCACCGCGCTGCGCTCCAGCGCCTCGGCGCGTTGCACGCCCGGCACGGCACGCAACTGCGCCAGCGCCGCTTCCAGCCGTTGCTGCATCGGCGGGCCGCCCGGGCGGTCGGCCAATTGCACAGTCAGGCGGCTGGACACACCCTGGCGCCAGGCTGCCACGGTGCCATCCAGCGCCAGCGCTCCGGCCAAGGCCAGCGCTGCCAGAAACACCATCACCGCCAGCGCCCAGGGCAGGAAACGCACCGAAGCATCGGATTCAAGCTGCAAATCGGATGGCTGCCGGGCGTTCATGCCGCCATCACCTCGATCTGGCCGCCGCGTAGCCGCAGGGTGGGAAAGCGGAAGCGCTCCAGCAGGTGAATGTCGTGGGTCGCCAGCACCACCGCCGTGCCGCTCTTGTTCAACTCAACAAACAGATACATCAGGCGCTGCGCCATTTCGGGATCAACATTGCCGGTCGGCTCGTCGGCC
>DLGP01000105.1:27945-28672 GCA_002482765.1 Alphaproteobacteria bacterium UBA7691
ACGCGCTGTTTCTCGCCGCCCGAGAGTGTGGCCGGCCGCGCCTCCAGCCGGTCGCCCAGGCCAACCCAGGCGAGCAATTCCGAACAATGATCCACCACGCGGTTTTCCGCCACCCCGGCAATCCGCAGAGGCAGGGCCACATTGTCCAGCGCGCTGAGATGATCCAGCAGGCGGAAATCCTGGAAAACCACGCCAATGCGGCGGCGCAGCAGCGGCAGGGTGGCGCGATCGGCGGCGGCCACATCCTGGCCGAACATGGTGATCACACCCCGGCTTGGCCGATGCGCCAGATACATCAGCTTGAGCAGTGAGGTTTTGCCGGCGCCGGAAGGGCCGGTCAGGAAGTGGAACGAGCCCGGTGCCAGATCGAAGCTGACATCGCGCAGCACTTCCGGCCCCGGCCCATACCGCATCCCGACATTCTGAAACCGCACCACAGCGTCGCCACCTCCGAAAAGCTTCGGCCTGCCCAGAGCTTGCCAGCCCCTAAGCTTGCCAGCCTAGACCTGTCCGTCCTATAAGGGAAAATAGCAAAACGCAAAAGGGCAACGGCACTGCACGTAGCGGCCAGGTCTCCGGCATGATTCTCTCCTGCCCCAACTGCGCCACGCGGTTCAGCGTCGATGCGAGCATATTCCGTGACGGGCCGGTAAAGGTCCGCTGCACTGTCTGCCGTCATATCTGGCGTCAGGAGCCGGTGGCCGAACCGCCGCCGCCGCCCCCGCCG
>DLGP01000096.1 GCA_002482765.1 Alphaproteobacteria bacterium UBA7691
GACGCCTTCCTGCGCCGCTGCTTCTTCCACTACATCCGCTTCCCCGACCGCGAGACCATGGAGAAAATCGTCGAGGTGCATTACCCCGGTGTGCAGAAGACCCTGGTGCGCGATGCGATGACGGTGTTTTACGAGTTGCGCGAAACGCCCGGCCTGAAGAAGAAGCCGTCCACCTCGGAATTGCTGGACTGGCTCAAGCTGCTGATGGCCGAAGATCTGCCGCCGGAGGCTTTGCGCACCAAGGAACAGGGCAAGCTGATCCCGCCGCTGGCCGGCGCATTGCTCAAGAACGAACAGGATGTGCATCTGTTCGAACGCCTGGCCTTCATCGCGCGGCGCGAAAGCCGCTAGGCCCCGGTTCAGCTTCTGCCCGGTCAGGGAGGCTCGGCATGTTCATCAACTTCTTCCTCGAACTGCGCAAAGCAAAAGTGCCCGCCACCTTGCGCGAATACCTGCTGCTGGTCGAGGCGATGCAGAAGGGCGTGCCGAATTACCGCGTCGAGGATTTTTACTACCTGTCGCGCTCGGCCCTGGTGAAGGATGAACGTAACCTCGACAAGTTCGACCGCGTGTTTTCCCAGGTCTTCAACGGCCTGGAATTCGTGTCCGATGCGATCTCGGCCGATATTCCGGATGAATGGCTGCGCAAGCTGGCCGAGCGCACGCTGAGCGAAGAAGAAAAGGCGATGATCGAGGCGCTCGGCGGCTGGGACAAGCTGATGGAGACGCTGAAAAAACGTCTTGAAGAGCAGAAGGAACGCCACCAGGGCGGCTCAAAATGGATCGGCACAGCCGGCACATCGCCCTTTGGCGCCTATGGCTACAATCCCGAAGGCGTGCGCATCGGCCAGGATAAATCGCGCAACCGCCGCGCCGTGAAGGTGTGGGACAAGCGCGAATACAAGAACCTGGATGACAGCGTTGAACTCGGTACCCGCAACATCAAGGTGGCTCTGCGGCGCTTGCGCAAATTCGCCCGCGACGGCGCCGATCTGGAACTGGATATCCCCGATACCATCCGCTCCACCGCCAATAATGCCGGCTATCTTGACCTCAAGCTGGTGCCGGAGCGGCATAACAAGGTGAAGGTGCTGCTGCTCTTCGATATCGGCGGCTCGATGGACGACCATATCAAGGTCTGCGAGGAATTGTTCTCGGCGGCGCGGACAGAATTCAAGCATATGGAATTTTTCTACTTCCACAATTGCGTCTACGAGAAGCTGTGGAAGGATAATCGCCGCCGGCACAACGAATTCCAGCCGACCTGGGAAGTGCTGCGCAAATTCCAGAGCGACTACAAACTGATCTTTGTCGGCGACGCCACCATGAGCCCTTATGAGATCGTGCAGGCCGGCGGCAGCGTTGAGCATTGGAACGAAGAGTCTGGCGCCACCTGGATGCAGCGCCTGCTCGACACCTGGCCCAAGGCGGCCTGGCTCAATCCGGTGCCGGAGAAATACTGGGACTTCACGCCTTCGGTGCAGGTGGTGCGGCAATTGATGAAAAACCGCATGTTCCCGCTCACGCTGGGTGGCCTGGAAGGCGCGATGAAGGAATTGAATCGCTGAGCCGGCTCAAGCAGCTCCGGTTTGCAGCGTTGCCGGCTCGATCGTCTTGAAAAAACCCGTCACCGTGTAGCCATCCAGCGATAGCGGCAGGATCAGCCGCACATAGCTGAACTGCATGCCATCCAGCGCCACATAGCTGCGCCGTGCCAGGCTTGGCTGCCGTAGATTGGCCACCTGCTCCATGCTGGCATAGACAATCGCGGCATCATGGGCGTTGAAGAAATTGCCCAGGCGGCGGCCACCGGCATCTGCCGAGGTCCGTTCGCCAACATAATTGCCGGCCAGCCTGACCCGCACATCACGCTCTTCCGGCAGGTAGTCCAGCAGCATCGTGTAGGGCATCACATCAGGCGGCAAAGCCTGCACTTCGATCACCGCCGGCAGAACTGGGTCGGCACGGCCCGGCAGGCTGCGATGCGCCGCCAGCCAGGCGGCATGGCAGGCCGCCAGGGATGGGAAATCCGCCAGATCGGCAAGCGGCAATTCCTCATAACCCCGCAGGTTCAGCGGCTGCATTGCTGCCGCACCGGCAGTGTTAGTAACAGGATCATTCATCTGCATAATCCAACTGGGTTCCCGCCGAAACAGGAAATAGTACGCGGCCTGTCCCGCACCATCGCCGGCTGCCGGCATATGCAAATGTTAATACGCTCATGCATCATATTCCCGTTTCCCCGCAGGCCAGCGCTTTGGCGGCATAAAAATCTCTGGGTCAAACACGGCATAACGCTGACTGATCAGCCGCAGCAATTCTTCCAGATCACTCAGCCTTGGCCCGTCGCTGCGCATCTGCGCCTGATTCCAGCGCGCCAGCACGGCTTCAATATCCAGCGCAAAGGCTCGCAACAGATTTATCTGCGGCCAGACCCGCTGCCTGGCATGATCCGCTTCCACCAGCAAGCGGTTCACATCCGCAACCACAGCATCACAAATCATTGCGCGTTCGGTGCCCCAGATCGCCACCTGCCGCAACTGCAACGCCCCGCGCCGGGCCAGATCGCCAGCGGGGTCAGCATTGTGCCGCACGGAAAACTGCGCCATCTCGCCCACGGTTCGCTGCAAGGCACTGGTCATGCGGCGCAGCCAATCCACCCGGGCGATATCAACAATCACATCGCGCATGCGCTGCTCAATCATTTCCACCGCCAGATCGGGCAGCAACAATTTCACCAGCCGGGCAATCTGGTGCAGTTTTTCGGCATCCGAGCCGGGCGGCGGCAACTCAGCTTGCGGCGCAGCATCAAGCAACGGCAGTTGCAGGGCGCGCCACAGGATTACGGCGCCGCGCTGCACCACATGCTCCTTTGGCATCCAGGAGGGACGGCCATCAAGCAGTTCAGACGGCACCGGACTGCCAACCTGGATGCTGCGCATATAGTTCAGCGCCGGAGACACCAATTCCAGCAACTGCCGATCCGGATGGGTCGGCGGCAGGTTGAGGCTGTTGACCAGGGCATCCAGCGACAACGCCCCCTTTAGCTCGCCAAATTGCAGCGCAAGCGTCACCTCACGGTTCTCGCCGCGCATAAAATATGAGCCCGGGCGGCGCAGTTCGGCATGGCTGAAGCTGAAGCTGCGCGGCTTCGCTGTCGTATCCTCGTCTGCGATATTCATTCACGCCAATTCAAAAAAACCTGATCTGCCAAGCCCATCCGGCTGCAATAGATGGTTTGTTGCGGCCCTGCGTCAAGACCAGGGTGGGCCATGCAGCGGCCGATAGGTCTGGCTGGCTCAGGCCACGCCACTGCGCTCGTCGTCAACGATGCGCACAAAGAAGCTGTCCTGCGGCGGCAGCAGGCGTTCAAGATGGGCGCGCGCCGCCGCATGGGTGGGCGCCGGCACTTCGTAATAGCGGCCCTCATTCCACTGATAAGCGGCATCCGAAAGCTGCATGGCGCGCTGGCCGAGCTGCGGATTGTGGACCACCAGGCGCCAGGGCGGGAAGCGCGGGTCAACACCTTCAATCGGCGTGGCGGTGTAGATGAACGGCAGATCGGTTTCAGCGTGGCGCATTTCCAGCGATTCCAATTCGCTGCGGGCGCGGGCTATCTGCTGGTCGAGATCGGCCACCTTCTTGCGCTCGTCGCTCAGCGCCTCGTCGTAATGGCTCTGATCCTTCTCGGCCTGCTCACGGCGGAAGATCACATCCTGCACCTGCAATTCCACCGAGCGCCAGCCATCACGCAAACGCTCGGCCACAGTCAGCACGATCAGCAGGAACATGCCGAGATTGGCGGCAACAACCAGGGTTTCAATGACATCGCTGAGCGTCATCGCTACAGCTCCGTCAGTTTGATTTTGCCGGTGAACGGTCGGAATTCAACGACCTGGCCCTGTGCGCCGACCCAATGTTTGATCAGGCGTTCGGCATTGGTCTGGTTCTGGCCCCACACCACAAAGCGGGCATAACGCCGGCCATGCACGCCGCTGCCGCCCGAGCCTTTGCCATCAAAGGGCGGCACATGTGCCGGACCAACCGCCTTGGCATAATAGCCCATCGTGCCGGCAATCGGGATGCCATGTTCGTAGACCGTGATATTGCGCGGATCGGTGAGCTTGATTTCCTCGGCCATTGCCGCGCCATGCTCGTTCTGCAATTGCAGCAGCGTGCGTTCGCGCTCGGCGCGCCCCTCCTGCTCCTGCTCAATCTGGCGCGACCGCTCGCCGACCAGATCATAGATTTCCCGCAGGCGATCATTTTCCTCGTCGAAGCGCAATTCGCGGCGGGCATAATGCTGCGCCGCCTCCTGCAACCAATTGCCTGCAAGGCCAACGATAAAAAACAGCCCGATAACCGGCAACAAGGCGAGCACCATATCGCTCAGCGTCATGGCGATTATGTTTTCCTGCTTGGCCAAACGGGCGATTCTGCCCGAGGCATGACTGTGGTTGATTCATATACACGAATCAACAGTTGAGTTTTGGTTAAAGCCAAGCAATTCAGCCTAGTATGCCACCCCAACAAAAAAGGCCGGGAGTTGCGCTCCCGGCCTTTTCGTAATCGCCTGTAAGCTTAGCGCTTCGAGAACTGGAAGCTGCGGCGGGCCTTTGGCTTGCCGTACTTCTTGCGCTCGACCACGCGCGGATCGCGGGTCAGGAAGCCCTGGGCCTTGAGCGCCGGACGCAGGTCCGGCTCAAAATAGGTCAGCGCCTTGGAAATGCCATGACGCAGCGCGCCAGCCTGGCCCGACAGGCCGCCGCCAGTGACGGTGGCATAGATGTCGAACTGGCCAACCCGGTTGGTCAGCGAGAAAGGCTGCTGCAACAGCATGCGCAGCACCGGACGGGCAAAGTAATCGTTGCTTTCCTTGCCATTCACAATGAACTTGCCGGCGCCGGGCTTGAGCCAAACGCGGGCGATCGCGTTCTTGCGCTTGCCCGTGGCATAGGCGCGGCCGAACTTGTCGACCTTGCGCTCATGAACGGGGGCTGCGGGAGTCGCAGCGGCAACGGCCGTGGCCTTGCTCAAATCGGCGAGAGTGCGTGCCTCGGCCATGATCAATCGATCCTCTTGTTCTTCGGATTCAACGCGCCCACATCCAGCACTTGCGGCTGCTGCGCCTCATGCGGATGCTCCGTGCCCTTGTAGACGCGCAGCTTGGTCAGCTGGCGGCGGGCCAGCGGGCTTTCCTTCGGCAGCATACGCTCAACCGCCTTCAGGATGACACGCTCCGGAAAGCGGCCCTGGAGGCGCTGGCCGATGGTCGCACCCTTCACACCGCCCGGATAGCCGGTATGCCAATGGAACACGGATTGCTGCGCCTTGCGGCCGGTCACCCGCACCTTCTCGGCGTTGATGACGATGACATGGTCGCCGGTATCGACATGCGGGGTGAAGATCGCCTTGTGCTTGCCGCGCAAACGCTTGGCAATCAGGCTGGCGAGACGACCGAGCACCAAGCCTTCGGCGTCAATCAGCACCCACTTCTTGTCGACCTCGGACTCTTTAGCGGAAAAGGTCTTCATTGCACTATCCTGGATTTGGCCCCTGATCGGGGGGTCGAGCCACGCACTTTGAGGGCACGGGGCGATCGGGGCCGGGTTATGCGATGGTGCGCGCAGCCTGTCAACCGGATTCCCGCAGAATTGCTGCTTTTTTCAATACTTTATTTAGCGGTAATATAATACCGCCATCCAATGCCATATAATTCAATAGCTTAGGCGGCATTGCGTGCAGGTGGAATCGCATAGGTCAGGGTTGCATGCGCCACCGGGCCATCCTGCACCGCTTCGGAGAAGATGCCGACATCCATAATCGCCAGTGTTTTGCCGCGTTTCAGCATGCGGGCATCGGCATACATGCCCACCGGTTCGGGCTTGCGCAGGAAGTTGATATTCAGATTCGTTGTCACCGCCAGCGCCACCGGGCCAATCTGACCCAGCAGCAGCAGATAGGCAGCACAATCGGCCAAAGCCATCATGGTGGGGCCGGAAACCGTGCCGCCCGGGCGTAATTGCGCCTCGCCAATGCCGCAGCCAAGCCGCAGCAGCGCGCCATCGAAGGACTGCACTTGCAGATTCATTGGCGCCATCTGCGGAAATTCACGCAGCAGGAAAGTTTGCAATTCAGGCACGGTCATCATTACAGGCAGCAGCGTCGGCATTATGGTTCCTCCCTCCCCTCGCCTTAGCACGCGCCTCCGGCGTCGCAAATGGCCCACGAAACAGCGCCAAGAAATTTTCCCATACAAGGCTTGCAGTTCGGGGAGCACGCGGCTAACTTCCGCGCCGCACTGATCCCAGGTAGCTCAGTGGTAGAGCAGGCGGCTGTTAACCGCCCGGTCGGGGGTTCGAATCCCTCCCTGGGAGCCATTCTTCGAATGGCCATCAAGAAATCAGCTTAAATATATTTTAATTTCACTTCGGCGCGTCATACACGCAGCGAAACCCGACATACACGGCGTAAAAATCAGCCGGCTTCCATTGCGGCGCTTCGGCTGTGGTCTGCTGCGGGCCATACCACCAGGAACCGCCGGCGGTAAGAGCCTCGCTGCCGCGTCGATCTGCCAGCCATTCCCAGACATTGCCGCCCATATCGTACAAGCCGTTCACGCCGCGTTTGGTGGCACCAACAGGCGCATGGCGCGGCCAGGGATCGGCGTCGCGGGTATTCATGCCCGTCGGGTTATCACCGCTGGCATAGATGTAGGTCCGGCCGAGTTCGAATCCGTCCGTCGGGGTTACGCGCTGTTCACTGAATGCCGCTTGGCGCCATTCCTGCAAATTCGGCAGCCTGCCGCCCCGCCAGCGGCAATATTCCACGGCTTCCTGCCAGGCAACATGCACTGCCGGCTCGGCAGGCGAAACTCGCGATTCTCCAAATGGACTATAGACACTCCAGCCTGGCCGCCTTTCCCAGCCCGCAGCATATTCGAAGCCGCCTCCGGCCTGCTCGGCAGCCGTGACCAAGGCAACGGAGCGGGCAAATGCGCTGAAATCAGCGATGCTGACCTCGGTTTGGTCAATCTCCAGCACCCCTATCCTCAGCCGCTCGCCGGTTTGCGACCTCGCATCGGATAAGGGAAAAATTGTAGCAGCCCATGCGGCACAGAGAAAAAGTTTAGCGGATCGCAGTTTTTTCATCTTCTGTGCGCCCCATTCTCCAATCCGGTGCCAGCAGTTCAGAGCTAGGCTGGAGCCGAGGCGGTTTCAAGGTCAGCCGGGATCAAGCTGCGCCGGGAAACAATTCCACATGGCTTTCGCCGCCACGGCCGTAATACACCGCCCGCCGGCCAGCCAGTGTCACCAGATAGCTGACGCAGCCGGCCGCCGCGATACGGGTGCAGAAAGTGCCATAATCAATGCGCCCGGCCTGCGAATCGCGCACCGCCTGCTCAACCCCGGCGGCAGAAAAGGCCAAGGCCGGGCGGCTGCTGAGCGCGGCATACGGCACCACATGCGAGGCGCCATCGGGCATGTAATAGATGGTTTCGCCCCGGTGCAGATCGGCCATATAGCGCTCCACGCCGGCCTGCATCAGCGCCGCGACAATTTGCGGGAATTTCAGGCTGCCGCTTTGCGAGGCGGCAGAGCAGGCTTCAACAACCTGGCGGATTTCGGGTTTCATCGAGCACTCCTGGTTCAGTCAATTGGTTTGCTGGTAAGGCTATGGTGGCGGGCCAGTGCCTGCATTGCTTCGTGCAAGGCCAAACGCTCGGCCTTGCCGAGATGGCCAAAACATTCCGCCTCATTCTGGTCGGCCAAGGCTGCCAGTTCAGGCACCAGTTCGGCCCCCTGTTGGGTCAATTCCAAACTCTGGAAACGCAGATCATCCTGCCCGGCCCGGCGCAGGATCAGGCGCTTGGCGATCAGCCGGTCAGCCAACTTGGAGATCGCTCCACGCGTCAGGCCAAGCCGACCCGCCAGTTGGCTCGGCGCCAGCGGCGGCTGGTGCAGCATTTCACGCAGCACCACCCATTCCGCCACTGTCACGCCGCGCCCATCCAGCTTGCGGGCAAAACCCTGTGAGACATGGTTGGAAACCAGCCGCAGCCAGTAACCAAGATGATCCTCCAGAGCCGCCGCTTGCGGTCGCTTGTGTTTCATATCTGCCTCAGCCATATAGTTGACTAGTAAACTATTTGACGCGAGGAGCGCCTGTCAACGGCTTTGTTGTTTCAGTTAAGTGCGTCAGAATTCCGCATTGCCGCAGCTTCAAGGTGATCCGCCGATCAATTTGATCTCGCACAGGTATGCTGCGGGTGTTTCACCAGAATGAACCCGAGCCAGAGTTTTTTCTTCGATAAACCTTGAAATACGCAAGCATCACGGTTCGGCTTAAGATAGAGTGAAGTAACATCCAGTAGTGGAAAGCGCCGTGTCAAACCTGCCGACCGATACAACCACCGCCGATCCTAACCAGCCCGCCGCCACCCAGACCACCGCGCCGTGGAAGCTGCTGATTGTGGATGACGAGCCAGATGTACACGCGCTGACCAAATTGCTGCTGCGCAATTTCACCTATCGCGGGCGCGGGCTGGAATTCCTCTCGGCCCATACCGGCACCGAAGCCAAGCCGTTACTGGCGCAAAACCCGGATATCGCCCTGATCCTTCTGGATGTGGTGATGGAAACCGAACATGCCGGCATCGAATTGGTGAGCCATATCCGCGAAGACCTGGGCAACAAGGCGGTGCAGATTGTGATCCGCACCGGCCAGCCCGGACAAGCGCCGCCACTCAGCGTGGTGGGCAGCCATTCGATCAACGATTACAAGGAAAAGACCGAACTGACGCAGCAAAGCATGCTGCTCACGGTGGTCAAGGCTTTGCGGCTCTATGAGGAATACCTGCCGACCTACCAGGCTGCCGCCAAGCTGGAGGAACTGACCGAGCGCGCCCGTGCCGGCGCCGATGAGCGCGAATTGCTGCGCGCCCTGCTCGGCGCTGATTACAGTTTCCCTGCCGGCAGCCATGCCCGCAGCGAGGCCGGCGATGAAACGCCGCCCCCCGCTCCAACCCCGACCGATCCGCGCCTGTCGAGCCTGACCGAGCGTGAGCGCGAAGTGCTGAAATGGCTCAGCCATGGCGATTCCAACAAGGCCATCGGCCTGCGTCTAGGTGTGCAGGAAGTGACCGTGAAGGCGCATCTGCGGCAGATATTTGCCAAATTGCAGGTTTTCAACCGCACCCAGGCGGCTTCGCTTGCGCTGCGTATGAACGAACCGGATTGATCCAGTAGCCCGCCTGCTGCGTATCTGCTGTGAAGAGAGTTAGTCGCAGCGAGGCGCGTTTGACCCGTATAAAATCATCCCCGGCGCCAGCCCCGGTCGTGGTCTGGTTTCGCCAGGATTTGCGCCTGGCCGACAATCCGGCATTAAACGCGGCTGCCGCGCATGGCGCGCCGGTGATTGCACTTTATGTGCTGGATGACAGCCTGGCCTGGAAGCCGGGGGCAGCCAGCCGCTGGTGGTTGCATCAGGCGCTGAATGCCCTGGATGGCGATCTGCGCCGCCAATATGGTTTTGGCCTCACCCTGCGGCGCGGACGGGCTGCCGACCTGGTGCCGCAACTGGCCACACAAACCGGCGCCCAGGCCGTGTTCTGGAACCGCTGTTATGAACCAGCAGCGATTGAACGCGATGCCAAGATCAAGGCCGTGCTGAAACAAGCTGGCATTGTCGCTGAAAGCCACAATGCGTCACTGCTCTATGAACCTTGGACGGTGAAAACCCAAAGTGGCGGCTGGTTCAAGGTTTACTCACCCTTCTGGCGTGCCTGCCGCGCGCTGGGCGAACCACCCTCCCCATTACCGGCGCCCAAGCAGATGCACGGCCATGCCGGCTTGGAAAGCGACATGCTGGCAAACTGGCATCTGCTGCCAACCAAGCCCGATTGGGCCGGCGGCCTGCGTAATACCTGGGTGCCGGGCAGCCTGGGTGTGGAAAGCATGCTGGCGAATTTTATCGACCAGGGCCTCAATGGCTATGCCGAGCAGCGCGACCGCCCGGATATGCCGGCTACATCGCGGCTTTCGCCGCATCTGCATTTTGGCGAAATCGGGCCGCGCCAGATCTGGCATGCGGTGCGCTTTGCGCTGGATGCCGGCCCGCCCAGTCTGGCCCGGCATGGCGAGAAGTTCCTTGCCGAACTAGGCTGGCGCGAATTTGCACATCATCTGCTGTTCCATTGCCCAAGCCTGCCCGAGCAGAATTTCCGCAGCGATTTTGATGCCTTTCCGTGGCATGACGATGCCGCCGCACTAAAACGCTGGCAACGCGGGCAGACAGGTTATCCGATTGTGGATGCCGGCATGCGCGAGCTTTGGCATACCGGCTGGATGCATAACCGGGTGCGCATGATTGTGGCTTCCTTTTTGGTGAAGCATCTGCGCCAGCATTGGCGCCAGGGTGAAGCCTGGTTCTGGGATACGCTGGTGGATGCCGATCTGGCCAATAATGCGGCAAGCTGGCAATGGGTGGCCGGCAGCGGCGCCGATGCAGCGCCCTATTTCCGCATCTTCAATCCGATGTTGCAAGGCGAGCGTTTTGATCCCGAGGGTGATTATGTGCGGGCTTGGGTGCCGGAACTGAAGGCTGTGCCGGCACGCTTCATCCACAAGCCCTGGCAGGCACCGGCGCTGGTTTTGCGTGAAGCCGGCGTCAGCCTCGGCGGCAATTATCCGGCACCGATGGTGGATCATGATGCCGCCCGCATTTCGGCTCTGGCAGCCTTTGCCACATTGCGCGATAAAGAGGGCAACGAGGCAGCGGCCAAACGGCTGCATGAAGGCAGGGGGGCTGCATGAAGATTGGTGTGATCGGCGCCGGCATTGCCGGCCTGGGCGCAGCCTGGGCCTTGTCGCGCCGGCATGACGTGACCGTGTTTGAGGCCAATGCCTATCCGGGTGGCCATAGCAACACGGCAGAAATTGACTATGACGGCAGCCGCATCGCCGTGGATACCGGCTTTATCGTTTTTAATAATTGGAATTATCCAAATATCGAAAAGCTGTTTGCGCATCTCGCCGTGCCATCGATCAAGAGCGACATGTCATTCTCGGTTTCGGTTGGCACCGGTGCCAAGCGCGGCCAGCTTGAATGGAACGGCAACACACTCGGCAGCCTGTTCGCACAGAAGCGTAATCTTTTCTCGCTGCGCTTCCATCGCATGTGGCGCGATATCCTGCGCTTCAATCAGCGCGCCGTGGCCGATCTGGCGGCGGGCCGGCTTGAGGGCTTGACGCTAGGCGATTATCTCGCCCGCGAAGGCTATTCCGAAAGCTTCATGCTGGATTATTTGCTGCCCATGGGCGCGGCAATCTGGTCGGCGCCATTACGCGAGATGATGGCGTTTCCCGCCGTCACCTTCTGCCGTTTCTTCAGCAACCATGGCCTGCTCAGTGTAAATAACCGGCCGCAATGGTCCACTGTGCTGGGCGGCAGCCGCGAATATGTGCGCCGCCTGCTGGCCGATAGCCGCAGCAGCCTCAATCTTTCCACCCCGGTACACAGCCTGAGCCGCGCTGCAAACGGCATCACATTGCATACCGCAAAGGGTCCGGCCGGGCTGTTCGACCATGTGCTGCTGGCCTGCCATGGCGACCAGGCCTTGCGTATCCTTGGCAATGCCGCCACGGCACCGGAGCAGGATATTCTGGGCCAGTTCCGCTTCCAGGCCAACCGCGCCATCCTGCATCGTGATCTGCGGCAGATGCCGGTGCGGCGCCGCGCCTGGGCCAGTTGGAATTATCTATCCGAGCCACGCCGCGACCTGGAGCGCCGCGTCGGCCTGACCTACTGGATGAACCTGCTGCAAAGCATTGACCATAGCCGCCCGCTTTTTGTCACCCTCAACCCGATTGAAGAGCCTGATCCGAAGTTGGTGTTTGCTCGTTTCGATTATGAGCATCCGCTGTTTGATCGCGCCGCTGTGGCGGCCCAAGGCCGCTTGCATGAGATTCAGGGCCGCGACCGGCTGTGGTATGCCGGTGCCTGGGCCGGTTATGGCTTCCATGAGGATGGCCTTACTGCCGGCTTGCGCGCCGCCATGACGCTGGATGCCGATCTGGCCGCGTCTCTCCCCTTCTCCGCCGACCTGACCCAGCGGCGGCTTGAGGTGGCGGCATGACGTCCATCGCCCTGGAACAGGCCGCGCTCTATCACTGCCGCGTAATGCATGAGCGGCTGCTGCCATTCCGGCACAAATTTGACTATCGCGTGTTTTCGCTGCTGCTTGATCTGGATGCGCTGCCGGCCTTCGCGGCAAACTCGCGCTTGTTCCGGCATAACCGTTTTGGCCTGCTGTCGTTCTTCGATAAGGATCACGGCCCGCGTGACGGCAGCCCTTTGCGCCCCTGGGTGGAAGCCATCCTGCACCAGCATGGTTTGCAGCACGCGGCGGCGCGTATCACGATCTTCTGTTTTCCGCGCCTCTACGGCTATGTGTTCAATCCGCTCAGCGTCTACTTCTGCCATGATGCACAAGGCCGGCTTGGCGCCATTCTCTACGAGGTGAAAAACACCTTCGGCGACCAGCATGGTTATCTCATTGCGGTGACGGAACAGGATGGCGTGTTGCACCATGGCGCGCCCAAGCAGTTCCATGTCTCGCCCTTCATGCCGCTATCCGGTGACTACCAGTTCAGCATCCTGCCGCCGGGCGAGAAGATTGCCATCCATATCCGGCATGACGGCCCGGAAGGCCCGCGTCTGATCGCAACGCAGACCGGTCGGCGCGAAGCCTGCACCGATGGCGCCATGCTGAAAGCCATGCTGCGCCATCCGCTGATGACCTTGAAGGTGATGGCAGCGATCCATTGGGAAGCGCTGCATCTGTGGCGCAAGGGCGCCCGTTTTTTCCGCCGGCCCGCGCCGCCGGCTTTGCCGGTGAGCCATACCCGGCCGATATGTGACGAACAGCCAGTTTCCGGGGAGTGATTGATGAGCGACTATGTGGCGGATCAAAAGGGCGATTATGGGCTGGGTACAGCGGCCGCTGAACGGCGCGGCAATCCGCCGGCCGCAGCCATTGAACTGACCTGCCCACAGGATGCGCTGCGCCTCAACAATCTCGACCGCTGGACCCGGCTGATGCTGTCGCTGGCGCCACATATGTCGCGCGGTTCGATCACCATCGGCCTGACCGATGGCCGCCGCGTGGTGGCGCGCGGCAAACTGCCGGGGCCGGATGCCGAGATCACCCTGCGCAACAACCGCTTCCCCAAGCGTATGCTGCTGGGTGGCAATCTCGGCGTTGGCCAGTCCTTCATGGAAGCCGATTATGATTGCGACGATATCGGCCTGCTGGCGCATTGGGCCTGCGTCAATACCGAGCTGGACGACACGCTGATGGGCAAGCCCTGGCTGCGCGTGCTGCGCCGCATTGCCTTCGCCTTTGCCAACAACACCAAGCGCGGCAGCCGCCGCAACATCGCCTACCATTACGATCTCGGCAACAATTTCTACAGCCAGTGGCTTGATCCATCGATGACCTATTCCTCGGCGATCTACAGCCATGAGGGCCAGGCATTGGAAGCCGCCCAAGCCGCCAAATACCGGCGCCTGGCCGGCGAGGTCTTGCAGTTGCAGCCGGGCCAGCGCGTGCTGGAAGTGGGCTGCGGCTGGGGCGGCTTTGCCGAACTGGCGGCCAAGGAATTCGGCGCCCAGGTGCATGGCATTACGATCAGCCGCGAGCAGCATGATTACGCCCAGCGCCGCATCTTCGAAGCCGGCCTGGCAGACAAGGTGACAATTGAACTGCGCGATTACCGCGATACAACAGGGCAATACGACGCCATCGCTTCCATCGAGATGATCGAAGCCGTGGGCGAGAAATTCTGGCCGGCCTATTTCGGCATGCTGCGCCAGCGGCTGGCGCCGCAAGGCCGCGTTGGCTTGCAGGCGATTGTGATCCAGGACAAATATTTTGAGGCCTATCGCGGCACGATGGATTTTATCCAGGCCTATATCTTCCCGGGCGGCATGTTGCTGGCGCCTCAGGTGATCCGCGACCACGCCGCCGCAGCGGGCATGAAAATGACGCGCAGCGACGGCTTTGCGCTGGATTATGCCCGCACCCTGCGCGAATGGACCGAGCATTTCCAGGCCGCCTGGCCGCAGATCCGCGCGCTCGGCTTCGACGAACGCTTCCGCCGCATGTGGCTCTACTATCTCGGCTCCTGCGAGGGTGGCTTCCGCGCCAACTGCATCGATGTGCTTCAGCTCAGGCTTGATCTGGCCTGAGGCGCATACCGTTCAAAACGGCACAGGCAGCCAAATTTTAGATTTGCACCGCCAAGCGGCGCCGCAGCCAGCGCACCACGGCGCCGATCAGCGGCAGGCGGGCATAAAACTGGCTGCCCGAATCCCAATGATCGAGATGCGCCGCCACCTTGCCGGCCGGGGTGAAATGAAGCTCTGAAACCCCCACCACTTCCCATGGCTGCGCTGGATTAAGCCGGGTCGGCTTGAAAAAGAAACGCCAGGTCAGAAAGGCGGTTGCCTCCTGGCGCACCACGCTATCAATGATGAAGCGCATCTCGCTGCAATCCTCGAAGGATGCCTCGAATACCCGCCGCATCGCAGCCAGGCCGCGCACATCATTGAATGGATCGCGGAAATGCACATCGGCTGCCACCAAGTCGCCCAACCGCGCCAGGCTGGCCGGCGCCAATGTCTCAAAAAAGCCGATATAGGCTTGCAGGCCCTCGGCAATCGCATCCTGTTCTATGGTGATGGCTGTCATTTGGTTGCCCTTCCCACCAAGGGGAAATAGAGCACATAGGGCAGCAGGCGAAGGAATTTCAGGATATAGGCAAAGCGGCGTGGAAACACGATCTCGAAGGCCGTGCCATGCTCCAGCGCCTGATATAGCCGCTCGGCGGCTTGCTCCACATCCATCAGGAAGGGCATCGGAAAATCATTCTGGTCGGTGAGCGGCGTGCGCACAAAACCGGGATTGACCAGGCGCATGCGGATACCGGCAGGCTCCAGTTCCAGGCGCAGGCTCTCGGTCATGTTGATCAAGGCCGCCTTGCTGGCGCCATAGGCGGCTGCTTTCGGCAGGCCACGATAGCCGGCGAGTGACGCATTCACCGCGATCTGGCCCTGGCCACGCGCCAGCATGCGCGGCAGCAAGGCTTCCAGGCAATGCGCCACGGTCATCACATTGGCTTCCAGCAAATCGGAAACCGTGGCGGCACTGAATTGTGCTGCCGGGCTGGGCCGGTGTGTACCGGCATTCAACACCGCCAGCCGGATCGGGCCGCTGCTGCGCTCGATCGCCGCCACCAGCGCCTCGGCCTGGCCGGCCAGGGCCAAGTCGCCGGGATGAACATGGAAATGCCCCGGCTTGCCAACACCGGCCAGCGCTACATCGGTGAGCGTATCCACCCGCCGCGCCGTGCCGGCCACGTTGGCGCCAGCCGCCAGATAGCGCAAAGCCAGGGCCCGCCCCAGACCAGAGCCGGCGCCGGTGATCCACACACTGCCCGGCTCTGCCATGCTTCACTCCTGCAAGCGGTAATCGATCACCGAGCCATCGCTGGCGCCAAACCTAGTTTTGGCCCAGCGCTGTTGCGGGTCGTACCAGATTTCCAGCCGCAGATCGCCATCCAGCCGATAGCGCCGCGAACCCGGCGGCACACCATCCTCCGGCTTGCTGGGCAACGGCGCCACCTGCACTTTCAGCAGCCGGCCATTCTGGGTATCCAGCAGCAGGTCACGATTTGGAAAGCTGCTGTTCCAGTAGCTGGTGGGCATGATATCGGCCGGCGCCAGGCCGCGATATTTGCTGCCATCCACCTTCAGCTTGCCATCCTGCGCCGCCTCAGCCTTGAGATATTGCTGCTCGCCATCGTCGTCAGTATTGGAAACCAGCCGCATCAGGCGGTTATCGCGCCACAATTCTTCGGATTGATGATGGTAATGGTAGACTGGCAGAAAACCCGCCAGCCGCACGATCAGGGATATATCCACCTTTACCCGCGTCTCGGCGCCATCACGGGTGACGCTGACACGGTGATGACCGATATCATCGCCTTTGCGGAAAGCACGGAAGGCCCGGGTTTCGGTCTCGCCAGCCCAGGTGCTATCGCCCCAGGCGCAGAGGCCGGCCAGCAGCAACAGGGCAAATTTCAGGAAGCGATTCTGGCCCATTGATTGAATATCCAGCCGAACGCACCGCGGAAACGCAGCGGTGCGTCGGTCACCGCCAGGCAGATACAGGGCTGATCACGCATCGCCACCGGGCGATGTTCCACATTGCCATCGGCAAATTCCACATCGCCACGCAGGAAGGCGCCGCGCTCGTCGGTGAAGCCGCCGCTCAGCACCAGGGTAAGCTCCTCGCCGCCATGGCTATGCACCGGCATGGCTGAGCCCGGTGCGATGCGCAAAAGACTGACCATGCCGCCCTTGGCCTTGGGCAGTTGCAACGCCACCGAATGCAGCCCGGCGCCGCTCCAGCGCCAGGGCAGATCGGCTAGTCCATTGCCGCTATTCTCGGGCAGATAAGCCGCCAGGGGGCGCGGCAGGGCCTTGCCATCATAGCTGGCCGGCACGGGCGCTTCCTGCTGTGCCTTATAGGCCATGCCGGGATTGAGGCCCGGCGCGGCGCCCGGCCGGCCCGGCTCCAGCCGGCGCAAAACCGCCTCCAGGCTGGCATCATGCAAAGCTGCGGGTTCGGCCTGATCCAGCAAACCGCCCGCGGCGGCCTCGATGGCGCGCAACTCGGCCCGGCAATGCGGGCAAAAGGTCAGATGGCATGCCACCGCCAGCGACCAGGCTTCAGACAGGGTGCCGCTGGCGTAATCAAGCAGCAACGCAGCCGGAATATGATGCCGGGGTGCGAAGTCTGGTGCGGCCTGAGAAGCCGCGATGTCTCGGGTCTGGGTCAACTTTGCCAAGCCTTCCAGGATGAATTACACATTATACGCCTTACCCGACAAAATGGATCAATCGGCAAGCGAGTCAAACCTTTCTGCCATGCGTTTCTTCTTCTACGGCACTTTATGCGATCCGGATGTGTTGAGCCTGGTTTTGGGCTACCAGCCGGCGCGGCGACAATTGGCCCCGGCCACCCTGCCCGGATTCCGCCGCAAAGTGGCGCTCGGCCAGGATGGCAGGCGCAGCTATCCGGTGCTGCTGCCGGCGCCCGGCGGCTTGGTGCAGGGCCAGCTTTTCACCCCGCGCAGCCCGGAAGACAGCCGCCGCCTGACTGCCTATGAGGGGCCGGAATACCGCACCCGGCAGCGGCTGGTGCGCACCCGGCGCGGCCAATGCGCGGCGCGGCTGTTCCTGCCCAGCCCGGGCAGCCTGCGCGCCGCCCTGGCCGATTGGCACCTGCCGGCCTGGCGCCAGCACCACAAAGCCGGCTTCATGGCCCACCTGAAACAGCAAAGCGAGTCGGAGATTCCATGCGCAAACCCGTGAACCAGGGCCAGCCCTTGCCGGTGGAAGTGCTTGAGCAGAAGGCAGCCTTCCGTGGCCATCTCAAGGTGGATGAGTTCCGCCTGCGCCATGGCCTGTTTGGCGGCGGCATGAGCGGCGAGATGCTGCGCGAGGTGATGTGGCGCGGCGATGCCGTGGTGGTGGTGCCCTATGATCCGCTGCGTGACGAGCTGGTGCTGATCGAACAATTCCGCCCGGCGGTGTTTTACAATGGCGATCCGGCCTGGATGGTGGAAATGGTGGCCGGGCTGATCGAGGACGGCGAAACACTGGAAGAAGTGGCCCTGCGTGAATTGCAGGAGGAAAGCGGCCTCACCACCACCAGCCCGCTGCTGCCGATCACCAAGACCTACTCCACCCCCGGCTTCAGCAGCGAGCGGTTCCACATGTTCTGCGCCCGGGTGGATGCCAGCCAGGCGCGCGGCATCCATGGCTTGGATAACGAGCATGAGGATATCCGGGTATTCTCCCTGCCCTTTGCCGAAGCCTATGCCCGCTGGCAGGCCGGCGGCATGGCCAATACACCATGCAACATCGGCATCCTGTGGCTTGCGCTGCACCGCAAAAAACTACAGCAGGAATGGGCCAATCCACATGGCTTGCCCTGATCCCGGGGGGCCGGTATAGACTGATCCTCAGCAGATGAGGATGTGCCCTGATGGATTACCGTAACGGCTTTATCGAAAGCATCGGCAACACGCCCCTGATAAAGTTGCGGCGGGCGTCGGAACTGACCGGCTGCACCATTCTGGGCAAGGCGGAATTCCTTAATCCGGGTGGTTCGGTCAAGGACCGCGCCGCGCTTTATATTGTGCGCGATGCCGAAGCCAAGGGCCTGCTGCGGCCGGGCGGCACCATTGTGGAAGGCACCGCAGGCAATACCGGCATCGGCCTGGCCCTGGTGGGCAATGCGCTGGGCTACCGCACCGTGATCGTGATGCCGGATACCCAGAGCCAGGAAAAGAAGGATTTTCTGCGCCTGTGCGGCGCTGATCTGCGCCTGGTGCCGGCCGTGCCGTATAAAGACCCGAACAATTACGTGAAATATTCCGGCCGCTTGGCCGAGGAACTGGCCGCCAGTGAGCCGAATGGCGCAATCTGGGCCAACCAGTTCGATAATGTGGCCAACCGCGAAGCGCATTATCACACAACCGGGCCGGAAATCTGGCAGCAGACCGACGGCAAGGTGGATGGCTTCACCTGCGCGGTTGGTTCCGGCGGCACCTTTGCCGGCATCCTGCTGGCGCTGAAACAGCGCAATCCAAAAATCCGCGTGGCGCTGGCCGACCCGATGGGCGCTGCGCTCTACAATTTTTACAAGCATGGTGAATTGAAGGCCGAGGGCAGTTCGATCACCGAGGGCATCGGCCAGGGCCGCATCACGGCCAATCTGGAGGGCATCACCCCCGACGACGCCTTCCAGATCCCCGATGACGAAGCCCTGCCGGTGGTGTTTGACCTGCTTCAGCATGAAGGCCTGGTGCTTGGCTCGTCGAGTGGCATTAACGTGGCCGCCGCCATCCGGCTAGCCAAGCAGATGGGGCCGGGGCACACTATTGTCACCATCCTGTGCGATGGCGGTGCGCGCTACGCCAGCAAATTGTTCAACCCGGACTTCCTGCGCAGCAAGAACCTGCCGATCCCGCCCTGGATGAGCTGAAGCCGCCGAGGATACCGCGCCCCATGACCAGTTTCCTGTTCCGTGACGATGCTTACCTGACCGAATGCCCTGCCACGGTTACGGCAGTGGATGAGCGCGGCTTTCAGACCGATGCCACCGTGTTCTACCCGCTGGGTGGCGGCCAGCCCGGTGATATCGGCCAGTTTGTTTTGGAAAACGGCGAAACCGTTGACGTGACCGATACCGTGAAGGGTGACGGCCCGGATGGCATCATCCACAAGCCCGGCGCCGGCAGCGCGGCGCTTAAAGTGGGCGCCAGCGGCATCCTGAAACTGGATTGGGCGCGGCGCCACCGGCTGATGCGCATGCATACCTGCCTGCATCTGCTGTCAGTGCTGGTGCCCTTCCCGGTCACCGGCGGCCAGGTGAGCGACGGCAAGGGCAGGCTGGATTTTGACATGGCCGACCAGATTCCGGACAAGGACACGCTGACGGCCAAGCTGAACGAACTGATCCAGGCCGATCTGGCCGTGACGGCGCGCTGGATCACCGATGAGGAAATGCTAAATAGCCCTGAACTGGTAAAGACCATGGCGGTGAAGCCGCCGATGGGCCTGGGCCGGGTGCGGCTGATCGAAGTGGCCGGCCAGGACAAGCCGCTGGACCTGCAAGCCTGCGGTGGTACGCATGTGGCCCGCACTGGCGAGATTGGCCCGGTGCTGGTGCGCAAGGTGGAAAACAAGGGCCGGCAGAACCGGCGTGTCAATCTGGAATTCGCCGCCTGAGGCGGCTTGCTGGGGACAATTCATGAGCTATGCGAATCCCGATGCGCTGGTAAGCACCGAATGGCTGGCCGAACATCTGCGTGCACCCGACCTGCGGGTTGTTGATGCCTCCTGGTATCTGCCGGCCTTGAAGCGCGACCCGAAGCGCGAATATGCCGAACGCCATATCCCGGGCGCGGTCTATTTTGACCTGGACGACATTTCCGACAGCAACGATCCGCTGCCGCATATGCTGCCGCCGCTGGAGAAATTCGCCTCGCGCATGCGCCGCATGGGTATTGGCGATGGCAACCGCGTGGTGGTGTATGATGGTTCCGACAACCACGTTTCGGCGCCACGCGCCTGGTGGATGTTCCGCGTCTTCGGCCATGCCGATGTGGCGGTGCTGAATGGTGGCCTGAAAAAATGGCTGGCCGAGGGCCGCGCGGTGGAAGACCTGCCGCCGCTGCCGCGCGAACGGCATTACACCGCGCGACGCAACGACCTGCTGGTGCGCGATGCCGAGCAGCTTAAGGCCAACCTGACCAGCAAGCGCGAACAGGTGCTGGATGCCCGCTCGACCGGCCGCTTCAACGGCACCGAAGCCGAGCCGCGCGCCGGCCTGCGCGGCGGTCATATCCCGGGCTCGCTGAGCCTGCCGCATGCCACCTTGACCGATCCCGCAACCGGCCTGATCAAGGATGCCGATGCGCTGCGCAAGCTGTTTGTCGATGCCGGCATCGACATGAACCGCCCGGTGGTGACCACCTGCGGCTCCGGTGTCACCGCCTCCGGCCTTGCCCTGGCGCTGCATCTGCTGGGCCATCGCCAGTTTGCGGTCTATGACGGCTCGTGGTCGGAATGGGGCGCCCGCGCCGACCTGCCGGTCGAACGCTGATACCAGCCGGGCGGCGCTGATGACCGACAGTATCGCCCGGCCGATTTTCAGCCTGCCCGCCGCCACCAGGCGGGCGGATGGTCGCTTTGATGTGGTGGTGGTCTATCTCGACATGACCACGCCACCGCCGGAAATGCCTAATCCGGCGCCGTTGCTGAATACCAAACTGGCGCTGCTCAAGCTGGATCAGCCCAGTGTGAGCTATTACCGCTATCTCTATGGCACAGTGGGCCGACCCTGGCATTGGGTGGAGCGGCACCGGCTTTCCGATACTGAACTGGCCGAGATCATCCACGACAAGGATGTGGAAATCTTTGTGCCTTATGTCGGCGGCGTGCCGGCCGGCTATGTCGAGTTTGACCGCCGCGAAACTGCCGTGAATGAGCCGGGCGGCACCAATATCGCCTATTTTGGCCTGATGCCGGAAAGCATCGGCCGCGGTCTGGGCCGCTGGTTCCTGCGCTGGGCCGTGCAATACGCTTTTTCCAAGGGTATTCCGCGCCTTACGGTGAATACCTGCAACCTCGATCATCCTTCGGCGCTACCGCTCTACCAGAAGGTCGGCTTCCGGCCCTATCAGAGCCGCCAGGCCGTGTTTGACCCGACAATCTGAGCCAAGGCCTCAGCCGCTGGCCTTGTGATAAGGCCGGCGGGGCGTAAATTCCGGTTAACTCTTCATTAACCATAAGGCCACCGCCGCAAGGTAAGGTTAACGACTTCCGCCTGAAACAACGCCGAGTCGGAAAAAAGCCGCCGCCAATCACCCGAAGCGGGCCAGGTTGATAACCCGGCAGAGGCGAAACACAAAAAGCAATCTTCAGCATCATATTTGCAAATTAAAGCACTGAAATAATTATAGTATCTTACAGAAATCGAGACCCTGTCCCGGCGCCATCAGGCAGTCCGAGATAAACCTTTGCGCCAGGTTAATAATAGGTTAATTTTATAATATTTACAGTTTACTAACCATGATTCTTAACCTTAAGCATTGGGTCAGTTGGCGCCCGCCTCGGTTGGGGAATGCCAATCCAGCACCCGCCAGGCTTTTGCGCTGTCATCCCAGCCCAGTTGATAGCGTGTGGCCGGCGCCGGCGTGGTGCGGCAAACCGGCTCGGCCTGGCTGAGCAAACCGCAATGCCGGCCGGCCACCGCCAGTTCCATACGCCGCTCGCCCAGCAGCCGCACCGCCTCCAGCCGCCAGCTCCACCAATAGGCCTGGCGTCTTTGCTCGGCGCCGAAGAGCATGGCCTGCGCCATGCCGGGCCAGACCGCACGGCACAAGGTTTCGTCCCGCCGGGCAAAACAGGCCAGCAGGGTTTCAACGGTGCAAAGTGGGGTCTGGTCGCAGGCCGGCTTTGCGGCAGGGCCGCCGATCAGGCGGTATTGGCCGGGTGGATCAGGCTGCGGCCGATCCGTGGCATGGCTGCCGCTGGCGGCAACCAACAACAGGAAAACAACGAGCGTCTGGCCAAATCGCATGGCTCCCTCCCGGCATGCTGCTGCCGGGAGGATAGCACAGAATGGCGCAGTAGAACCGGCTTAGTGCAGAATCTGACCCAGGAAGGTGCGGGTGCGTTCGTTCTGCGGATTGCCGAAGAATTCGTCCGGGGTGTTCTGCTCCACGATCTCGCCACGATCCATGAAGATCACCCGATGCGCCACCGCCTTGGCGAAGCCCATTTCATGGGTGACACAAAGCATGGTCATGCCGCCCTCTTCGGCCAGCCCGATCATCACATCCAGCACTTCCTTGACCATTTCCGGGTCCAGCGCCGAGGTCGGCTCGTCAAACAGCATGATCTTGGGATTCATGCACAGCGAGCGGGCAATGGCGACGCGCTGCTGCTGGCCGCCGGAAAGCTGGCCGGGGAATTTCTTGGCCTGTTCCGGGATACGCACCCGTTCCAGATACTTCATCGCCGTGGCCTCGGCTTCGGCCTTGGGCTTTTTCAGCACCCAGATCGGCGCCAGGGTCAGGTTTTCCAGCACAGTGAGATGCGGGAACAGGTTGAAATGCTGGAACACCATGCCAACGTCCTTGCGGATCACCTCAATATTCTTGAGGTCGTTGGTCAGCTCCGTACCATCCACCAGAATCTGGCCCTGCTGGTGCTCCTCCAGCCGGTTGATGCAGCGGATCATGGTGGATTTGCCTGAGCCGGACGGGCCGCAGATCACGATACGCTCGCCCTTGGTGACCGACAGGTTGATATTGCGCAGCACATGGAACTGGCCATACCACTTGTTGACGTTACGCAATTCGATGGTGGACTGGGTTGCCATTGGATCAAATCTCCTCAGCGCTTATGGCCGGTGGCAAGCCGGGCTTCCAGGCCCTGGCTGTATTTCGACATGGAGAAGCAAAAGGCGAAGTAGATCACCGAGACAAAGATATAGGCTTCAACCGAGAAGCCCTTCCATGCCGTGTCGGTGAGCGACGCCTTGGTGGCGTTCATCAGATCGAAGATGCCGATGATCACCACCAGCGAGGTATCCTTGAACACCGCGATGAACAGGCTGACCATTGGCGGGATCACGATCTTGAGCGCCTGCGGCAGGATGATGCGGCCCATCTTGTTCCAGTAGCTCAGGCCCAAAGCATCGGCTGCCTCATACTGCCCCTTCGGGATTGCCTGCAAACCACCACGCACCACCTCGGCGATATAGGCCGCCGAGAACAGGATGATGGCGAGCTGGGCGCGCAGCAGCTTGTCGATGGTGATGCCTTCCGGGAAGAACAGCGGCAGCATGATCGACGACATGAACAGCAGCGAGATCAGCGGCACGCCACGGATCAGTTCGATATAGACCACGCAGAGGGTCTTGATCGCCGGCATCTTGGAGCGCCGGCCGAGCGCCAGCACGAGGCCGAAGGGAAAGGCGAAGCCGATGCCGAAGGTGGCCAGGATCAGGGTGAGCGGCAGCCCGCCCCAATTGGTGTTCTGCACATAGCTGAGGCCAAACACACCACCCCACATCAGCACCGCGATAATGGTGAGGCCGCCAATCCAGATATAGAGCAGCTTCATGTTCCAGAAGCGCCGCATGCAACTGGCCACGATCAAGGCCGTGTTGATCGCCGCCGCCAGCAGCGGGCGCCACTGCTCGTCATAGGGATAGAGGCCGAACAGGATCAGCCGGTGCTTCTCAACAATGAAGGCCCAGCAGGCGCCGCCACTGCCGCGACAGGCTTCGGCGGTGGGCGCGGTCCATTTCGCCTTGATGAAGGCCCATTCGATGAAGCCAGGCAAGGTGAACAGGATCAGCAGTGCCGCCAGCACGGTGAGGATGATGTTGAGCGGCGAGGAGAGCAGCTTCTCCCGCACCCAGCCGACAATGCCGGTCTGGCCCGGGGGCGGTGCTAAGGTTTCGGTCATGGTCGCCATGTCAGCGCTCCACCAAGGCGATATGCTTGTTGTACCAGTTCATGAACAGCGAGATCGACAGGCTGAAACTGAGATACACCCCCATGATGATGAGAATGCCCTCAATCGCCTGGCCGGTCTGGTTCAGCGTGGTATTGGCAATCGACACGATATCGGGATAACCGATGGCGATGGCCAGCGAACTATTCTTGGTGATGTTGAGATACTGGCTGGTCATCGGCGGCACGATGACGCGCAATGCCTGTGGCAGCACCACCAGGCGCAGCACCAGGCTGCGGCGCAGGCCCAGCGCCGAAGCGGCTTCCCATTGGCCGTAATACACCGCCTGGATGCCGGAGCGCACCACCTCGGCGATGAAGCCGCCGGTATAGATCACCAGGCCGGCCAGCAGGGCGGCATATTCCGGCGACAACGTGGCACCGCCGGAGAAGTTGAAGCCCTTGAGTTCCGGGATATCCAGTTCCATCGGCGCGCCGCCGAGCAACCAGCCCAGGATCGGCAGGCCGATGATCAGGCCGAGACTGACACGGATCAGCGGAAAGGACTGACCGGTGGCATCCTGGCGCTTCTTGGCCCAATTCGCCACCAGCACCGCCAGAACAATGGCGAGCAGAAAGCCGAAGGCCGCCAGGTCATAGGCGAAATGATCGGTGGGGGCCGGCACCTTCACGCCGCGATTGGAGATGAACACGCCTGGCAGCGGATTCAGCGCCTGGCGCGGGCCGGGCGCGAGTTCGGTGATCAGCGCATACCAGAAGAAAAGTTGCAGCAGCAGCGGGATGTTGCGCACCACCTCAACATAAACCGAGGCGATCTTGGCGATCAGCCAGTTCTTGGAGAGGCGCGCGATACCCATGATGGTGCCGAGCAGGGTGGCCAGGATGATGCCCACCACGGCAACCCGCAATGTATTAAGCAGGCCAACCAGGATGGCGCGGGCATAAGTGTTTTCCGGGCCGAAATAGATCGGGCTTTCGCCGATGGCGAAGCCGGCTTCCTGTGCCAGAAAGCCAAAGCCTGACGCGATCTTGCGCGTCTCCAGATTATGCAGCGTGTTGCTGACCAGATACCAGATGCCAAGGCCAACCAGCCCCAAAGCGACAACCTGATAAACGACGGCACGAACCGTCGGGTCGTTCCAGCTCAGGCGACGCTTAGGCGGTGCCGAGCCAGTGATCCCCGTATGAGCCATGTGCCCCCCATGGCTAGATGTTGCACTTCCCGGCCGCCGAAAACAGCCGGACTACCTTGATACGCAAACGGCCTGGGAGAGTCCCTGCCCCCAGGCCGCCGCGTTTACGCTATGGCTTTAACGGCCACCTGGCTCAACGGATCGGCCAAGCATACATCAGGCCACCCTTGGTCCACAGTTCGTTCGGGCCGCGATCCAGCTTGAGGGCGCTGCCCTTGCCGACGTTACGCTCGAAGCTTTCGCCGTAATTGCCGACCTGCTTGATGATGTTGTAGGCCCACTTCTCGTCAACGCCGAGCGCCTTGCCCATGCCCGGGGTGGCACCCAGGATGCGCTTCACGTTCGGATCCGTGGAAGAAGCCATCATCTGATCAACATTGGCCGAGGTGATGCCGTATTCCTCGCCTTCAACCATGGCGAAGAGCGACCAGCGCACCAGATCCATCCACTGGTCGTCGCCATGACGCACCATCGGGCCGAGCGGCTCCTTGGAGATCACTTCCGGCAGCAGGATATGCTCTTCCGGCTTCGGGGTCTGGGTGGCACGCACCGAGGCAAGCTGCGAACGATCCGTGGTGAACACGTCGCAACGACCCGACACATAAGCGCCGACAACTTCATCCTGCTTCTCGATCACCACCGGCTTGAAGCTGAGCTTGTTGGCGCGGAAATAATCGGCAAGGTTCAGTTCGGTGGTGGTGCCCGGCTGCACGCAGACGGTGGCGCCGTTCAGTTCCTTGGCGCTCTTCACGCCCAGCTTGACCGGCACCATGAAGCCCTGGCCGTCATAGAAATTGACGGCAACGGCATTCAGGCCCAGCGCGGTGTCGCGCTGCAAGGTCAGCGTGGTGTTGCGGGTCAGCACGTCGATTTCACCCGACTGCAAAGCCGTGAAACGCTGCACCGGGGTGAGCGCCACCACTTCATGCTTGCTGGCATCGCCGAACAAAGCCGCCGCGATCGAGCGGCACACGTCCACGTCGATACCCGACCACTTGCCCTGGCTGTCCGGCGCGCTGAAGCCGGAAACGCCGGTGGACACGCCGCACATCACCTTGCCGCGCGCCTTGACCGCATCCAGCGTCGCGCCCGCCTGGGCGCCCTGGGCCGCCAGCACGAGTACCGCAGCAGCAGCGGCCGATTTCAGAAATTGCATGGGTTATCCCCTTCCCTGTTTTGAACAAACCATTCGTCGGTTGTGGATTTGGTTCCCTCAAACCCTGTGCGTAAACTATCACGTTTGCACAAACCCCGACAACCCAGCCTAATCCACGGTCAACGCACCGTGCAATCTTTCCAGGCTGCCATGTTCGTTAGCAGTTTTTGTACCAAGTGCAGAATCCGCTGATTTTGCGGCGCACAATAAGCAAGGGGGCGAACTTGCTGCCCGCCCCTGCCCATATCAACCGCATTTGCCCGTTAATCCGGCAAAGGACGCAAACGGATCATTTTAGCGGATCGGCCAGGCGTAAATCAGGCCGCCCTTGGTCCACAGCGCGTTGACGCCACGCTCCAGCTTCATACCGCTGCCCTTGCCAACATTGCGCTCGAAGCTGTCGCCGTAATTGCCGACCTGCTTGACGATATTGTAGGCCCATTTCTCGTCAACACCGAGTGCCTTACCCATGCCCGGGGTGACGCCAAGCAGGCGTTTCACATTCGGATCATTCGATTTCAGCATCTCGTCGACATTCGCCATGGTGACGCCGTATTCCTCGGCCTCGATCATGGCAAACAGCGCCCAGCGCACCAGATCCTGCCACTGATCATCGCCATGGCGCACATACGGCCCCAGCGGCTCCTTGGAGATCACTTCCGGCAGGATCACATAATCATCCGGATTGGCGCTGCGCAGCGACCGCGCCGAGGCAAGCTGCGAGGTATCCGAAGTATAGACATCGCAACGGCCGGCGAAGAAGGCCGCCACCAATTCATCCAGCTTCTCGAACACCACCGGCTTGAGGTCCAGCTTGTTGGCGCGGAAATAATCGGCCAGGTTCAGCTCAGTGGTGGAACCGGATTGCACACAGACGCTGGCGCCGCTGAGCTGCTTGGCGCTTTTCACCCCCAGCTTGACCGGCACCAGAAAGCCCTGGCCGTCATAGAAGGTGACACCGGTGGGGTTGAGGCCGATGGCGGCATCACGCTGCAAGGTCAGCGTGGTATTGCGTGACAGCACGTCGATTTCGCCGCTCTGCAAGGCGGTCAGGCGCGCCTGCGAGGAAAGCGGCACATACTGCACCTTGCTGGCATCGCCAAACAAAGCCGCCGCAACGGCGCGGCACACATCCACGTCGATGCCCTTCCACTCGCCCTTGCTATCCGGCGCGCTGAACCCGCCCAGCGACGTGTTGACGCCGCAATGCAGCACACCACGCGCCTTCACGGCATCAAAGGTGGCGCCGGCCTGGGCAACAAGCGGCGTCAGCAGCATAGCTGCGGTCAGCGCCAATGTTTTGAGAGTATTCATGGTCCCCGCCATTTTGTGACAATTTTATGACACAGCCACTCTGGCGCCTGCCCCGGCCTAATGCAAGAGCGCATCAGCCAGCCCCAGCAGCACGGCATAACGCGCCGTTTTGGCCAGCGCCACGATGGGCAGGAAACGCCAGAACGGATAGTGCAGCAGGCCGGCCGCCAGGGTGAGCGGATCGCCGATCACCGGCAGCCAGGATAACAGCAGGCTCCAGCCGCCGAAGCGCTGAAACCGCAATGCGGCCTTGTCAAGTTGCGCCGGCCCGACCGGAAACCAGCGCCGATGCTGAAAATGCAGCAGGTAGCGCCCGAGCAGCCAGTTCAGGCATGACCCGAGTGTATTGCCGCTGCTGGCGACCAGCAGCAGCAGCCAGAGCGGCGCCAGCCCGGCCTGCTGCGCTGCCAGCACGGCAGGCTCGGATGGCACCGGCACAATGCTGGCTGCCAGCAAAGCCCAGCCAAAAATGCCGGCCAGCGACAGCGCCGTATCGGTCACACCTCAACCGCCGCTTATTGCAGCGGCGAGCCTTCACCCAGATCCCACAACAGGCCAGCCATCATCGCCAGCCCTTCGCGCATCACCGGCAGCAGCACATGCTCGTTGGGCGCATGCTGCGAACAGGCGGCATAGGAATGCGGCACCCAGACAGTAGGCAGCCCAAGGGTTTCCGAGAACACGTCATTCGGCAGCGAGCCGCCAAGATTGGGCAGCAAAGCCGGCTTCACGCCGGTGGTGCGCGCCACCGAAGCCACCGCCCATTTGACATAAGAATGTTCGGGATCAAGCCGCGTGGCGCGGAAATATTCGGTGCGCGCCAGATCAACCTGCACCACACCCAGGCCCTGGCGCTGCAAATGGCGGCGCAAGGCGGGCAGGAATTGCTGCGGATCGGTGCCGACGACAAAACGAATCTGGCAATGCGCCGTCGCCTTGCCAGGGATGGCATTGACCGGGGCTTCCGGATTGCCGGTCTTGAACGCCAGCACATCGAAGCTGCACCAGCCATAAACCCGCTCCGGCGGCGTCAAGCCCGGCTCGCCCCACCAGGCATCCACGGCGGGGCCGTCGCTGCCGCCGCCCACAGTGCAATCGGCCAGGGCGGCACGCACCGAAGCCGGCAATTCCGCCGGCACCCATTCCGGGATACGAATCTGCCCGGTGGGCGAAGCAATCGACGCGATGGCATGCGACAGGATGATGCCCGGATCGGCCAGCAGGCCGCCCCAATTGCCGGAATGATGCGCGCCATTACGCAGATCGACGGTGAGGTCAAAATTCATCGCGCCGCGCGAGCCGCAATACAGCGTCGGCCGCTCGGGCGACAGGCGCGGGCCGTCGGAAGCCAGGAACAGGTCGGCGCCCCAGCTTTCGCGCTGCTGCTTGCAGAAAGCATCCAGGCCGGGCGAGCCAACTTCCTCGCCGGTTTCCAGCAGCAGCACCACGTTAAAGCCCAGCTTGCCGCCGCGCGCCTGCAACACCGCCGCCAGCGCGGCGATATTCACGGTATGCTGGCCCTTGTTGTCGGCTGTGCCGCGGCCATAAAGCTTTTCGCCTTCCTGCACAATCTGCCAGGGCGACAGGCCGCTGCGCCATTGCGCATCCTGGCCGCGAATCACATCGCCATGACCATAGGAGAATAGTGTGTGCCTGGCGCCCGGCTCGCGCCGCGTCGCCACCAGGAACGGGCCGCCATTGGGCGCCGGATTGGGGTGGATTTCACAGGTAAAGCCCAGTGCCTCCAGGCTGCCGCGCATCTCTTTTTCAAGATAATCGCCCAGCACCGCCCGGCGGTCGGGATTCTGGCTTTCGGTGGGAATCGCCACCCGGCGGGCCAGATCGGCGGTGAAACCGCCCTGGTCAAGATAGTCGGTGGCGGCACGGATAGCGGTTTCACGGCTCATGTCGGGGCTCCCTGGCAATTATTCTCATACATACAACTCCGGCCTCAGGCTGGAAAGCGCCGGCCGGCTTTGCGATAGTCGGCGGCCTCACTGGAGTTCAGCCATGCAAGACGAAACCAAGCTCGCCACCCTGGGCCGCGATCCCGAAGGCCATCATGGCGCGGTGAATATCCCGGTCTATCGCGCCTCCACCATCCTGCAACCCGATCTGAAAACCCTGAAGCAGGTGCAGGCGGCGCGTGAACGCGACGAGCAGGTGGTGTCCTATGGCCGTATCGGCACGCCGCTGACCTATGCGTTTGAGAATACCCTGGCCGAACTGGAAGGCGGCTATCGCGCCATGGGCTTCCCCTCGGGTGCCGCCGCCTGTTCCGGCGCGCTGCTGGCGGTGCTGAAAGCCGGCGACCACCTGCTGATGGTGGATACCACCTACGGCCCGACCCGGCATTTCTGCGACACGGTGCTGAAACGCTTCGGTGTTGAAACCACCTATTACGACCCCACCATCGGCACCGGCGTGGCCGCGCTGTTCCGCTCCAATACCCGGGCGATCTTCACCGAAAGCCCTGGCTCGCTCACTTTCGAGGTGCAGGATATTCCGGCCATCGCCGAGATTGCCCATAAGCATGGCGCCAAGCTGCTGCTCGACAATACCTGGGGCACACCGCTTTATTTCAAGAGCTTCCAGCATGGCGTTGATCTGTCGATCCATTCCGCCACCAAATATATCGTCGGCCATTCCGATGCCCAGCTTGGCATCGTGATCGCCACCAAGGAAAGCTGGCCGGATTTGCGCGACAGCACACGCGCCATCGGCACCGCTGCCGGGCCGGACGAGGTTTTCCTCGGCCTGCGTGGCCTGCGCACCATGGCGGTGCGGCTGGAGCGCCACATGCGCAGCGCCATCGAGATTGCGCATTGGCTGCGCAGCCGGCCGGAAGTGGCGGCGGTGTATCACCCGGCCTTGCCGCAAGACCCGGGCCATACCCTGTGGCGCCGCGATTTCCTAGGCGCCTGCGGCCTGTTCGCCTTTGAACTGAAGCAGAGCTTCAACGAAACCCAGGTGGCGGCTTTTGTCGACGATCTGGAATTATTCGGCATCGGCTATTCCTGGGGCGGCTTTGAAAGCTTGGTGACCCTGGCCATGCCGCATCGCCTGCGCACCGCCAATCCCTGGACCGGGCATGGCGCGCTGCTGCGCCTGCATATCGGCCTGGAGGCAGTGGATGACCTGCGCGACGACCTCAAGGCTGGCTTCGAGCGGCTGAACAAGGCCGGCTGAGCCAGGCATGGGCGTTTCCGCCATTATCGTCGCCTATAACAGCGGCGCCGTGATCGGGTCCTGCCTCGACAGTCTGGCCGGGGTGGATGAAATTATCGTGGTGGACAATGCCGCCGATGCCGCGCTGGCGCTGCGGCACGGCATCCGCTACATCCGCAATCCGCGTAACGAAGGCTATGGCAGCGGCAATAATATCGGGGTTGCGGCAGCCAGCCATGACTGGCTGCTGCTGGTCAACCCCGATGCCGCCTTGCAGCCGGATGCGCTGGCGGCTTTGCTGCGGGCGGCACAGCTCTATCCCGATGCCGCATTGCTGATGCCGCAAATCCTCAATCCCGATGGCAGCATCGAGCCAAGCCATGATGCCGGCTTGTTCCATAAACGCGCCATGCCGCGCCGGCGCAGCGACCCGCCGCCCGAAGGCGATCTCTGCGCCGATTTCATGTCTGGCGCGGTGCAGTTGATCCGGCGCGACGCCTTCCTGGCGGTGGGTGGCTTCGATCCCGCCATCTTCATGTATTACGACGATGACGACCTGTGCCTGCGGCTGCGCCGCGCCGGCCATGCCCTGGTGCGGGTGCAGGCGGCCCGGGCCTATCATATCGGCGGCGGCTCGTCGGGCAGCAGCGAAAACGTGCTGCGCCTGAAACACCGCAACATGGCCTGGTCGCGGCTTTATCTGGAACAGAAATATAATGGCACAAGCGCGGCCTGGCGCCATGGCCTGGCCTTGCTGCTGCGGCGCCTGAGCAAAGGCTGGCTTTATCGCCTGAGCGGCAGCCGCGCCAAGGCAGCCCGCGACCTGGCCTATGCCAGCGGCTTTGCCGCATTCCTATTGGGCCGGCCGGCGCCTAGAAACCTGTAAGGGAGAAAACCATGAGCCAGGATGTGCTGACTGAAACCCAAAACGGCGTGCTGACCATCACGCTGAACCGGCCGGCGAAGAAAAACGCCCTCACCGCCGCGATGTATGCCGCCGTGGCCGATGCCCTGGCCGCAGCCCAGGCCGATGCAGCGATCCGCGTGGTAGTGCTGACCGGGGCCGGCGGCGCCTTCACCGCCGGCAACGATCTGAACGATTTTCTCAGCAATCCGCCGCGCGGCGAGGAAACCCCGGTGGCGCGTTTCCTGCGCGGCATAAGCACATTCGAGAAACCACTGATCGCGGCGGTGGCCGGCGTTGCCGTAGGCGTGGGCACCACACTGCTGCTGCATTGTGATCTGGTCTATGCCGCGCCCTCAGCCCGGCTGCAATTACCCTTCGTCAACCTGGCGCTGGTGCCGGAAGCGGCCTCGTCGCTGCTGCTGCCGCGCCTTGTGGGCCACCAGAAAGCGGCGGAATTGTTCTATTTCGGCGAAGCGTTTGACGCAGAAACGGCGCAGCAATTGGGCATCGTCAATGCCGTGGTGGCAGAGGACCAGTTGCTGGCCCATGCCCAGGCCCGCGCCGCTTTGCTCGCCAAAAAAGCGCCCACCGCCATGAAGCTGGCCAAGCAGCTGATGCGCCAGCCGGCCGCCGATGTGCCAACCCAGATGGCCGCCGAAAGTGTGCATTTCGGCAACCAGCTCAAATCCACCGAAGCCCGCGAGGCGATGACCGCCTTCTTCGAGAAGCGGACGCCGAATTTCGGTTGAGCCAATGTTCAGCGCGGCGGCCAATCCTGCGCCCCATGCAGCAAGCGCAGGATGGCAATGCCGTCTGGCAACACTTTATAGATATAGAACCATGGCAGGGATGGCAGCACATATTCGCGCGTTTCCTGCCATCGGCCGGGCCGTCCGCGATAGGGATGCTCCAGCAAAGCGACAGGCGCCTCGCGCAGAATTTGACCAATGCGCCGAGCCTGCCCTGGATCGCTTTCAGCAATATGGGCTACGATGCCTGCCAGATCGCGCTTTGCTGCGGTCACCCAGATGACGCGCATTGATCAAGCCGCGTTGCGTTTTTTATGTCTCTCCGTGGCGGCTTCAATGATTGCGTCCATCTCCGCCATCACTTCCTCATGGGAATGTACGCGGCCGGCGGCGAGATCATCCAGCCCCTCCTGCACCCGGGCGCGGAGCCAGGCATCGTAGCTGGCATAACTTTCCAGCGCTTCGGCGATGATGGCGGATTTGCTGCGGCCCTGGCTTTCGGCGATGCGGCCGATGGCTTCATCCAGGGCAGGATCGATGCGGGCGGTGATGGTGCTGGTCTTGGTCATGCGAATACAATGTATTACATTGTATTCAGCGTCAATCCGGTTTTAGAGCACGCTGCGATTAGATTGACGCGCTGCGTTGCGTCTGGAGGCGGTAGGCCGATAGGAGAAGCGCGCAGCAGGTACCTTGCGGTACCTGCAAGCGTTTCGACGGCCCAAGCTCGCGAGCGTCCAGTGGACGCTCGTGAGCGCAGGGCGATGCCGCCTCCAGGCGCAACCCCGGAGGGGCCGGGCGCTTTTGCGTTTTGCGCGTGTCGCCCGGCTTGTCCGTAGCCCCACTACGCCCGGCGCCGGGCTCCTCCGCAAAACGCAAAATCGCCGCGGCGCAGCCATTTCCATATGAAAATGAAGCGGTCTAAACTCTCTCCCCTAGGGAGAGACACAGGCATGTATATTACCGAATGGGCGGCCAAGCAGCCCGACAAGACCGCTATTCTGATTGCTGAAACCGGCAAAAGCCGCAGCTATGCCGAACTGGAAGCAATGTCGAACCGTGCCGCGCAGCTATACCGCGCCACCGGGCTTGGTTTCCGTGACCATATGGCGCTGCTGATCGGCAATTGTGTCGAATTCTATGATGTGTGTTTCGGTGCTGATCGCGCGGGACTGTATTACACGGCCATATCCACTCGGCTGACTGCGCCGGAAGTGGCTTATATCATCAATGATTGCGGCGCCCGGCTGGTGGTGATCGGGCCGGAATTTGCCGAGATCGCCGATGAATTGCGCAGCCTCTGCCCGCATGTGACGCATTTCTACCTGATCGGCGCCGTATCGACCGCCTTGCCTGCCGGCTGGCTGGATTGGGATGCCGCCATCATGGCGCAGCCGCCGCAGCGTATCGCGGACGAAATCCAGGGCCGCGACATGCTGTATTCCTCCGGCACCACCGGCAAGCCCAAGGGTGTGAAGCGGCCGCTGAACGGCGATGCGGTGGGTGTCTCCACACCGTTCTATGAGAATGCGCTCAAGATCTACGGCTACAATGCCGATATGGTCTATCTCTCGCCGGCGCCGGGCTATCATGCCGCGCCGCTGCGCTACACCATGGTGGTCAGCCGTGTTGGCGGCACTCTGGTGGTGATGGAGCATTTTGATGCTGAACGCGCCCTGGCGCTGATCGGGCAATATGGCGTCACCCATTCCAACTGGGTGCCGACCATGTTCGTGCGCATGCTCAAGCTGCCCGAGGCGACGCGCCAGCGCTACAGGCTCGGCACGCATCGCGTCGCCATTCACGGCGCCGGGCCGGTTTCGGTCGAAACCAAGCGCCGCATGATCGAATGGTGGGGGCCGATTCTCTATGAATATTACGCCGCCTCGGAAGGCAACGGCACCACGATCATCACCGCGCCGGAATGGCTGCAACGGCCGGGTTCGGTCGGTCGTGCGGTGATCGGCCAGGTGCGTATTGTGAATGAGGAAAGTGGCGCGGTGCAGCCGGTGGGCCAGACCGGCGTGGTGCATTTCGAAGGCGGCCTGCCTTTCGCCTATCACAATGATGCCGAGAAGACCAAGGCGGCGTTCAACGACCAGGGTTGGTCCACCATGGGCGATGTCGGCTATCTCGATGCCGATGGCTATCTCTATCTCACCGACCGCAAGGCTTTCATGATCATTTCCGGCGGGGTGAATATCTATCCGCAGGAAGCCGAGAATGTGCTGATCGATCATCCGCTGGTGGCCGATGTGGCGGTGATCGGCGTGCCGAACGAGGATTTCGGCGAGGAAGTGAAGGCCGTGGTGCAACTGGTCGATCCGGCCCGCGCATCGCCGGAGATTGCCGCCGAGCTGATCGCCTATTGCCGCCAGCATCTGGCTGCCATCAAATGCCCGCGCAGCATCGATTTTGATCCGGCTCTGCCGCGCCATGAAACCGGCAAGCTATACAAACGGCTGATCAAGGACCGCTACTGGGGCAACAAGACCAGCCGCATTGTGTAGGGGCGGGGCGCCGTGCAGCCGTCACCGGTAGCACTGCCTTCGCTGTTGAATCGCTGTTTTTTTGAACAATCGGCCAATTGTGCGAATTTTAGCCAGAAAGGTTATATGGCCTGGTATTAGAACAAGTATAAGTATAAACATAAATAACATATGTATACAGTAAAAAAACTACGGAACACTTTGTGGCATGAAATTATAATAATAATTCAATATTGTAATATACAGTATAATTTTATTTCTTTTATTGGCATTAATGAATACAATTTTTTGACAACGCCGCTGCGCCCTGCGGAAATGTATACCAACAGGGCTTTGCAGGCGGCTATGAAAAACCAGCTCAGCGACAAGGTTTATGATCAGTTGCGGCGCCAGATTGTTTCTGGCGCCATCGCCATGGGCGAGCGGCTGCGCGAGACGCATCTGGCCATGCGCCTGAATGTGTCCCGCACGCCGATCCGCGAGGCGCTCCAGCAATTGCTCGCCGAAGGCATGGTTGAGGCCGATGCGCAGGGTTTCCGCGCCACGGTCTACAGCCCGGCCCGCGTGGCGGAGATTTATGGCTGCCGGGCGATCCTGGAGAGTGAATCGGCGCGCCTGGTGGCCCTGGCCGGGCTTTCAAGCGAGGCGCAGTTGCAGCTTGAGCAGGCGGTGGGCATCTGCGACCGGCTGCTGGCCGATGCCCGCGCGCATGATCGGGTTTCCGATGCCGAGGTGCGGCGCGCCTTCCTGGAGCAGAACAATATCTTTCATGCCGTGCTGCATGATGCCTGCCCCAATCGCATGCTGCGCGAGCTGATCCATCAGGTGGGTGAAATCCCGGCCTCGATCCGCAACTATTTCCGTTTCAGCGATGATCAGCTGTTTGAGAGCCATAGCGCGCATCGCCGCATCCTGCGCGCCGTGATCGCGCGCGATGGCGAACGTGCCGCAGCGCAGATGCGCGAGCATATCTGGGCGGCACGCGACCGCATGGACCCGGCAGCCTTCAGCCAGTTCAACACAAGCCATCAAGGCGAGCGCCAGACCGCGCCACGCAACAGCTTTTCCGCAACCAACATGCAACTGACAGGGGATATGTAATGCGCCAAGCCACTCGCCATACCAACAAGGGCCTCAGCCGCCGTCGCTTCATGGGCAATGCCGCAGCCGGCGCCGTCGCCATCGGCATGCCCTGGGTCACCACCAAGGCGCGCGCCGCCGGTCAGCTTACCGTTGTGCTGAATCAGGGTTTGCTGGCCAAATTGTGGATCGATCATCTCAATCCGCTGTTTGAAAAGGAAACCGGCGCCAAGCTGAATGTGCAGCAATCGGTCACCTCCAACATGCTGGCGATGCTGAAGACACAGAAGGACAATCCACCGGATCTGATGCAGTTTTCCGAGGCCGGCGTGTTTCTGGCCCGCGATGAAGGCCTGCTGCGCCAGCATAAGGCGGCGAATATCCCGAACTGGAAATTCCTGCGCAAGGAATTCAACATGGCCGATGATTACTCGGCCGGCATGATCGATGCGATGCACACGATCTTCTACAACACCAATGCGGTGAAGGAAGCGCCGACTTCCTGGGCCGATCTGTGGAACCCGGCGAACAAGAACCGCATCGCGATTCCGCCGGTCACCTGGAATAACGGTTTGCGCATGATCGTGTCGGCGGCGGAAATCGCCACCGGCATGCCGCTGGCCAAGGCACAATATGAATATGCCGCCGGCATCAAGCATCTGGCCAAGCTGAAGCAGAATGGCGTGGTGATCTATAACGACGCACCGCAGGCGCTGCAAATGATGCAGAGCGGGCAGGTGCCGCTGGTGCCGTTTTATGTTGCCTTCGCCGCCCAGCTGGTGGCGCAGGGTGCGCCGATCTATCCGGCGGCCAATCTGAAGGAAGGCAAGCATGGCGAGATCGTTGGCATGAACATGCCGGTGAATGCCAAGAATGTGGAACTGGCCGAGGCTTATGTGAATCTCAGCCTGACCAAGGATTTCCAATCCAAGATCGATTCGGTGCTGCGCGCCCGTTGCGGCCATACCGAGGTGCCGATTTCGCCCGATACTGCCAAGCTGATCGGCACGCCGGAAAACACCACCTATGCCGATTGGGCCTTCCTGTCGAAGAACCGCGCCAAGATCACCGAGATGTGGAACGAGGCTTTCGGCTAAGCGGCAACACATCACAAAGCACTAAGCGGGGATTGCGGGCATGAGCCACGCCATAACCACAGGAATGGGCAATGCCGGCGTCGATTGGCGCCGGCATCTGCCCGGCCTGCTCATGCTGGCGCCGTTGCTGGCTTTTCTGCTCGCCTTCTATCTGGTGCCTTTCGCCTACATGCTGGGCGAAAGCTTCACCTATTGGAGCGGCGACGAGAAAACCGGCACGGGCCCCACGCTGCTGCAATATTTCAAAACCTTCGAGAGTGCGCGGGTCAGCCGCGCGCTGGTGCGCACCTTCCGCATCGCTCTGATCACCATGGCGATTACGCTGCTGATTTCCTATCCGATTGCGTTGCTGCTGCTGCGGGTTGGGCGCGGCCTGCGCACGGCGATCTTGCTGATCACCTTTGTTTCGCTGGCTTCCAGCCTGATTATCCGCAATTACGGCTGGGTGGTGGTGCTGGCCGATGGCGGCGCGGTGAACAGCCTGCTGCTGGCGCTGGGGCTGATCGAAAGCCCGATCCGGCTGATGTATTCCGAACTCGCCATCACGCTCGGGCTGGTGCATTACGCCATGCCATTCATGATCCTGCCGATCTATGGCACCTTGCTGCGGCTGCCGCCCTCCTTGCGCGAAGCCTCGCTATCGCTTGGCGGCGGCGAATGGCGCAGCTTTCTGCGCATCACCCTGCCGCTCAGCCTGCCCGGTGTGTTCGGCGGCACCATGCTCACCTTCGCGGTCAGCATGAGCGCCTTTGTCACGCCGCTGATGCTGGGTTCGCCGCGTAGCGCCATGATCTCGCAGGTCGCCGCAGAGCAACTGCTGGTACAGCTCAATTTCGCCTGGGGTTCGGCCATCATCGTGGTGCTGACCCTGCTCACCTTCCTGCTCGTGGCGGCCTATGCCATGCTGCTGCGTAAAGTGTTCCGCGCCGATGTCTGATCGCAACTCCTTCCAGATCATCACCTCGGCGCTGGCCTGGATCGCCCTGGCCTTCCTGGTCTTTCCCGTGCTGCTCACCGCCGTGGTGTCGTTCAACGCCTCGTTCTTCATCGAATTCCCGCCCAAGGCGCTGGCGCTGAAATGGTATGCCAATATCGGCAATATTCACCGCATCCTGGACGCCACCCTGATCAGCGCCGGGATTGCGCTGGCCAGCGCCATAATCGCCACCATCCTGGCGATTGGCGGCAGCCTGGCGCTGGCGCGTTCCGGCCTGCCGGGCCGCGCCGCCATCACGGCATTCCTGCTCTCGCCGGTCACGGTGCCGATGGTGGCGATTGGCATTGCACTGGTGCAGTTCTTCATCATGATCGGCACGGCCTTCACCTGGTACAGCCTGATGATCGGCCATATCGTGCTGGTGGTGGCTTATCCGGTGCGCACATTGCTGGCATCGCTGGCCTTGACCAATCCGGCGCTGGAAGAAGCCGCCGCTTCGCTTGGCGCCAGCCGTTGGACCGTGTTCCGCACCATCACGCTGCCACAGCTTAAGCCCGGCCTGGTCAGCGGCTTCCTGTTCGCCCTGCTGATCAGTTTCGACAATTACCCGATCAGCGTGTTTCTGGTGCGTGGCGGCATCACCACCATGCCGATTGAAATCTTCAACTACATCACACAGAACCTTGATCCGACGCCGGCGGCTTTCTCCACGCTCTATATCCTGGTGATCAGCGCCATCATCGCGCTGGCCGAGCGGCGCTATCGTATCATCTCGCATTCGATCCCATGAGGAGCGACATGGCTGGCCTTGAACTGCAAAATGTGCGCGTCTGGTTTGGCGGGCAGGAAATTCTCAAGGGCGTTGATCTCAGCGTGGCCGAAGGTGAATGCCTGGCGTTGCTCGGGCCTTCGGGCTGCGGCAAGACCACCACTTTGCGGGTGATTGCCGGCTTCACCCAGCCGCAGCAGGGCAGTGTGCAGATTGCCGGCCAGGCCATGCATGGCACGCCGCCCTACAAGCGCAATGTTGGCCTGGTATTTCAGGATTATGCCCTGTTTCCGCATATGACCATTGCCGAGAATGTGGCTTATGGCTTGCAGATGCGCCGGCTGCCGAAGCCGGAGATAACCAAGCGGGTGGCCGATGCGCTGGCGATGGTGCAATTGGGGCATGTCGGCGAGCGTTTTCCGGCCAATCTTTCCGGTGGTCAGCGCCAGCGTGTTGCATTGGCCCGCGCCCTGGTTATTCAGCCGGATATCCTGTTGCTGGATGAACCGCTGGGCGCGCTGGATCGCAAGCTGCGCGATCAGATGCAAGTGGAACTGAAGCAGTTGCAGCGCCGGCTTGGCATAACCACGATCATTGTGACGCATGATCAGGAAGAAGCGCTGTCGCTGGCTGATCGTGTGGCGGTTATGTTCAATGGCAGTATCCGCGAAATCGGTGCGCCGGCCCAGCTTTATGAAACACCTGGCTCGCGTGAGGTGATGGAATTCCTTGGCAGCTCCAACATTCTGCCGGGCAGAGTCACGGCGCGCGATGGCCGGGGCGGTCAGGTGGAGCTGGCGGCCGGCATCAGGCTGCACCTGCCTCTGCCGCTGCCTGCGGGCAGCGATGCCATCATCCTGGGTATCCGCCCGGAGCATGTCGAATTGGCGCCGCACAGCCAGGCGGATGGTGCATTGGCGGCTGAACTGGTGGAATGCGTTTACAAAGGCAGCCTGGTGGAAGTGCATACGCGGCTCAGTGATGGCGGCGCTTTCCAGATCAATGCCTCGGCGGCCCAGGTGGCACAGCTTCAGCTTGGCCAGCGCGGAGCCATGATCGGCATCCGGCTGCCGGCGCAGCATATTCAGGTATTCGCCGCTTAAGCGGCGATCAAGCGGGAGGAGATGGGCATGGAAAGACGGGTGAATGATGTAGGCGGCCAGGTGGATGGCGCGCTGCATCTTGATGAACATGCCGTGACGCTGCATGAAAAACGCATTGATGCCTTGGTGATGCTGCTTACCAGCCCCAAGGTGGATGCGTTCAAGGTGGATGCGCTGCGCCGCGCCATTGAGCAGAACACCATCGAGGATTACCGCAAGTTTGGCTATTACGACAAATGGATCCGCGCCATCCGCGATCTGCTGGTGGAGCAGAATATCCTGACCCATGACGAGATCGAAATGCGCATTGCCGCCATCCGGGCGCGGCAGCGGAGCGCGGCATGAGCGCCGTGCCAGCAAAGCCGGGCCAGGCATTGCCGGTCGGCACCCGTGTGCAGGTGCGGCGGCAACCGCCTGAGGCGCATTGCCGTACGCCATGTTACCTGCGCGGCCGGCCGGGCGAAATATCCGAAGTGGTTGGCTTCTACCGCGACCCATCGCTTCTTGCCTTCCACAAACCAGGGCTGCCGATGCGCCTGTTATATCGCGTGCGTTTTCGCCAGGCCGATCTCTGGCCGGAATATCAGGGCAATGCGCAGGATAGCCTTTATGCCGATCTATATGGCCATTGGCTGGAACCAATGACGGAGCAACACCATGGCGCATGATCACAGCCATCCGCATCAGCACGACCATGACCATGACCATGAGCACGATCACGCGCCGATCACCAGCGAGGATCACGCTGATCGGTATGAAGTGCTGCTGGAAACCGCCATCCGCGAATTGCTGGATGAGAAGGGTATATTGAGCGCCGAGGATATCCATCGCCAGATTGATGCGCAGGATAGCCGCACACCGGCCTTGGGCGCCCAGGTGGTGGCCAAGGCGTGGACCGATCCGGCCTTCAAACAGCGCCTGCTGGCGGCACCCCTGGCTGCAATCAACGAAACTTTTGGCCTGGGCATCCAGACCCCGCTGGAGCTGGTGGTGCTGGAGAACAAACCGGATTTGCATAACGTGGTGGTATGTACACTCTGCTCCTGCTATCCGCGCATGCTGCTGGGCATTCCGCCAGCCTGGTATAAATCCACCGAATATCGTTCGCGTGTGGTGGTGCAGCCGCGCCAAGTGCTGGCAGAATTCGGCACGCACCTGCCCGATACGGTGGAAGTGCGGGTTTCCGACAGCACGGCCGATCTGCGCTATCTGGTGCTGCCTTTACGTCCGGCCGGCAGCGAAGGCATGAGCGAAGCCGAGCTTGCAGCGTTGGTAACGCGGGATGCGATGATTGGCACCGCGCTGCCCTTGCCCCCCGTTTCTCAGTAGTAACGATCAGGAGTATCCCGTGTCTCACCCGTATTCCCTGCGCCAACGGCTCGGCAGTGGCAAGCTGCTCAGCGCCCCGGGCGTGTTCGACATGATTTCGGCCCGTGTTGCTGATGCCATGGGTTTTGATGCGCTCTACATGACCGGCTACGGCACCGTGGCCTCGCATCTTGGCCTGCCCGATGCCGGCCTGGCCACCTATAGCGATATGGTGGGCCGTGTTGGCCTGATTGCCGGCGGCACCAAGGCGCCGCTGATTGCCGATGGCGATACCGGTTATGGCGGCCTCTTGAATGTGCAGCATACCGTGCGTGGTTATGAGAAAGCCGGCGCTGCGGCAATTCAGCTCGAAGATCAGGAATTCCCGAAAAAATGCGGCCACACGCCGGGCCGCCGGGTGATCCCCTGCGCCGATATGGTGGCCAAGATCAAGGTGGCGGTGGAAAGCCGCGATAGCAGCGATTTCCTGATCGTGGCGCGTACCGATGCGCGCACCACACTTGGCCTGGATGAAGCTTTGCGCCGGGCTGAAGCCTATGCCAAGGCGGGCGCCGACGTGCTGTTTGTGGAATCGCCGGAAAGCGAAGCCGAGATGGAGAAAATCTGCCGCAGCTTCGATCAGCCCCTGCTGGCCAATATTGTGGAAGGTGGCCGCACGCCGGTGCTTTCGGCGGCGCGGTTGCAGGAATTGGGTTATGCGCTGGCAATCTTTCCCGCTGCCGGTTTCCTGGCTGTGGGCGCGGCCCTGCGCCGCTGCTATGGCGCAATTCATGCCACCGGCTCCACAGCCGGGCAGGATATCGAATTCTACGACTTCATGGAATTTTCCAAGCTGATGGGTTTTGAACAGGTATGGCAATTCGAGCGCGAGCATGCCGCGCTGGAATCCAGCGTCTGATCGGGCAGGGGGCGAAGATGGAAACGGCACAGGATCTGGCCGAGAATTACAGCAAGGCATTTAATGGCCGGATCGGTTTCGGCCGCCGGCCGGTTTTGCTGTCGATTGATTTTGTGCTGGCCTATACCACGCCAGGGGCAGCTTTGTTTGCCCAGGGTGTGGTGGATGCCGTCGCCGCCTCGGTGCCGCTTTATGCTGCGGCGCGGGCGGCTGGCGTGCCGCTGGTTTACACCCAGGTGATCTATGATGCCGAGGGTCGCAATGGCGGCGCCTTTGTCGCCAAGGTGCCTTTGCTCAAGAGCATGACCAGCGATAATCCGCTGACCCATATTGTGCCTGAATTGCCGCCCGCCGCAGCGGATACCATCCTGGTGAAGCAGTATCCCAGCGCGTTTTTCGGCACCAATCTGGCGGCGATGCTGGTGTGGATGGGCGTGGATACGCTGATCCTCACCGGCTGCTCCACCAGCGGCTGCGTGCGCGCCACGGCGGTGGATGGCTGCTCACACGGCTTCCGTGTGATCGTGCCGGAGGAATGTGTTGGTGATCGCCATGCGGCGCCACATCAGGCCAATCTGTTTGATATCCAGTCCAAATATGGCGATGTGGTGAGCCGCCAGGAAGTGCTGGATTATTTCGCGGCGTTGAAGCCCTGATCCGGCTGCTGCGCCAGCCAGTGGCGTGCAATCTGTTCGCGGGTGGCGATCCAGGCTTTGCTGGAACCGGCAATATGCGTCAGGATTGTTTCCAGTGCGCCGATGCGGCCGGGCCGGCCGATCATGCGCAGATGCAGGCCGATGGATAACATGCGTGGCGCGTTGCCGCCCTCGCGTGCCAGCCAGTCATAGGCATCGATGACATAGGCGGCAAAGGCGCCGCCAGTGCCGAAACGCTGCGTATTCTGGAATTGCATGTCGTTGGTGTCGAAGGCATAAGGCAGCACCAGATGCCGCTTGCCGGCCACCGGCACAAAATAGGGCAGGTCGTCGTTATAGGCGTCGCTGTCGTAGAGAAAATTGCCGGCTTCCACCAGCAGTCGCCTTGTGTTGGGCGAGGATGCCGAGCGGGTGTGCCAGCCACGCGGCGGCTGCCCGGTGGCAGCCTGGATCGCCTGCACGGTCTTGGCGATACGGGCGCGTTCCTCGGCCTCAGCCAGATCGGCATGGCTTTCCCAGCGCCAGCCATGCGCGGAAACCTCATGCCCGCGCCGCACCGCATCCTGCGCCAGCAGCGGCGAGCGCTGCACAGCCAGGCCGCAGGCACTGACCGTAGCCTTGGCATCATAGCGATCAAACAGGTCCATAACGCGCCACCAGGCGGCGCGGGTGCCATATTCAAAATGGCTTTCGATACAGGGATCGCGGCCATCCAGCAGGTGCACCACCTCGTAGATCGCCTCGTTATGCGCGTCGCCGCCCGATACAGTATATTCGGCGCCTTCCTCAAAATTGATCACAAAGGATACCGCCACGGCGCGATTGCCGGGCCAGCGGATCGCCGGTGGCTGGCCGCCATAGCCGATCAGGTCGCGGGCTGGGAAAATCTGGGTATTGCTCAAATCGGCCAAGCTCAGTCTCCGGTTCCGGCCATGCGGTTGAGGCCAACAAATTTCTCACCCAGCAGCAACAGCAGCAGGGTGGCGGCCAGGATCAGGGTGGAAAGCGCGGCCAGGGTTGGATCGGGGGCTTCCTCGATATATTGCAGCAGCTTGATCGGCAGGGTTTTGGTGCGCGCATCGGTGAGGAAAATCGAGATCGGGTAATTGTCGAACGAGGCCAGGAAGGCGAAGAAGCCGGCGGTGAAAAACGCCGGGGCCAATGCCGGCACCATCACCTTGGTGATGGCGGCGGGAAAGCTGCAACCCAGGCAGCGCGCCGCATCAATCAGGGTGAAATCAAAGCGCGACAGGCCGGCCAGCATGGTGCGCGCCACATAGGGCAGGGTGATGATCAGATGCGCCAGCAGCAGCGCCGGATGCGCAGCGGTGAGGCCGGCCATGCGGAAGAATTGCAGCAGCGCAATGCCGATCACCAGGCCGGGCAGCATCAGCGGCGAAACCAGCAGGGCGGTAAGCAGATCAGTGCCGGGCAGGCGGCCGCGCTGAATGCCGATGGCGGCCAGGGTGCCGAGCACCAGCGCAGCAAAGGTGGATAGCGCAGCGATTTCCAACGTCAGTAGCAGCGCCGGCCAGAAGCCATCCAGCCGACCGATGCGGGCATACCAGCGCAGCGACAGATCGCCGCTGGGCAGATCAAAAACCGGTGTGGGCGAAAAGCTGGTGCCGACAATCACCAGCAAAGGCGCTAGCAGGAAAACCGCTGCCAGCAGGATGCAGGCAATGCAGATGCCGATGGCGATGCGGCCGATCATGGTTGTGCCTCCCGCTTCATGCGCGTGGCTTGCCCAGCTTGCCGCTGAGCAGCACCACGGCCAGGGCAATCGCCAGCAGTACCGCCCCGGCCGCGGCGCCGAAGGCCGGTTCGCGGGTGAGCAGGAAGGATTTGGCGATCAGGGTGGGCAGGGTCTGGTAGCGTTCGCCCATCAGCAGGGTAGGCACCACATAGGCGGAAACAGCGAGCGAGAATACCAGCGCGGTGCCGGCGATGATGCCGGGCAGGCTGAGCGGCAGCGTAACACGCAGGAAACACGATAGCGGCGGTGCACCGAGTGTGGCGGCGGCTTCGCCCAGGCGGCGGTCGATCTGCGCCACCACGGCATAAACCGACAGGATCATGAAGGGCAGGAAGATGTTCACGGCGCCGACGATCAGCGCGGTTTCGGTGAAGATCAGGCGGATCGGCTCGTCGATGATATGCAGCGCTTGCAGGGTCTTGTTCACCACGCCGGTGGAGCGCAGCAGCACGGTCCAGGCAAAGGCTTTGACAATCACGCCAATCGAGAGCGGCAGGAACAGCGTGAGCAGCAAGGCGCTGCGCAGGCCACCGCGCAGATAGGTGAGGCCGAAGGCGGCGGGATAGCCGATCAGAAAGGCAAACAGCGTGGTGAGGCCGGCGAATTTCAGCGAATTCCAGATGATGCCCAGGTAATAGCCATCGCCCAGCAGCTTGCCATAGGCGGCCAGGCTCAAACCCTGCGGCCCGGACAGGCTGACCGGCAGCAGCAAGGCCAGCGGCAGCACAAACAGGCCAGCCAGCGGCACCAGAGCCGGCAGCAGCAGGCCGAGGCTGGGCAGTTTTTCCGAGCGGGTGAGCCAGGCGATCATGCAGCGGGCGCCGGATCGGGATAGACAAAGGTTTGCGCCACCGGCCAATGCAGCGTGATGTTTTCGCCTTCCGCCGGCACGTTGCTGCCGCCGGCCAGTTGCGCCACCACGCGGGCGCCGTTGCCGGTATCGATATGCAGCATGCTATGCGCGCCATGGAACACGATGGTTTCCAGGCGGCCCTGGATGGCATTGCTCTCGGCCGGCTGGGCCGGCGCACCGGGGCGCAGATATTCCGGCCGCACCGCCACCACCACCGCCGAGCCGGGGCTGAAATTTGCCGCAGCCAGTATCGGCCCGGCCGGGGTTTGCACAATCACGCGGCCAGGTTCCGGCACGGCGGCAACCTGGCCCTTGAGCTGGGTGGATTGGCCGATGAAGCCCATGGCAAACAGGCTGGCCGGCGCGGCATAGATGGTTTTCGGATCGGCATATTGCTCGATGCGGCCGCCATGCATCACGGCGATGCGATCCGACATGGTGAGCGCTTCATCCTGATCGTGGGTGACAAAAATCGCCGTGGTGCCGATCTGGCGCAGCAGGCGGCGCAGTTCCACCTGCATTTCCTCGCGCAGATTGCGGTCCAGTGCGCTTAATGCCTCGTCAAACAGGATTACGCTTGGCTGCACCGCCAGGGCGCGGGCCAGGGCCACGCGCTGCTGCTGGCCGCCGGACAGGGCCGAGATCGGCCGTTCGGCCAGATGCGCCAGATGCACCAGGCCAAGATAGCGCAAGACGGTTTCCTGAATGGTATCAGCGGCCACGCCTTGCTGGCGCAGCCCGAAGGCGACATTGCCGGCAACGCTGAGATGCGGAAACAGCGCGTAATTCTGAAACACCACGCCCACTTGCCGCTTATGCGGCGGCAGCCGGGTGACATCGCGGCCATCGATCAGGATCTGCCCGCTATCGGGCAGCACCAGGCCGGCAATGGCGCGCAGCAGGGTGGTTTTGCCGCAACCCGAAGGGCCAAGCAGCGTGACCAGTTCGCCGGCCTTCACCGCAAGGTCCACCCGGTCGAGCACAATCGCCGGGCCGTAGCGTTTGGAGGCGCCCTGCACCAGCAATTCCGCCGCCTTGCCGCCTGTTGTGCCCTTGCTGGCCATGCCCTGGCTACCCATCATGGCCGGCTCACAGCAATTCGCGGTTCCAGCGCTCAATCCAGCCGGCGCGGCCCTTGGCGAAATGTGCCCAATCCGGCGCAAACAACGTGGTGGCATCGGGGAAGCCGGCCGGCTTGGTGGCGGCGGGATTGACCGGCGCCACAAAAGCCTTGGCCGCCAGCACGCTTTGCACTTCCGGGCTGAGGAATGCTTCCAGCGCCGCATCGGCCAGCGCACCGCCGGGTGCGTTCTTCACTTTGGCCAGGCCCGATGGCATGGCAAAGCCACCTTCCTTGGGGATCGCCAGATCAATCGGCGAGCCATCCGCCTTGCGGATCAGCGTGTAGGCCGAGAATTGCCCGGCGATCAGCGACGCCTCGCCCTGTTCCAGCAGGTTTATCGCCTGCGGCGCATTGGTGTAGATGGTGAGCAGGTTGGGCTTCAGGCTTTTCAGCTTGTTGAAGCCGGCCTCGATCTCGTATTGCGCTTCCTTGAACGGCTTGCCGGTTTCCAGATGCGCCGCCACCAGCAGGGTCCAGTAGCCCTCGGTGTTGTTCAGCGACGGCACGATGATGCGGCCCTTGTTGCCGGCATCCCACAAGGCGGTCCAGGAGCTTGGCGGGGTTTTCAGCCGGCTGCTGTTAAAGGCGATGCCGGCCCAGGGCTGCTGGTAATTCACCCATAGCGCATCGCGATGCACGGCGGCGGGATTGATCTTGCCGATGGTCGGCACGGCGCCGATGCCCATCTTCACGATCAAATCCTGCTCGGCCGCGGCGATCATCACCGGATCGTCCATCACCACCACCGACATTTTCGGCGCCGCCTTGTCGGCCTGCATCTTTTGCAGATTGGTCAGCGAATTGGTGCCTTCATACAGAATCTTGGCGCCGATCTGCTTTTCCATCAGCGGAAAGATATCGGCGTTGAAATACTTGGCGGCGCCGGCCGGGCCACCGATCACGATCTCCTTCGGCTGGGCGCGCAGCAGGCCGGGCGCAGCGGTGAAGCCCAGCGAAGCACCGCCCAGCGCCGCGCCACCGGCGGCCAGGCTGCGCTTCAGCATTGTCCTGCGGGAAATCTGCTTGTTGGTCATGCCCTTGGCCTTTCCTTGCCTTGCCCTGTTTTGCTTGCGCCAGCCGGCGCCATGCAAGACGCTACGCAAAGCTTGTGCCAAATGTGCACAATTTGTATAAGCAATTGCGAAACATGGCGTTTCACTTTTCGCCGGCCAAGTCCCGCGAAAATCCCCAGGCAATATTGTGCACAAAATATTCACGATTGTGCACATTTCTTGAGCGATGCAGGGCAGAGACGTGAAACAGCGGCCGAAACCAGCAGCCAGGCAGCGCAGCATAAAGAAAACCGCGACGAGCATCGACGAGGCGATCTATGCCCGCATCGCCGATGCCATCCTGCATGGCCGGCTCAAGGCTGGCACCAAGCTGCCCGAACAGCGGCTGGCGGCGTTGTTTGGTGTGTCGCGCGAGCGTATCCGCAAATTGCTGCATCGCCTGGCCGCCGAGCGCCGGCTTGAAATCATCCCCAATCGCGGCTGTTTTGTGCCCCGGCCCAGTGTGGAGGATGTGCGCATGGTTTATGAGGCGCATCGGGTGTTTGAGGCCGGCATCATCGAGCAATTGCTGCGCGTGCTGAACGACAATATCCTGGCCGCGCTCGAGCAGCATCTCGCCGCCGAACGCGTCGCCGCTCAGCGGGGCGATCGCGCCGCCTCGGTGCGGCTTTCCGGTGCCTTCCACCTGCTGCTGGCGGATTCGCTCGGCAATGCTGAATTGTCGCGTTTCCTGCGTGAATTGCTCAGCCGCTCATCGCTGATGGTCTCGGTCTACGAACCGGCACAGGCCTCGCTCTGCGCCGTCGACGAACATGGCGCTATCGTCGCCGCGCTACGCGCCCGCAATCTCGAAGCCGCATTGCGGCTCTCGCGCGATCATTTCAGCCATATCGAAAACCGCCTCAACCTCAACCGCGACCCGGTGCAGGAACCTGACTTGGCCGTGATTTTCGGCGGGTGAGGGGCGGGCATCGTCATAAGTCTAAACGTGCTGCCCTAGCCAAAAGGCATGATCGGACCAGCGCGCTTCTGCCGAATAAAGCGCCTGCCGTCGTTCGAAATAGATCGCTGAGACGCGCGCCAGTTCCGCTGCATAAACGTCGGCGTCCGACTGCGCCAGGATCGCCTCGGCGGCGGGATGCGCAGCGGCCCTGTCCGGCGATCGGATCGAATGCCAGTGCAGCATCGCCGAACGCGAACCAGCCCGGCCTGCTGGGAGTGGTGGCAAAAAGGCTGCGGGCATCGCGGCTCAACAGCGCGCCCTATCATGTCAGCCTGCCAAGACAGGCGGCGAGATGCGGCGCGGCGGCCAGCAGAACGGCGCGTGTGGCCACGCAGCCGCACGACCGCTTCGGGCCGGGTATGATAGCCGATGGCCTAGCTATTATCGGCCCGTTTGCCGGCATAGAGCTAGCCATCGGGCAGGGCATCGATAAAGGTTCGCTCCATCGCGGCGTTTTTCTCTGGCCATGCGGCCTGATAAAGTGCGACGAGCGGCGCCCCGTGTTAGCTGGGCTGGCCGAGCAGCCGCGCCGAACGCCCGGCGGCATCAATCATGATCGGCGCGCGAACCGGCGGACCCGTATCGTCGTCGACAATCCACTGCCCGTCGCGTCGTTCAAACGACGCCCCAAAGCACCGATCACCGGCGCCAGCTATGCGCAAAGCTGGGAATATCCGGAGCGATCAGACAGTCTTATAAAAAAGAGAGATGGAAGTCGGGCGCAATCAATCAAAGGATATCCAGTATGCCGCATTTTCTGTTCGATATTGATGCCAATGGTAAGATCAGCCAAATGTTCAAGGATGAGGAGTCCCATCAGGGTGATCTAAAACTTGAGCAGTTGTTCAGCGTCGTTACGATCTATTTCAAGCTCGCTGCTCTCAACCTTGATCAGATGGATCAACAAGAGCAAAGCGAACTGCGCCGCCAATACGGCCTACAATCGTTTTTAATGAGCCTCACCGGTTTAGAAGCCTTTACCAATACCTTCTTCCATCATCGAGGGTTGGAATTAGGAGATGACGCGATCCTAAGGCGCGTTGAGCAAAGTCACGGTTCTCTTTCACAAAAAATACGGGAATTAATCACATTGACATTCGATCAGCCAATCCAGGACCAAGATCAGCTGATTGATCAAATATTCACGCTTTCTCGCATTCGCAATGAGATAGTCCATCCACGATGGATACCTTCGTCTTTGACAATACCGGGAAATATTACCGTTCACGGACTTGTGGAGAACAGACAGGCGTTATTCGAGAATCAGCAGCTTTGCCGGGAGGCCCTATTCTGGTGCTTGCTAGTGATCGCAAGGATAGCTAAGGCAGTAGGAAATGAAGATGTTAGCGGATTCATGTTTCACTGGACAGCCAACTATGGCTTGACGCTCCAGATTATTCTTGGAGAGCTCAGTCTTCCTGTCAGTCAATAATTATAAGATGGTTTTTAGAAGAATTTTGTATTTTACTGTCGGAAACCACGTTAGTTGACAATTTTCGGGCCGATTCCGGCGAGTCGTACCGAGTCGGATGACAATTTATCACCATCTTTTCTGACAACTTCCGGCAAAAGAACCGTCTTTCCTGACAATACCTGTATTTGACCGAGCACCGGCCTGGAAACTGCCCTCAGCCCAGACTTTATAGATCCAGTCCCCGGGGCGAGTTCATGGCACAATGCGGCCCAGACGGGGGCCGGCGGCTTGCCCCAACGACCGCCCGGCACCAGGGGAACCACCTGCAGGTATGCCATGCCTCGGACCAAAGCCGACCCGCAAACCATTATTGTCGCCAGAGCCAGGCGGAGCCGCGCCGCCAGGAGAAGGCTGCTTGAGAAGGCAGTAAAGCAGCTGAACGATCAACCCAGGATCGCCCTGCAAACCATGGGCTACTATGTGGAAGCCACTTGTGGCTTTAAAGGCTTGGCCCAGCAAACCGGGATTCGGAGGGAGCGCCTGGTCCGGATGCTGAGTTCGGCCGGCAGACCCAGGTTAAGGAATTTCGGGTATACGGATTTAATGGTTGATGGGGCACCTTCACCCCATCAATCTGATACCACCCTCAGATGGTTGATAGATCGACTCCGTAGTTGAGTTCCTCTGCGAAGTCCGGCAGTCCGTAACCGATGGTTTTCTTGTAGAAAGGAGAGACCTTCGCAGTCGGTGCCTTCTTCTTGTGCTTCGTGGTGTAGAGCATTCGTGCCCGCATCACCTCGAAGGAGTAACCGCGCCCTTCACGGTTCTTGTCCTTGGCCAGTCGGTTGATGGACTCCGTGTAAGCGTTGGTGACGGGCATGTCCGTCTCGAAGTAGGTCATGGTCTCTTCGCGCCAGTTTCCCACTGCCCTGACCAGATCGCTCCAGACTTCCTTTTGGCCCTTCGGGATGGTGGCTATCCACTCGTCCAGGGCGGCTTCTGCCTGGAGCCGTGTGGTGGCGTCCCAGATGCCGTAGAAGCGCTCCTTGTGCTCGTAGGCGGCCAGCAGTTGCGCGAACGCGCCTGTCCAGGTCTCCATGATGAGGCGCTCCCGGTCTGAGACTTCGTGAGCGCGTTTCAGCAGGATTTTCCGGTCTCCCTTGAGAGTCCGGCTCTGGGACGGTTTCAGCTCCTTTCTGAGGCCCTTGCGCACTCTCTCTAGGGCATCGTTGGCCATGCGCACCACATGGAACTTATCGACCACGATACGGGCCTGGGGCAGCACAGCCTTGACCGCTGCCCGGTAGGGGTTCCACATGTCCATGCTGACGATCTCGACCTTCTGCCGGTCTTTCAGCTTCATCAGGTAGTTGGTCACCACGTCCTGGCGGCGGGTGGCCAGCAGGTCGAGCAGGGTTCGCTCCTCAATGTTGGTCAGAATGCAGCGGTAGCGCTTGTTCAGGTATAGCTCGTCAATGCCCAGGATGCGGGGCGTCTCGAAGCGGTGCCAGCGCCCCAGGAACTCGGCGCGGGCGTTGAAGATGTCGCGCACCGTCTTCTCGTCCAGGCCGGTCTGTGCCGCCACAAAGGTGTAGGGGTGGTTGAAGGATTCCTTCTCCACGTACTCATGCAGCCGCAGTGTCATACGGAATCCGTCCTCCATCTCCGGTAGCTGGGGCCTGAATGTTGTCTTGCAGGCCCGGCAGGTGTATCGGCGGCGGACCACCCAGAGAGTGACCCGCTTGCCGTGGATGGGCAGATCACGATAGGGAACGTCACGCTTGCCGAACCGTACGAACTCACCCTGCACGCCGCATTCCTCGCAGGCGATGGGATCGGGCACGTCCACCTGGAAGTGCATTTCGTCGTCGGTTGATTTGCAGCCCAGTACTTGGTATTGCGGCAGGTGAAGGATGTTGTCGGGAAGTTCGGTCATGGTGTTGTATAGGCGTAGGTGTCAGTCAGATCCATCCGGCTCGGCATTGGTGTTTGCTTTTTTACCCAACAAGCTGCTGGAAACGAAAAGTAAGGCACCGAGGACAATTGCAATATCAGCCAGGTTGAAGGCCGGCCAATGCCAGTCTCGCCAATAGAAATCAAAGGAATCCACAACATAGCCGCGAAAGACCCGGTCAATCAGGTTGCCCATGGCGCCACCGAGGATAAGACTGTAAGCGATGGCTTCTCCTTTATGACGATTTTCAAGGATCAGCTTGATCAGAAAAATCGAGACCACTACCGCGATTCCGATAAAAAAGTAGCGCTGCCAGCCTCCACCATTCGCAAAAAGACTGAATGCGGCACCGGTGTTCCATAGGTGCACCCAGTTAAAGAACGGGGTCACCGAAACATACTCGCCATAGGCCATTGATTGCTGCACCAGCCACTTTACAGCCTGATCAGACGCTGCCAGCAGGCCCGATATGGACAATAGGGCATACGGCGAGAGCTTTTTGCCAATAATGAGCATTATTTAACCCTTCAACGCCAAAATGCGTCTGGCACCGTTAAGTACAATGCCCCCCGCGATGGTGCCGATAATCAGATCCGGATAATTGGAACCGGTCCACGCGACCAGGGCGCCGGCGGTGATGACCCCCAGGTTGATCACCACGTCGTTGGCCGAGAATATCCAGCTTGCCTTCATGTGCGCCCCGCCTTCCCGATGTTTGGATATGAGCAGCAGACAACTGGTATTGGCAATCAATGCGACGAATGCGATAGCCATCATCACCAGCGATTCAGGCTCACTACCGAATACAAAGCGTCTCACCACCTCTACGAGCACGCCCACAGCCAAGATCAGTTGCAGTACACCAGCAAGATGCGCGGCACGTACCTGCATTTTCACGCTATGTCCAACCGCATAAAGGGCAAGCCCGTACACCGCCGCATCGGCAAAATTGTCCAGGGATTCTCCAATCAGGCCGGTGGACTGGGCGATCAGACCGGCAGTCATTTCCACCACGAACAGAAGTGCATTGATGCCGAGCAACCAGCGCAGGGTCCCGGATTCTTGCTTAGCAGAAGCTGCCGAAAACTCGGCGGCCTTGATGGTCTCCGGATTTGCAGCGACGGTTTCCTGAAGCGAGGCGCCTAGCCCCAAGGTCTTCAGTTTCGAGGTGACGGGCTCGACCTCGCCGTCATGCACGACCTTCAGCCGGCGGTTCGACAAGTCGAAGGACAGCGCCCGAATCTCCTCAAAGCCGTTCAGGGCTAGGCGAATCATTCGTTCTTCTGATGGACAGTCCATCTTCGGCACGGCATAAACACTGACCCATCTCCCTGGCGCCTCGGAGGAGGCCTGTATATCGGTATCCGCTGCGGACGTTGCATCACCGCCACAGGCGCCACCACAGGATTTGCTCATGATACGACTCCACTTGAACAATGTTGTGGTACCATTTAAAACTATAAAGCTACTATAAGGTCAATAGAGTAAAGAATCCGTTGGGGAGGAGGCTGATGCGCATTGGTCAGTTGGCGCAGTTGGTAGGGGTCGAAACACAGACGATCCGCTTCTATGAACAGCAGGGCTTGTTGCCGCCGCCTGATCGGCAGGACAACGGTTACCGTGTCTATACCGAGAAGCATGGTGAGGGGCTGGCCTTCATCCGTCGCTGCAGAATCCTGGGCCTGTCACTGGCTGAGATTCACGAACTACAGAGCTATCAGGACGACCCTCATCAGCCTTGTACCGCCGTCAACGCCTTGCTCGATGATCACATCTCTCATGTGCGGTCGCAGATAACCGCTCTGCAAGCGCTTGAGAAACAACTCGTTTCACTGAGAGCGAGTTGCAACGATGACCGGGAAGTTGAAGCGTGTGGGGTTCTTGCTGGAATTAGCGAAGGAAACATGCACCAGCAGTAGGTGAAGCATCAACCAGATAATCCGATGAGATGCCGGTCTGTCTCACTCTCATGCAAAGGTAAGATCAACCATTTAATCCGCTTACCCCCTTTTAATAAGTGAAAAATCCCCTCTTAATGCTGCATCCAAAAGACGGGCGTATTGCTCTCCGTACGATGGCTCATCAGCCACAGGTATTGGAGAGACATAGCTTGGTTTGAGCGCGCCCACCGCCATTCGTCGATCCCCCAGAATCACTTGCCCGGCAACCTTTTGGGGGCGCCGGGCAACCTTTACCCGGCCAAAAATGCCACGATTCGCAGAGTCTGACAACCTTTTTGGCATAATCTCCAACCTTTCGTCCTATAGGCTGATGTATAGGAACGGCTGGAAAATCAATAGGTGCCATGCGTATTTGGGATCACATTCGGGCAGCGTATTTCGGCTCGTACTACGTTGGAAATGCTGCCGTATTTCTCTTTGCCCACAGGGCGTCAGATTGACCCCGACTTCCGCCAAGAAGGCACAGTTGAGCACCCCCTGAGTTGCTATCTCCGCAGAATATCCCCAGCTTTTTTGGAAGTTAGAAGGGGCTTAATGTCAGCACTTGCACCAGCGGCGAGGCTACTCACGATCAAGATGATGGCAGCCTTTTGGAGATCTTACGGATCCTTCGTCATCGCAGACCTAGTTGATCAACTCGAACTTCCCAACTGTGACCTGAATCCGCTTCTCGCGGCCGTCGGCGAAGTCGAGGCATGCCTCCAGGCTGCCGCCGGCGGCAAGAGGGCGCCGCAGGCGCAACAATCGGACACGGGCAGTCTCTTCCAGATCCAGGACCTCACCAGGCAGTACCGCCATTGAGCCGATCGGCACGAAGCGACCAGGCGCCACTCTTACCTCGATCTGGCTTGCCTCAGCCGCGTCGGAATGCAGGCGGATGAACTGCCGCACCGATGCACCATTATTCTCTATGGCAAGCCGGACCAGCGTTTCACCGCCCAGAACGGCCGGTTCGGCATAGGCATGCTGGATTATCAAGGTTCCGATCTCGTCCTGATGGGCTCGAGCGGCGTCAGGACATAGCGCTAATATGACAAGAGCGACGGCGGTACCTTTCCCCAAGATATGCATCCTGTGGCTATTCCATGTCATGGCGCCAGTCATGTCCTTTAAAGCGTGGGTTGATGCTCGGGGCGAAAGAGTGATCCTCATGTAGCTCCCTGGCGAAGCATTCCTGGAAAGCAGGAGTATCAGGTAGCAACCCCTTGGCTTGGCATCCTTGCCGAATTCCGGCGTGATACTCCCCCTGGGACCAACTACACCCACTCAGTAACAGGACCAGAGTCGAGACTGCGAAGAAGCGTTTCTGCATGGTCATTCTCCTGCTGCGGCATGAGGCTGGTGACTGATGACAGGATCAAGTTCATCACCACCGGTCTGCCGCCCAGTACCGAAGCGAGCGTAGAGCGCCGGCAGCACCAGCAAGGTCAGCAACGTCGAGCTGATAAGCCCACCTATCACCACAGTGGCGATGGGCTTCTGTACCTCGGCGCCCGTACCCAATGCGATTGCCATCGGTACGAACCCGAGAGAGGCAACCAGTGCTGTGATCAGCACGGGGCGCAGGCGCGCGACCGCACCGTCAATGACGGCGGCCACCTTGTCGACACCCTCCGCCATCTCCTGCTGGATACGGCTGACCATCACCAGCCCGTTGAGCACGGCGATGCCAGATAAAGCGATAAAACCGACAATAGCCGAAACCGAAATCGGCATGCCGCGCAATGCCAGAGCCAAAATGCCACCGACCAAGGCAAAGGGAATGCCGCTATAGACGATTAAGGCATCCCGCACACTGCCTAATGCCATGAACAGGAGGAAGAAGATCGCAGCGAAACAGAGCGGCACGACAACGAGCAACCGGTTTTTGGCCGCAATGAGGTTTTCGTACTGCCCACCCCAGGCGATCCAATAACCAGGGGACAGAGACACCCGGGCAGAAATCTGCGCCTGGGCGTCACGCACCATTGAGCCAATGTCTCGACCGCGAACATTGGCCTGCACCACGACACGGCGCTTGCCATTTTCCCGGCTGATCTGATTCGGTCCTTCGTTTATCTCGATGTCGGCGAGCTGGCGCAGCGGGATCGTGGCCAGACGGCCGCTGCCAGGCAGTGGCACTGGCAGATTATGCAGCACCTCCAGATTGCTGCGCACCGGATCAGCCAGACGCACCACGATATCGAAGCGCTTGTCACCTTCGTATAGTGCGCCGGCTTCATGGCCGCCGATCGCCGTGGCAATGACCTGCTGCACCTGCGACACACTGAGACCACGCCGGGCGATCTCACGCTTTTTCAGCCGGATATTGAGATAGGGCAAGCCGGCCGCCTGCTCCACCTTTACATCGCTGGCACCGTTAACGCCGCGCAGCACCGCTGCCACTGCGTTAGCGGTCTCAAGCAATGTATCGAAGTCATCGCCATAGACTTTCACGGCAACATCAGAGCGCACGCCGGCGATCAGCTCATTGAAACGCATCTGAATTGGCTGCGTGAACTCGTAGTTGTTGCCCGGCACGCGGCCAACGGCTTGCTCGATCTCACGGATCAGCTGCGCCTTGGTCTTGTCCGGGTTCGGCCATTCTTCCTGCGGCTTCAGGATAATGAAGGTGTCGGACACGTTTGGCGGCATCGGGTCGGATGCCACTTCAGCCGTACCGGTCTTGGAGAAGACCGTGGCTACCTCCTGGAAGCGCGCCACCGTCTTCTCGACCTGGTTCTGCATGGCAGCGGACTGGTTCAGCGACGTGCTGGGGATTCGCATGGCATGCATGGCGATATCCTTCTCGTCCAACGTGGGGATGAACTCCTGGCCAAGCTGAGTCAGCAGCAACAGGGAGCCGAAGAAAAGCGCCGCCGCTAGCGCGGCGATACGGCCTGGAATGCCGACAACACGGTTCAACAGCGCTCCATAGCGATCTTGTGCGGCCGCCATGAAACGGCTCTCCTTCTCCTTCACTGGGCCTGTGACAAACAAGGCAATCATCGCCGGCACGAAGGTGAGCGACAGCACGAAGGCACAGGCCAAGGCGATGATGACGGTCAGCGCCATAGGCTCGAACATCTTGCCTTCCACGCCCGTGAAACTCAGCATGGGCACATAGACGACGATGATGATGGCCTGGCCGAAGACCGACGGCTGTATCATCTCCTTGGATGCCACCATCACCTCTGTCAGCCGTTCGCGACGAGTTAGCGTCCTGCGCAGCTCATGCTGCTTGTCGGCCAGATGCCGCAGGCAGTTTTCCGTGATGATCACGGCGCCATCAACAATAAGGCCGAAATCCAGGGCACCCAGGCTCATCAGATTCGCACTGATGCGTCCCTGCAGCATACCCGTTGCGGTCATCAGCATAGTGATGGGTATGACCAAAGCCGTGATGATGGCCGCCCGTATATTCCCGAGGAACAGGAACAGGACCACGATCACCAGCAGCGCACCTTCGGCCAGGTTCTTTTCCACGGTCGCAACGGTGGCATCGACCAGCTTGGTCCGATTCAGGACTGCCGCTGCCTCCACTCCCGCTGGCAGTGACCGGTTTACCTCCGTGAGTTTCACATGCACCGCATCGGCTACCGTGCGGCTATTGCCGCCGATCAACATCAGAGCGGTGCCGACCACCACCTCCTCGCCCGCCGAACTGGCCGCACCGCTGCGCAATTCATGGCCAAGATCGACGGTGGCGACGTCATGCACATAGACCGGCACGCCATCCCTGGTGGCAACCACCACGTTTCCGATATCATCGACGCTCTCTAGGCGACCATAGGCGCGGACCACCAAGCCCTCGCCATTCTGCTCCAGGAAACCAGCACCAATGGCGCTGTTATTGCGCTGAATCGAATCAGACAGGTCGTTCAGCGTCAGGCCGAAGGCGAGCAACCGGTCGAGTTTCGGCTGTACATGATACTCTTTGACATAGCCGCCAATGGAATCGATACCCGCGACACCGGAGACATTACGTAATTGCGGCCGCACCAGCCAATCCTGCACAGTGCGCAAATAGGTGGCGCGCTTCACGTCGGTGTCGAGCTTCTCGCCCTCGACAGTGATATAGCTGCCGTCCGCCTGCCAGCCGGACTCGCCGCCAATCGTCCCCTTATCCGCCTTGAAACGCACCAGCCACATATAGACTTCGCCAAGGCCCGTGGAGATCGGGCCCAGCCGTGGCTCAATGCCGCTGGGTAGCAATTCACGCGCCTCAGCCAGGCGCTCCGCCACCTGCTGGCGGGCGAAGTAGATATTCGTCTTTTCGCTGAAGATGGCGGTGACCTGGGAGAACCCGTTGCGCGACAGCGAACGGGTTGATTCCAGACCCGGGATGCCGGCCAACGAGTTTTCCAGCGGGTAGGTTACCTGCTTTTCGATCTCCATAGGCGACAGGGATGGCGCCACAGCATTGATCTGCACCTGGTTGTTGGTGATATCCGGCACAGCATCGATCGGCAGCTTTAGCAGCGACTGCACACCGAGAATACAGATACCAAGCGTAACGATCAGCACCACTAGGCGCTGCTGAATAGACAGGCGGAGAATTTGTTCAATCATGGCAGGATGCTTTCCCGTGCTCAGTGCGAATGCTCGGCTTCAGCCTTTTCAAGCTGCGCCTTGAGCACAAAGGAGTTCACCACCGCCACTTCCTCACCAGCTTCGACGCCGAAGCGAATTTCGGTTTGATTGCCGTCGCTGCGGCCGAGAACAATTTCACGTTTCTCAAAACCGTCTGGCGTGCGGACAAACACCACCGATTCCTTCTTCAGTCGCTGGATGGCTGCCTTGGGCACAAGAACAGCAGCACGCTCGATGGCACTCTTCACCGTTACCGAGGCAAAATCGCCAAGGCGCCAGTTCCCACTGTCATTGCTGATCTGCACGACAATCTTCGCAAGGCGGGTTTCGCGGTCGACAACCGGACTTACAAAGACAACCTTGCCCTCGACCTTGGCCGGACCGTCCGCCGCGACCAAATCTCCCTCACGTATGGAAGCAAGGTCAGACGGCGCCACTGCTGCCTCGATCCAGAGCTTTGAAAGATCAGCGACTGTGAAAAGCTCGATCTCGCTAGGAACCGAGGCACCGAGTACGCCGCGGCGCTCGACCACTCTTCCAGCAATGGGGCTGCGGATTTCCAACACCTGCAAGCCAGAGTTGCTGCCGTTCAGTCGCGACAGGTCGTTGCCATTGAAGCCGAAGGCGGCAAGCCTCTGGCGAGCCAGATCTATACGGATACGGGCTTCCTCAACGGCTGCGCGTGCCTGCAAATAGTCCTGCTCCGAGCTGATCTTCTTTTCCCAGAGATTCCGTTCACGCTCGAATGTGGTGCGCGCCAGAGCTTCGCTGCGTTGAGCCGCCAGGAATTCACCTTTGGCTTCGGCAATCTCGCGGCTTTCCAAAACCGCCAGCAATTCCCCCTTGGCCACGGCATCGCCGAGCCGCTTACGCAGATCAACAATGACACCGGAGGACTTGGCAGCCACAGCCGCAACCTGATCCGGGTTCGCCACCACATTGCCGGGGAAAGTGGTGGTCCGCACCAACTCCCCTTCCCGCGCCGGGCTGAGGCTGATACCCGACTGCGTCACCTGATCATCGCTGAGTTTCAGCGGATTCTCCTCTGCTTCACTGCCATGGCCGCGATTCCCGCCGCCATGACCATGGCCATCTTCGGCACCATGGCTGGCTGGGCCATCGCTATGCAGGAACGGCAGTTTTTCCGGCGCCGCCACGAACAGCGTGCCGCCTATACCGACAATCAATCCCGCCGCAAGGGCGATAAGGCTGTTACGCATGGGGATCTCCAGATCAATAAGTGCGGCCGGCGAGACGCATCAACTCGATGCGTGCCAGGTGATAGTCGCGCAGGGCGGTGGCATGTTGCGCTTTGACATCGAATTGCGTGCGCTGGGCATCGAGCAGATCGAGAAAGCCGAATTTGCCGGCAGCATAGCCCTCGGCTGCAGCGGCATAGGTCTCGTCTGCAGCCGGGATGATCGTCCGGCTCAGCACCTCCACTTCGCGGTGCGCCGCCTGCAGCGACTGCCGCGCTTTCGCCAGGCTGGCCAGCAGATTGAGGCGCAATGCATCCGCCTCGGCTTCCGCGCGGACCAGTTCCTGGCGCGCGCGCTGGATACCGCCCCGATTGCTGTCGAACACCGGAATCGGGATCGAAATACCAACCATGAAGGCGTTGCTGTCATCCTCGTTGTAGCGGCGAATCCCGGCGCGCAGGGTCGGATCTGGCACGGCGGCGGACTGCTCCTTGGCAATAGCCGTCCTTGCCTGGGCTATGGCGGCACCGGCACGGCTGAAATCCGGGTTGGCGCGCAGGCTTTCCTCGTCGGGCCCCACATTGGGAAGGGCACCACTGCGCTCAAACCAGCCGCCGTCATTGGCCAGGTCGATCCGAGTAACACCAAGGCTGCCGGCTAGCGTTGCTAGTACGGCAGCATATTCGCGCTCCGCTTTCTGGGTCGCCACCTCGGCGGCGGCTTGCGCGATTTCGCTCTTGCGCGCTTGGAACGGCGGCTCGCGGCCATTCTGCACCCGCTCGCGCACGGCACCGGCAAGGGCTTGCGCATTCTTCAGCCGATCACCTTCAAGCGCCACGACACGGGCGGCATACAGCGCCGACACATAGCCACGGGCGATCTCCTCGCGCAGAGCCAGTTGATCGACATCGCGTTCGTGTCCCGCCAGAGCGAGGCCGGCATCGGCGAAACCGATCCGCGCTTCCCGCTTGCCGCCCATTTCGATGGTCTGGGAGATGCCGGCGGCGACCTCGATATTGCGGCTGCCGCGATAGGATTTGCTGCCGGCGAAATTGTCGGCATCGACGAACAGTTCCGGATTGGGCCGGGCTTCCGCCTGCAGGCGGTCGCCGCCGGCAGCTTCCCGCCGCGCCTCGGCAACACGCAGCCGCGGCGAATTTGCCTCGCCGATACGGAGGGCTTCTTCAAGACTGCCGATCCGGGCCACTGCACCAGAAGCCGGCGTGATCTGCACAGGAATGGTCTGCACAGGGGTAATCTGCACAGGGGTTTGCGCGGCCAATGGCTTGGCCAGACCCGCCATCACGGCGAGCGCAAGCAGGGGAAGACGCATGTTCTGTTCCCTCGAACAAAATACCAGGTACCGGCGCCAGCGGCACCGGAGCGTTCAGGTTCGGGGAATCAGGCTCGGGGAGGTTCGAGTAGGCCGAATATCAGGCCCAGATCAATGCCAGCGTCGCGTAGGCTGGTTGGGCTCTCAGTCGATGGGAAAGCCACCATCTGGACCCGCAATTGCACCGGCATGGCACGGCCATGCTGATCACAATGCACGGCACAATCCTGCACCAATTTGGCGGGAGCAGGTGTCTCGTCACCCGCAGCGGCATCCGGCGGCACGGCATCGGAGGATGCCGAATAGGCCAGCGATACCGGATCAGCAGCATTGGCAACGGCATACTCGGTATGCCAGCCGAACAGGGCCGTGAACAGGACAGCGGACACGGCGAGCCAGGCGGCAAGAAGCCGTCCTTTCCGTCGATATGCTGCGATAGCCTGTGTCATGCGCTGTGCTGCCTTCCTACACTATAACTAGGGCTACTTCGCGGTAAGGCTATACTGTGCCTTGCCGAGTTCCTTGCCGCCCTCGGTGAGGGTGGCCATGGCGCGGACTGCACCGGAGAGCGGTGCGCCGGCTTTACCGGCCAGCTTGTCGCCTTGCGGCTTCAGTTCCACGCTGCTCTCTGCATTGTTGACGAAGAGCTTGACCGACGCCGCCATGCCGCCCGTGGGCTGCATCGGCTTGTGGTCCTTAATGATATAGAGCTGCACATCACTGCCCTTGACCACCAATTCACCCTCATAGGCGCCAATCTTCTTCACCTGGCCGCCGTATTTCGCTTCATCGGCTTGAGCCGATACCGCGAAAGCCAGTGTTGCCGCGGCGATAATCGCTGCTAACGCTTTCATTCATCATCCATATGGTTGGCCTTACACGGGGAAAGTACCAAAGCCGGCAAGCGCTTGCAAGCATTCGCCCTGCGGCGCTTTGCCGCCGTAATACTGTTGCTGTTCATGAAATGGTGCACGAAATGGACGTAAAGGCAGCGACGCCAACCCGTCACATTGGTGCCAATCTCGGCATAAAACTCGTCTGGAGTGTACTAGCGGCCGAAATCGCGATTGATGCCGTCACGCTGGATATATGTGTCGCCCCCTGTCCATTAGGATGGAATTCGAATGGGTCTGGCCTAGATATGAAGAAAAGGTCCATCCGGGCCCGGGGGTTAGAAAGAGACAGTGAAGCCGGCATCAGGCAAATATTCAGGAAGAGCAGATCAAGCAGTTTGTAGCCAGCGTCACAGCACCGTTGGCGACCGAACTGGCGGGCGTCAATAACCACGCGGCACAATCTATTTCCTGAAGTTGCGCGAACCGATTGTGGCCAAACTTGCCGAGCAGGAGTCATGGCTCTCAGCTGGGATCGATGTCGATGAAAGCTACTTCGGTGGATCCCCGAAAGGGAGGCGTCGTCGTGACACAGCCAGAAAAATACCAGTTTCTGACTTCCTCAAACATGACGACAAGGTCCACGCCTTGATCACCCACAATGCCCAATACAAAAACACTGTTGCCGATCATCTGGCAGACCATCCCACCCTACAGCACCGTCTATATTGATGGTTTAGCCAGCTACGATGTTGTCGAAGCTTCGGAGTTCCGCCATGAACGGATCAACCACCCTGAGGCTTTCGTCGAAGAGCGAAACTATATCAACGATATCGAGAACTTCTGGAATCAGGCGAAGCGCCATCCGGCGCTGTAACGTTGTTCCGCGCCAGCACTTCAACCCACACCTCAAGAAAGGCGAACAGCGCCTCAACTCCCCCGATCAACAACCTCTTCAATGTATTGCTTGGATGCGCTAAACGGGAAATGCTATATCCTGATCTGGGCCAGCCACTAAATTAGTCCGGCCAGTGCTTCAGGAGGAGTCCGTAGTCAGCTTTTTTTTGAAAAGAACAATGGCCCAGGACAAAATCCTTCCGCAAAATCTCGCTCAAGCCCTCAGGGCATCCGATCTTGAAAGCGAGCGGATCGCATCGATCATTCGCGCCATCATCCTGGTCACGCTGCTTGCCGCAGTTTTCACGGCGCACACGCAGGAAGCGGATCACCGGCCACTGGAGCTGGCCGTGCTGGTTTACGGCTTGGGAACCATTGCGGGCCTGGTAGCCGCCTGGAGAAAGTATCATCCTGTCGTCCTGCCTTATTTACTTGTCGGTTTCGACATCATTACCCTGACCATCGCAATCGTCATGATTGGTGCGGAATTTGGCATTGCACCCATAGACGCATTCACGCTGCCGATCTCGGGCCTGCTTGTCGTGGTCTTTCTGCACGCTTCGTTGCGCTACAATCCTTGGTTGGTGGTGTTTGCAGCCGGCATTCTGGCGGCCGTAGTCCTGATCGCTTCCTTGGTCAGCAACGTCGACGAATCCAGTTTCCACACGGATGCAGCGGAGCATCTGATGCATTTCAGGGTGTTTCCGATCATCATTTTTCTGCTGACCATGGGCATTCTCGCGGTAACGACCGCGCGAACCAGGCGACTGATCGCCAATGTCTATGTCAGCACCAGTCGGGCCGCCACTTTGTCTCGCTACTTTTCCCGCGACGTCGCTGAAGAGCTGATGAACAGGCCATCTGGGACAACGGAGTTTGGCGATCGCATCCGCGCCGCGGTGTTGTTCGCCGACTTACAAGGCTTCACCGCCATGGCGGAAGCGATGGATCCTGGCGAGCTTGCCAAGTTTGTTTCGGACTTCAGGGAACGGATTTCCAGGCCAGTATTAGCCAATGGCGGCGTGGTCGATAAATACATCGGCGACGCCGTCATGGCAGTCTTCGGCACACCACGACAGGCGCCGGACGATGCAAAGCGGGCCATACTCTGCGCCCTGTCGATGGTCGATGAAATCGACGCCTGGTCGCGGGAACGCAGAAATCTGGGGAAGCCGCCCATTCGAATTGCGATTGGCGGGCACTTCGGGGATGTTTTTGCAGGCGTGATCGGCGACGGGACACATCTGGAATATACCGTTATTGGTGACACCGTGAATGTCGCAAGCAGGCTTGCGCGACTACCGCGTGCCCTGGAGACACCGCTGGTTCTCTCGACCCCGCTTGTCGAGGCGGCAGGTTATCACGATGTCAGGCTTGTGGCGCTGCCGCCGCAACCGCTTCCCGGCCACCCCAAACCGATGCCAGTGCATAAGCTTTCAGGCTGACGAGCCTGGGAGCAGCTTCAGCCTCGTCTCCGGTAGAAATGCCTTGACCTTCCCACGCAGGAAGGCCGTAAGGCTGGGGCAGCAAGGAGTGTCCCATGACTGACTTTACCGTTCCCGACATGACCTGTGGTCATTGCGAAACCAGTATCCGCAAAGTGGTTGCCGCTTTGCCTGGCGTCGATGACATTGTCGTCGATCGCCCGAACAAGCGCGTTTCCGTGCGTGGCTCAGTGTCTGACGATGTGGTTCGCAAGGCCATCGAAAATGCGGGCTTCACGCCACAGGCAGTGTCGGCCTGATTTCCTGACAGATTCCGTTCATTTGATGCGGACGGCACGCAGTCGCAATGCGTTGGCAATCACGCTCACCGACGACAGTGCCATGGCGGCCGCAGCAATGACGGGGGACAGAAGCAACCCGAAGGTCGGGTAAAGCACCCCGGCCGCGATCGGAACACCCGCTGCATTGTAGATGAAGGCAAAGAACAGGTTCTGTCGGATGTTGCGCATGGTCGCCGCCGACAGGTGACGGGCCTTCACGATGCCCTGAAGATCGCCCTTCAGCAGGGTGACGCCGGCACTTTCGATGGCCACGTCCGTCCCGGTCCCCATGGCAATGCCGACATCGGCGGCCGCAAGCGCGGGGGCGTCGTTCACGCCATCGCCGGCCATTGCCACCACACGGCCTTCGCGGCGCAGGCGCTCGACGACGGCGCTCTTGCGGTCCGGCAGCACATCGGCCTCTACCTCTTCGATCCCGAGACGTCGCGCCACGGCTTCGGCCGTGATGCGGTTGTCGCCCGTCAGCATGACGACATGGATGCCATCTTCGCGCAGGGCGGCAAGCGCCGCTGGCGTCGTCTGCTTGACCGGATCGGATATCGCCAGGATACCGGCCACCTCCTGGTCGATGCCAAGATAGATGGCGGTTGCGCCATCCTGGCGGAGTTCGTCGGCCTGGTGGCTGAACCGCTCTGCCGGCAGGCCCCGGCTGCGCAGGAAGTCCGCATTGCCGATGGTGACCTGATGGCCATCAATCCGTCCAACCACTCCTTTGCCGACCGGGCTGTCGAACTCGGTCGCCGTGCCGAGCGCCATGCCGCGTTCGGCCGCCAGTTGTACAATAGCCTGGGCGAGAGGATGCTCGCTGCTGCGTTCCAGGCTGGCTGCGAAATACAGCAGCTTGTCCTGGCCAATCTGGGCCGTTGTGCGGATTTCGGTGAGCTTTGGCTTGCCTTCGGTCAGCGTTCCGGTCTTGTCGATCACGATGGTATCGATCTTTTCCATCCGCTCGAGCGCTTCGGCATTCTTGATCAGGACGCCGAGCTGGGCACCCCGCCCGACCCCGACCATGATCGACATTGGCGTCGCCAGGCCAAGCGCGCAGGGACAGGCGATAATCAGGACGGATACAGCGGCGACCAGGCCGAAGGTGAGCCGCGGCTCCGGACCCCAGACGGCCCAGGCGGCAAAGGCGAGGATCGCCACGAGGATGACAGCCGGCACAAACCAGCCGGCGACATCGTCGGCAAGGCGCTGGATCGGCGCCCGGCTGCGCTGGGCCTGCGCCACCATCTGGACGATCCGGGACAGCATGGTGTCATGGCCGACCTTGTCAGCGCGCATGACGAATGACCCGGTCTGGTTCATGGTACCTGCGATCACCTTGCTGCCGGCCTCCTTGGTGACAGGCATCGATTCACCGGTGACCATGGATTCATCAACTGCACAGCGGCCCTCCAATACTTCGCCATCGACCGGTACTTTTTCGCCTGGTCTGACGCGCAAACGATCGCCGACCTGGATCGATTCAGCCGGAATGTCCTCATCCGATCCATCGGCCGCGATGCGCCTGGCCGTCTTCGGTGTCAGGTCCAACAGCGCCTTGATCGCGCCCGACGTCTGCTCACGCGCCCGCAATTCCAGGACCTGGCCAAGCAGGACCAGCACAGTGATGACCGCTGCCGCCTCGAAATAGACGGCGACGGCGCCATCGGATCCGCGGAAGGCCGGCGGAAAGAGACCAGGAAGAATGGTTGCAACCAGGCTGTAGACCCAGGCAATGCCTGTCCCCATGGCGATCAGGGTGAACATATTCAGCTGACGGGTTGCGATCGACACCGCGCCGCGCTGGAAGAAAGGCCAACCCGCCCACAGCACGACTGGTGTTGCCAAGGCCAGCTGGATCCAGTTCGACGTCTGCGGCCCGACAACATGCAGGTTCAAGAGATGTCCACCCATCTCGAGCATGAAAACGGGGATGGTCAGTCCCAGCCCGACCCAGAACCGTCGGGTCATATCGATCAGTTCGGGATTGGGGCCGCTGTCGGCCGTGACAATTTCCGGCTCGAGCGCCATGCCGCAGATCGGGCATGAGCCGGGTCCGGTCTGGCGGATCTGGGGATGCATCGGGCAGGTATAGATGGTGCCGGCCGCGGCCGGCGGCGTGGCCAGCTTTGCCTGCGCGGTCGTGTAGCGGACCGGATCGGCGATGAATTTGGATTTACAGCCGCCCGAGCAGAAGAAATAAGACTGACCGTCATGCTCTGCCCGATGGGCGGTTTTTGCCGGATCGACCTGCATGCCACAGACTGGATCTTTCACTGTGTCCGGCGCGTCATGCTGATGACCATGAGCATGGTGATGCACGGCTGGGTCATGCCCATGATGATGGTCGTGGCTCGAATGGTCGTGGCGGGTGGTATCGTTCATTTTTTGCTCGTCTCGGTCAGTCGCTGAAATATTCAATCCCAAGAATTCAGTTAGTCGTCGTGGCAGTTTCCGGATTCGCGAACGCTGCGCAGGGTATTTGTGCGATCGAATTCCATCTGCACCAGGCACTGATGCAGGCGCGGCGACGGTGGTCGCGGTCTTACCGAGGAAAGACGATGCTGATCCATGATAAAGGTCAGCACCTGCCGGTCATTGATCCAGGTCTCAGCATCCGGCGCTCCGTAACGCGAGATGATATCCGCCCTGGGCAAGCCGATCAGATCCTCGAATCTGAGTGGCGTGCCTGCTGTACAGGCGGAAAAAAGTATTGGCATCAGCAGGACGAGGAACCGGATCGACACGATCAGCCTCCGCAATATCGCAGGCAAATATCTGCTCCGGTCGATGACCGGGCAGTTCGCAGTTGGGCCCTTAACAATCAGGATATCGGAAAACTAAGGTTTTTCAAACGCGAAGCGCCGTGAATCGACAGCCAAGCAGCGCCTGCTCAAACATTGGTAACCTCTCGTTTCGGCCTTGACCTTGCCATGCTGGAAGGTGTATCGTGCCTTTTATGATGTCCGGTCAGACCCAGATGACGCTATCGCCTTGGCAGCGCTTCGCTGCCGTGCTTGCGTTGTTTGCGATTCTGTTTGCCGGAACCGTGTCCTCGCTTTCGCACAGTATGGCGATGGCGGCGACATCGAGCACGATGATGGCGGCCATGGTCTCCGGATCGGCCGTGCATGATCCTGCAGACCAGGTCTCGGCGGCAGGCCACGACCATCAGAGCGTCAAGATTTCGAAGATCGATGCGACCACTGCCCATGAAAAGGGCTTGCCGCATGATCACGATGCCATGGCTACCGGCGGCGAAAGCGCACCTGGCAACTGCGATCAGGGCTGCATCCTGTGCAAAGACTGCGCGCTCTGCGGCCTGTTTGCCTTCGGCGAGCGGCCACTGACGGCCTTCGTCGCTAATTATGCGGGCTATGCACTGCCGGTGACCCAGTCGCACACAAGCCTCACACCCGCACTTCCCTCCGAGCCTCCTCGAGTCTGATCGACGCCTGAAGATCGTCCCGCTGCACTACCTGCGGTCGATCGTCCTTTCGTCGTTCAACTTTATGAGGCTTTCCCATGTCTTCCATGAGTTTCAGGTCAGTCCTTTTGGGCATGACCATCGGCCTTGCGGCGCAAGCTGTATGGGCTGCAGAGCCGCCGGCCGGTCTGCTCGATCCGAATGCATCGACCGCCCCACTTCCTTATCAATCTGCCTTCAGCGGTTATAAGCGCCCGCAATTCGAGGGCAAGACCGATTGGCGTAAAGCCAATGACACCGTGCGCGATGTCGGCGGCCATATGGGCGCCATCAAGTCGGACAGCACCGACGAAATGCCTACTAAAGCCCGGTCTGATGCTGATCCGGCAACCGGCAGCCATGCCGGACACGGCAAGTGAGGTCGGCCATGATGAACCAAGCCAATACTATGCGTCGCCTTACCGCGAGCGTTGCCCTTGTTGCCCTGCTGGGTGCCTGTGCAGGTCCGATTGCCAACAGCGCCTTCGAAGAGGTCGCATCCACCACGGAACAGCGGATTGGCAAGAAACCGGTCTGGATCAAGTCCGAGGAGGATGAGGCCCAGGTCCGCAAGACCATCGACGACCTTCTGGCCAAGTCGCTGAGTGCCGATGACGCGGTCCAGGTCGCCCTCCTGAACAATCGTCGACTGCAAGGTAACTTCTCCGAGCTCGGCATCGGCGCTGCCGATCTGACCAGTTCCTGGCGGCCGGAGAATCCAGGCTTCAGCTTCGCCCGCCTGCGACGCGGCCAGGACATCGAGATCGAGCGCTCGATTGGCATCGATGCGCTCAGCCTGCTGGTGCTGCCGATCACGGCCAGCATCGAAAGCCGGCGGTTCGAGCGTACCAAGCTCAACACCGCCACCGAAGTCCTGTCTCTGGCGGCCCAGACCAAACGGGCCTGGTATGAGGCTGTGGCGGCCGAGCAGACCGCCAAATACGTTGCCCAGGTACGCGAGACGGCCGAAACCCAGGCCGAGCTGGCGCGCCGCATGCGCTCCGTCGGCAACTGGAACACACTCGACTATATCCGCGAGCGAATCTTCTATGCCGATGCTACAGCCCGCTTGGCCAAGAGCCGGGTCATGGCCACGGCCGCCCGCGAGCGGCTAGGCCGCCTGATGGGTCTGTGGGGCAAGGATATGGCGTACAAACTGCCGGATCGTCTGCCTGCCCTGCCTGGTAGTCCGCGCAGCGTGGAGAATATCGAAGCCAAGGCAATCACCGAACGCCTCGATATCCAGATGGCCAAGGCTGACGTCTCGGCCCTGCAGAAGTCCTATGGCCTGACCAATGCGACCCGCTTCGTGAATGTCCTCGAAGTCGGTTTCCAGCGGAACAGCGAAAGCGGGGCCAAGGACCAGACCGGCTACGAGATCAGCTTCCAGGTCCCACTGTTCGACTTCGGTGACGCGAAGGCGACTAAGGCCGAGCAGTATTACCTGCAGGCGGTGCATCGCCTGGCCGATACGGCAGTCAATGCCCGTTCGGCTGCGCGTGAGGCCTGGCTCGGCTACCAGACCAACTATGAACTCGCCAAGCATTATCAGGACGAGATCATCCCGCTGCGCCAGAAGGCGTCCGAGGAGATGGTGCTGCGCTACAACGGCATGCTGATCAGCGTTTTTGAGCTGCTGTCAGACGCCCGCGACCAGATCGCCGATGTCACCTCGGCGCTTGAAGCACAGCGCGATTTCTGGATCGCCGATACAGACCTCACCTTCGTCACCATCGCGCCCGTTGAAGCCGGCACACCGGCCGGTGGCGGCGCTGTTGCTGCTGCCCGCGCCGGCGGCGGTCACTGAACCCTTGGAGACATGAACATGTTTACCCGACGCAATCTCTTCTCAGCTGCCGCCACCGGCATCGCCGCAGCGGCAGTCAGCCGCTCGGCGCTCGCCGCCCTGCCGGAACCGGCCTATCCGGCCGGCCCCAAGACCGAGCCGCCGCCGCTGCCCAGCACCGGCCGGCCGTTCAATCCGGTCGTCACCCTGAACGGCTGGTCAGCGCCCTGGCGCATCAATGGCCAGTGGAAGGAATTCCACCTGGTCGCTGAACCGGTCGTGCGTGAACTGGCGCCTGGCATGAAAGCCAATCTCTGGGGCTATAACGGCCAGTCGCCCGGCCCGACGATCGAAGCCGTCGAAGGTGACTGGGTCCGGCTGTTCGTCACCAACAAGCTGCCCGAACACACCACCATCCACTGGCATGGCCAGATTCTGCCCTCAGGCATGGATGGTGTGGGGGGCTTAAGTCAGCCGCACATCAAGCCGGGCGAGACTTTTGTCTACGAGTTCCAGCTCAAAAAATCCGGCACCTTCATGTACCACCCGCATGCCGACGAGATGGTGCAGATGGCGATGGGCATGATGGGCATGTTCATCGTGCATCCGCGCGACCCGAACCAGTACCGGGTCGATCGCGACTTCGTCTTCCTGATGAACGCCTACGACATCGAGCCGGGAGCGGCGACACCCAAGGTAGCAGAGATGACGAATTTCAATCTCTGGACCTGGAACAGCCGTGTCTTCCCCGGCATCGACACTCTGCCGGTGCGGATGGGGGATCGGGTGCGCATCCGTTTCGGCAACCTCACCATGACCAATCACCCGATCCACATGCATGGATACGACTTCGCTGTCACTTGCACCGATGGCGGCTGGGTACAGCCATCGGCACGCTGGCCGGAAGTCACCATCGACTGCCCGGTCGGTGCCATGCGGGCATTTGAGTTCGACGCCGTGCATCCGGGCGACTGGGCTTTCCACTGCCACAAGTCGCATCACACCATGAATGCCATGGGCCATGACGTGCCGACCATGATCGGCGTCGATCATCGCGGTATCTCCAAGCGCATGGTCTCGCTCATTCCCGACTACATGACTATGGGTGAGCGCGGCATGGCGGATATGGGCGAGATGGAAATGCCCCTACCCGACAACACATTGCCAATGATGACCGGCACTGGTCCGTTCGGGCCGATCGAGATGGGCGGCATGTTTACCGTGGTAAAGGTCCGCGAGGGACTTGCCCGCGGCGATTACAAGGATCCCGGCTGGTACAAGAATCCGCCTGGTACGGTTGCCTATAAATACAATGGTGACGTCAACAAGCGCGGCTGAAGAGCCGCTACACTGCAGAAGGAAAACTCGATGCTAACGATTAATCGCAAACTGATGCTCATGCTGGTCACTGGTCTGCTCGGCCTGGCGGCCGTCACCGCCGATGCGGCCCCCGGTCATAGTGGCGGCCATGGCCATGACAACAAGAAAGGTGTCTACGATGGCCATGCTGCAGCGCTTGGCGAGCCTGGGGACCCGAAAGCTAACGCCCGGGTCGTCAATATCAACATGACCGATGAGATGCGCTTCGGCCCCGCAACGGTGATGGTCTCGCGCGGCGAAACCATTAAGTTTGTGGTGAAGAACAGTGGCCAGCTCAAACACGAGATGACGCTCGGTACCATGGATGAGTTGGTTGAGCATGCCAAGGTGATGGAGAAGAACCCGGAGATGGAACATGACGATCCAAATGCGGTGACCGTCGATCCAGGCAAGACCAAGACCATCCTGTGGAAGTTCACCAAGACGGGAACCTTTGATTACGGCTGCCTGGTTCCTGGGCACATGCAGGGCGGCATGAAGGGGAAGATCATTGTTCGTTAAAGCCTGATTGAACCGGTAAAGGAGCAAGAGTCATGAAGAAGATTATGCTGGCTGCAGCGCTGTATCTCGGTCTGCTTGGAACTGGCCCTGATGCTTTTGCCCAGATGACGGGTAAGGGCGAAGGCGAGATCCGCAAAGTAGACAAGGATGCAAGCAAGATCACCATCAAGCATGGCCCGATCGAGGCCATGGATATGCCTGGCATGACCATGGTCTTCCAAGTGAAGGATCCAGGCCTGCTGGACAGAGCGAAGGTTGGCGAGACGGTCAATTTCACGGTGACTAAGGACAGTGGCGCCATGGTCCTGACTTCGGTCGAGCCCAAAAAATAGAGAGGATAGCAGCGCCCCTCCTGGTCCGGATGGTACCGTAGTGGATTCTTAAGTCTACCACCCGGCCAGGGGAGTTTTCTGCTGGATATTGCATGATGCCGTCAAAGCTTAGTTCTGTGTTGATTCGACTGACCAATTGCATGAAGGCCTGCCGTATCAGCCTTCATGCATCTTGGCGTCACACGACTTGGGCATTAGTGATTCTTATCCTTGTTCCGCTGCTCCCGACGGCTGTTCGCGCCCATACGGAATTCGGCCTCCAGATCAATGTCGATCATGTCTTGATTGAGCCCAGGGATGGTACGAGTGCGATCTTGAAATTCAGTATTCAAAATAATACTCGAAGTACCATCCACTTGTTGCGGATAGAGACACCGGTCGCATCCGGTAGCCGGATCATGTTCAATTCCGGGGATGGACGCCAACTGCAGCTGGAATCGCTCGGTGTGGAAACGGAGCAGAATCTGAATTTCGGCACATCCCATATGTGGGTCGAGCTGACCGGGCTTCGTGAGACGCTGCGCAACGGCATGCATGTTCCCTTGCGTCTCATTTTCAACGCCGGGCAATGGGTCGATGTTGTCGGCGATGTCGGGGCGCATCATGATCATTGATTGCCGCCCGACCCCGGGATGCCTGGCCGACCTGCGTCATTTTGCCGTTCGGCTACGCAGGGAGTCGGTGTAGACTATGCACATGACCGCCGGTTTGTCTAAAGCACTCCGTCTTTTGGTCGCCATTGGGCTCCTGTTGGGCCCGCTGGCGCCGATGAGCGCCAATTGTGCGCCGGCTGATGCTGGCGCGGCCCAGTCGGAAACCATTCAGGCCTCGGCACCTGGTCACGATTGCTGCGACGAAGCCGATCAGGCCGGTCTCGATGGCACTGCCGATCTGTCGAAGTGCAAGGTTGGCTGCATCGCTATTCCGGGCGTGAGCCTGCCCGCGCAATCAGCCATGACCCGGCTTAATGTTGTGGCTGAACCTTCATTCGCGGACCGCGGCATCGCCGACTGGCTGCCGCCGCCGCTTTACGATCCGCCGATCCTCCGCTCCTGACCTGACCCACGGCCCGGCCTGCCGGGCCATGTCTGACGTCTGGAAACGGAGCATTTTCCATGTTCGAAGCTTTTGTATGGCGTGGTGCCATTGGCGCCATGCTGATGCTGGTTGCCACGATCGGCATCCCGGTTATGGCTCAACCGACGCTCGCACAGCCTGCTTTGGGCAGCGAGTTGCCCTTGCTGCTGGCGACGGCACGCAGCCAGCATCCCGATATCGCGTTCGCAGCGCTTGAGCGCGACATGGCGATGGCCCGCGCCTCAGCGGCCGACAGCCTTGCCGACCCAACCTTCCGGGTCGAATTCAACGACAACACGCGCTCATCCGGCCTGCTGCCCGACCAGCTTGGCTACCGCAAATACATGCTGGAACAGAGCTTCCCATTGGGTGGCAAACGCGACTTGCGCCGCAACATCGCCGATGCCGATACGGCGGATGCGCAGGCGCGTCAGGAGCTGGTTGCCAACGAACTGGTCGCGCGGATCAAAGCGGCCCAGGCACAGCGTTTTCTTGCTCAAGCGGGTCTGCGCATCCTCAATGAACAGCGTGGCCTGCTGGACCGCATTGTCGAGGCAGCAGATCGTGGCTATGCGCAAGGGCGGATCGGACAGGAAGGTGCGCTCAACAGCCGCCTGGCCCGGAACCGGCTCGAAACCGAGATTGCGCGCCTGCAGGGCGATGTACGCCAGTTCGATGCCCGCCTGAATGGGCTGCTTGGCAGAGATGCTGGTGCCGACCTGCAGCCGCCGCTCGGGCTGGCTCCGATGCCGAGGCCCGAGCGGCTGCAGTTCGACAGCCTGATGATCGAAGCGCTCGACCGCAACCCGCAATTCCGTCAGCTGGCCGCCCGCGGCACCGGCGCCGATGCCAGGCGGCGGCTTGCCGATGCCGACTGGGTGCCAGACGTGTCGCTTGGCGTCGGCACGATCGAACGGGATCTCGGGGTCCGGGCCTATGAGGCTTATGTCACCCTGAACATTCCGCTGCGCGGCGGTCTGCGGGATGCCAAGAAGAACGAGGCGATTGCCGAACAGAGCGCTGTTCGGGTCCAGCGCCAGGCCATTGAACTGGAACTGGCCGCAACTCTGCGCGAGATGCTGGCCGGTCTGGAGGCTCAGCGGCGCATCGAGAGTTTAAGTGGTGGCAGCATCCTGTCCCAGGCTCGGGCAGCCCTGACTGCCCAGTTGCGCGCCTATGAGCAGGGTAGCGGCGGCTTCGCTGACCTGGTTCAGGCGCAGAGCCGGCTGCGCGAAGTCGAACTGGATGGCATCCGGGCCCAGGCCGAACAACGCCGGCTGCTGGCCGAAATCGAACGTCTGGTCGGAGGTGACCTATGATTCGCCCTCAATTCATCCTGGCCGGCGTCGCGATTGCGACACTGGCTGGTGTTGGCGGCTACGCCCTGGGAACGCACGGCCTACCAGCAGCAATTCGTGGCAAGGACACCACTATGTCAGCCATGACATCGAGCCAGCCGGCTGGAGAAGCGCAGAAGGCTGAAAAGAAGCTGCTCTATTACCGCAACCCGATGGGCCTGCCTGATGTCTCCCCCACCCCAAAGAAAGACTGGATGGGCATGGATTACATCCCGGTCTATGAAGGTGAGGAAGAAGGACCTGATCGCGGCATCAAGCTCAGTCCGCAGAAGATCCAGCTGCTCGGCGTCCGCACCGAAGATGCCCGCAGCCGCATGCTGTCCAGGCCGGTGCGCGCGACTGCAAGCTTCCAGTTCGACGAACGCCGCCAGGTCGATGTGACGGTCAAATACGAGGCCTGGATCGAGAAACTGCTCGTCAATGCGACCGGCGAGCCGGTCAAGGCCGGCCAAACCATGATGCTGGTCTACAGCCCGGCCATGGTGCAGGCCCAGGAGGAATACCTGCTGGCCGCACGCCTGCGCGATGAGGCACCTTCCGATGACCGGGCCGTGCGCAATGACGCGGAACGCCTCGTCCAGGGGGCGCTGGCACGGCTGCGCAACCTCGATCTGCCCAAAGCTGTCCAGGACCGCCTGGTACGCATCGGCCAGGTCAGCCGGCAATTCGCCATTGCCGCCCCCATGCAGGGTCTCGTGATGGACAAGGCCGTGGTCGAAGGCATGCGCATCATGCCAGGCGAACGGCTTTACCGCCTGGTGGATGACAGCCAGCTCTGGTTGCAGGCTGAGGTATACGAGCAGGACCTGGGTCTGATCAAACCGGGCCAGCCGGTCGAGATCGCAGTGAATGCCTATCCCAACCGCAAATTCGCCGGCAAGGTCGCCTTCATCTATCCGACGGTGAACCGCGACACCCGCACCGCCCGGGTGCGAATCGAGGTGCCCAATCCGGATGGTGCGCTCAAGGCCGAGATGTATGCCTCGGTGCTGCTGAATACCCAGGCCGTCACCGAAGAGACGCTGGCCATCCCCGAAAGCGCGGTGATCGACAGTGGCCGACGCCAGATCGTCATCGTCGATATCGGCATGGGCCGGTTCGATCCGCGCGAGGTCAAGCTGGGGGCCCGCGGTGATGGCTATATCGAAGTGCGCGACGGTCTAGATGAGGGCGAGGCCGTGGTGGTGCAGGCGAACTTCCTGCTGGATGCCGAAGCCAATCTGAAAGCGGCCCTGCAATCATTTGCACCGCCATCGGCAGCGCAGTCGGGCCAGGAGGCGCCGAAATGATTGCCGCCCTGATCCGCTGGTCGACCCGCAACATCTTCCTGGTGCTGTTTGCAACCCTGTTCCTGAGCGCGGCCGGCCTTGTTGCACTAAGCCGGCTGCCGCTCGATGCCATCCCGGACCTCTCCGATACCCAGGTCATCGTTTACACCGAATATCCGGGTCAGGCGCCGCAGGTGGTGGAGGATCAGGTCACCTACCCGCTCACCTCGGCCATGCTGAACGTGCCCCGTTCCAAGGTGGTGCGCGGCTTCTCATACTTTGGGGTGTCTTTCGTCTATGTGATTTTCGAGGAAGGCACCGACCTCTACTGGGCGCGCAGCCGGGTGCTGGAATACCTCAATTTCGCCACCAAACGGCTTCCCGCCGGCATCACTCCAGCACTCGGCCCCGATGCGACCGGTGTGGGCTGGGTCTACCAGTATGCCGTCACCGGGGCACAGAAGACGCTGGCCGAGCTGCGCAGCCTGCAGGACTGGAATTTCCGTTACCAGCTGGCCAAGTCCGATGGTGTGGCCGAGATCGCCTCTGCGGGCGGCTTCGTGAAGCAGTATCAGGTCGTGGTCGATCCCCGCAAACTGCAGGCCTTTAACATCCCGCTCGAGCGGGTCGCCGAGGCGATCCGGCAGAGCAACCGGGATGTTGGCGGCCGGGTGATCGAGATGGCCGAGACCGAATTCATGGTCCGTGGCCGTGGCTACCTGCGCAACCTGTCCGATATCGGCCAGATCGTCCTGAAGTCGGAAGGCGGCACGCCGGTGCGGCTCTCCGATGTGGCCCGTATCGAATTGGGGCCGGATGAGCGCCGCGGCATCACCGAGCTGAATGGCGAAGGCGAAGTGGTGAGCGGCACCGTCATCCAGCGAGCCGGCCAGAATGCGCTTGCCGTGATCGACGGGGTTAAGGCGCGCATCCAAGAGATGAAGGCAAGCCTGCCCGAAGGCGTCGACATCGTGACGGTCTATGATCGCTCGGAACTGATCCGGCGGGCCGTCGCCACGCTTAAATCGACCCTTGTGGAGGAGTCGATCGTGGTGGCGCTCGTTTGCTTCATTTTCCTGCTGCATGTGCGCAGCGCGCTTGTCGCCATCGTCACCCTGCCGGTCGGTATCCTGATCGCGATCATCCTGATGGAGGCTTTCGGCATCACCTCCAACATCATGAGTTTAGGGGGCATTGCGATCGCGATCGGCGCCATGGTCGATGCGGCCATCGTGATGATCGAGAATGCCCATAAACGGCTGGAGCGGGCTGGCCCCGAGGCTGATCGGGTCAAGGTGCTGACCGAGGCTGCCGTCGAGGTCGGACCGTCGCTTTTTTTCAGCCTGCTGATCATCACGGTGTCCTTCATCCCGATCTTCGCGCTTGAAGCCCAGGAGGGCCGGCTGTTCAAGCCGCTGGCCTATACAAAGACCTTCGCCATGGCGGGGGCAGCCCTTCTGTCGGTCACGCTCGTGCCGGCGCTGATGGTGTTGCTGATCCGCGGCAAGATCGTGCCTGAGCACCGCAATCCGGTGAACCGGCTGCTTATTGCGGCCTACCGGCCGGTGATCGACCTAGTGCTCCGCGCCAAGGGGGTGACGATTGCAGTCTCCGTCCTGGCTTTGGGTTTGAGCTGGATTCCGCTCTCCCGCATCGGCACGGAATTCATGCCGAACCTGAATGAAGGCACTATCCAGTACATGCCCGTCACCCTGCCGGGACTGTCGATCGCTAAGGCAGCCGAACTGGTGCAGACTCAGAACAAGATCATCAAGAGCTTCCAGGAGGTGGAAAGCGTCTTCGGCAAGGCGGGCCGGATCAATTCAGCGACCGATCCGGCGCCGACCGAGATGTTCGAGACCGTGATCAACCTGAAGCCGCAGTCGGAATGGCGGCCGGGCGTGACCGTCGACAGCCTGATCCGGGAGATGGATCAGGCGCTGCAGATCCCCGGCGTATCGAACGCCTGGACCATGCCGATCAAGATGCGCACCGACATGCTCTCGACCGGCATCCGCACCACGCTTGGCATCAAACTGTTCGGGCCAGACCTCGCCGAACTCGACGGCCTTGCCAGGAAGATCGAGACCAATCTGCGCAAAGTCCAGGGCACGTCGAGCGCCTTTGCCGAGCGCGTGATCGGCGGCTACTACCTCACCATCGAGCCAGACCGCCTGGCGCTCGCGCGGCATGGTGTGACCGTCGACACCTTACAGAATGTCATCGCCATGGCGCTGGGTGGCGAACTGGTTACCAGCACAGTAGAGGGCCGGGAGCGCTATGGCGTGATCATCCGCTACCCGCGCGAATTGCGGTCCAGCCCCCAGGCCATCGCCCGCGAAGTCCTGGTGCCGCTCCCCAATGGCGCCATGGTGCCGCTCGGGCAACTGGCCAGCACCAGGCTGGAACAGGGGCCGACCGGGATCCGCACCGAGAATGCTCAGCTCGCGGTCTATGTCTTCATCGACATGCAGGGCCGTGATATCGGTTCATATGTCGCCGACGCCCAGGCGCAGCTGGCCCGCGAGGTGCAGTTGCCGAAGGGGGTGACGCTCGCCTGGAGCGGCCAGTATGAGTATCTGGAACGCGCCAAGCAGCGCCTCAGCGTCGTCGTACCGGCGACGCTCTTCGTCATCATTCTGCTGCTCTACCTCAATTTCCGGCGCATGACCGAAACCCTGATCGTGATGCTGAGTCTGCCCTTTGCCCTGATCGGCGGGCTCTGGCTGATGGACTGGATGGGGTTCAACTTCAGCGTGGCGGTTGCCGTCGGCTTCATTGCTCTGGCTGGCGTCGCTGCCGAGACCGGCGTGATCATGCTGATCTACCTCGACCATGCATTGGCGGAACGCAGGGCCGAGGTCGCCCGCGCAGGACGCCCATTCACCCGCGCCGATCTGGATGCCGCGATCATGGTCGGCGCTGTCGAACGGGTGCGGCCCAAGATGATGACGGTGGTGGCGATCATGGCGGGCCTGATGCCGATCCTTTGGGCGCATGGCACCGGGTCTGAGGTTATGAGCCGTATCGCCGTGCCGATGATCGGCGGCATGGTGTCGTCCACCTTGCTTACCCTGATCGTTATCCCCGCGATCTATGCCCTGATCAAGCAACGCAACATTCCAAAGATGTGAAGGAGACCACCATGAACCGTCGCGCTTTTCTGATGCTGACCCTTTCAGCCACGGTACTTCCCATCGTCCCGGTCCGGGCGATGGAGGCCATCCACGTGCTGAAAACCTCGAGCTGTGGCTGCTGCAACGCCTGGATCACCCATCTGCGTAAGGCCGGTTTCCAGGTCACGGCCAAGGATGTGCCGATGGCGCTGCTCAATCAGGAGAAGCTGAATGCCGGCCTCACACCTGAGCTGTCCTCATGCCACACCGCAGGCGCCGGCGGTTATGTCATCGAAGGCCATGTCCCGGCCGCGGATATTCAGCGGTTGCTGCGCGAACGGCCGGATGCACTAGGCCTCACAGTGCCCGGCATGCCGGAAGGCTCGCCCGGCATGGAGACTGGAGAAACAGATCCTTATGACGTCCTGCTGTTTGCGAAGGGTGGAACGACCATGGTCTATTCCCGTTACTCATAGGCCGGTCCGATCACAGTCCCGGAGCCATGCTATGGCACACCATTTGACGGAGATGCATAAATCCCATTATTGGGGCTTCGCCGCCGAGCTGACGGTCGATTTCGCCATCATGTACCTGGTCATGTATACCATGAACAATTCTCTGTCGGATTTCCATTTCAACCTAGACAACGTCTACATGACGCTGATGATGGTGGCGTCCATAGTCGTCGTGATGCTCATCGCCATGCACTCGATGTTCCCTGCACAGCGCCTGAACTGTGCAATCATTGCCGTTAGCCGGCATCGTGTTCATCGGCAGCTATGCCTGCGTGCGCTGCATAATCCCAAATCATTCGGGTGCCATCCTGATGAAGCCGCGATGCCGGACGCCGAACTGGCCGTTCTGTGCCGGTAGATCGTCAAAGGCCAGCAGGAAGAGATCGACCAGATGGAGCGGATTCTGCCTCGGCTCCAATAGTCAGAGATCAACTCAGGATGAAATCTGACTCAGCTGGAAAGATCAGTGAACGTCGAGGCCCAATTGTCGAGGTCTATGCTTCTGAGAAAGGTAATGGGTGGTATTCTGCCCGCGAGTAGCATTCTGAAAACGGGGGTCCGAAACATCGGCTGCTACCGGCACCTCGACGGGATTGCAACGCCCTACGAAATGCGGGAGTACCAAGTGGGCCATCATCGCGACCCTGCATTGCACGCCCATTGGGGGGAGCGTTTCGTCGCGACATACAATAGATGTGACCTGCGAGAAACCGACTAGATTTCCTGATTGCAGGTTTTTCATCTGGCTGCCAAAGAACTGATCTTCACTCTCCTCAATCGTCAGAGTGCGCTCGGCGCGGCATACAAGCGCATAATGGCTTTTCTGTCCAGCTCGGAGCGCTGCTCATGACAATGCGCAGATGATTCTCGGCTTGCCCATGCCGCATCTGTCGCTCGGGACTTTTGCTGCGATCACCATTTGTCTTCTATTCGCATGGAGAGCCCGTTCATGAAACGCCGCAGCCTCATACTGGGTGCCTCGGCCCTGGGTGCCGCCGCCTTCGCATCTGGTGCTCTCTATTGAGAGCAGCGCCGCAATCAGGAAGCAGCGCTCAAAGCCGCAGCCGCGCCGCCAGCTGAGGAAACTAACCTTATCCGGGCCCATTCTCCCATCATCGGTCCGCGGAATGCCCCTGTCACACTGGTGGAGTTCTTCGATCCATCCTGCGAAGCATGCCGCGCCTATCATCCCTACCTAAAAGCCTTGCACAGCGAGTTTCCGACCCAACTCCGCGTCGTCATGCGCTACACGATGTTTCACAAGGGCACTGACGAAGCAGTCCGCATTCTTGAAACGGCGCGCATGCAAGGCAAGTTCGAGGCTGTTCTCGACGGCCTGCTGGCACTACAGCCGCACTGGGCCATGCATGGCGCACCAGCATTGGACGTCGCCTGGGAAGTAGCGGAGCGAGCCGGGCTGGACCTGGCGCGCGCCAAGGTTGACCGACTTCATCCCGACATTACCGCGCTTCTAAATCAGGATGCCGCCGATGTGCGGGCGGCCCAGATCCGCTTCACTCCGACCTTTTTCATGAACGGTGAACGGCTCGAAGTGGCAGGACCCCGAGATCTTACCGACAGGATCAGAGCCGTGGTGCGGCAAAGCCGCTGAACCTCATAATTCCGAGCAATACGACACCTAGCGCCCCACCAGAAAACCTATTTGACCTTTCTGCGCTGATAACATACTGACTATCTGTGATGGTGAACTTGCAGGGCCTCTCATGCCCGATAAAGAACGCATACGGGCCTGATCAGGCTTCACTGCGGTTCGCATTGCTGTTCTCGCTACGGCGTTCCTGCGGGCGTACCCAGGCGATGCTATCAAGAACATCTTCATTCAGCTGCTCGATCTTGTGCTCACGTGAATAGTCAGCCGCTTTCACCGACAACGCCCATATTTCTCCCGTCAGCCCGTCGGTCATGTTTATGACTTTCTCGCAAAACTTTCTCGAACGGACGGCTTCCAGAGGATCCAGCCCCAAGTGCTTCAAGATGCCACCGAGAAACTGCGCGAAGCCCTTGTCCGCCTTCCACTCGGGCAGCCTGAATGGCTCCAACCGATTTCCAAGCTGCTGATCCGACTGAATAGTGCTTAGCGCAAGATCAGTACCTATGGCGACGATTGGTATTCTCAACTCGTTTGAGAGATACCGGATCGTATTGAGAAATTGGACGCGTTTGTCGTGTGGCTTGACGAGCGAATTATGTATTTCATCGATGATCAGCATCTTGATGCCATATCTGGGGAGCAGGTGCAGCACCTGCGCCAACTTGCGCTCCAACCGCCAGGTTTCCTGAAATGGCGCGTTGATACCCCGCAAAACGCCACTAAGCAGGCCGTCTGCCGAGGCGTACGGGGGCGCCTGGACGATGAAGACCGGGCGATCATCTGGAACACTGCGCGCCTCAGTGCTGTCCATACTCTCCTTGTTGATGATGTTCTGGAAATGGCGGGCAATGGTTGTCTTTCCGCTATTGGTTGATCCGTACAACAGCATACCTAGTGGCCTATGGCTCTTTGGGGCCTGAAGCAATTCACGCAGCTTGCGCACCCCCAAGTTTGCCCTTGGATAGGGAATCCAGCAGGGGCGCCGTAAAGCGGCGACATCCATAGCGACGGCGCCAGTTCCCGCAAACATATCGATAGTGGGGTCGGGTTCGGTCATATTTCCTCCGCGACGGGAAAGTCCAAATCGTTGATCGAGTCGAAAGCGTGATCGCGCGCTTGATCCTCGGCTTTGCTGCCGTTGTCCACAACGAGATGTAGCCGTCGCGGCCGCTTGCGCTGCTCTGACTGCTCTTCCTTGCGTGGCTCTGATGCCAGCGTCTGCTTGTTTCGCCGCCGGCGCTCCGCGTCACGGCGTTCCGTCTTGGACGTTTTGGTCTTCTTCTCAGCCTCTTCAACGAGGCGATTGAGCTCTTTATGCGCATCTATATTGTCGGCGGTGGTTTGGTTTCGCCGCCCCCGCTTCGCTGCTAGTTCTCTCGCTCTCCGGTGCTCCCATACTGATATGGGCTGCATCTGCCGGGTTTCCTCGAATA
>DLGP01000143.1:0-17372 GCA_002482765.1 Alphaproteobacteria bacterium UBA7691
TCCAGGCGGTTGATGGTGACGGTGACCTCGCCATTGGGTGCGATCTGCACAAAGGCCGAGGGTTGCTGCAGGGGCTTCAGGGCGTCGGCGGGCTTTGCTGCACCATCGGCCTGTGCCCTTGCCAGATGCGGAAAGACACCCAGTGCCAGACCGCCAATGCCAGCCATCTTGAGGAAGCTGCGGCGTGGCAACGGAGCGGCAACCGTTGTGTCGACTTGGTCGCGTTCCAGGATGTGCTGCAGGGCGCGCGGCAACTCGCTGGGGTTGAGAGATGTGAGCATCATGGCGGTGACTCCTTCAAGCGAGGGTTTTGGCGGCATCCGCCACCGCGACACGGATACGGGCATAGGTACCGCAGCGGCAGATGTTGCCGGCCATCGCAGAGTCGATTTCGGCGGCCGTGGGTTGCTTGCCCTTGGGCTGAGATTTAAGGAATGCGGTGGCGCTCATGATCTGGCCACTCTGGCAATAACCGCACTGCGCCACGTCATGCTTGACCCACGCGGCGTGCACCGCGGCGCCAACGGGGTCGCTACCGTCGGTCGCGGCTTCGATGGTGACGATTTTTTTACCCTCGGCAACGGAGATCGGCGTGACGCACGAGCGGATGGCCTGGCCGTCCAGATGCACCGTGCAGGCGCCGCACAGGCCCTGGCCGCAGCCGAATTTGGTGCCGGTCAGGCCCAGGCCCTCGCGCAAAAGCCAGAGCAGCGGATCGCTCGCGCGATCATCCGGGATACTGGCCTCGCGGCCATTCACATGCAGCAGCATTTTTTGGCTCCGTCATTGTCGGAGCCTCAGCATGGCGATAATGCTTTCAGCGGTATTGAACGAAAGCGACGCTATATTGCCAGTTCAACCCGGTTGCGGCCATTCGCCTTGGCGCGATACAGCGCCATGTCCGCCTGGCGCAGCGCCAGCTTCCATTCGGCCTTGTCATTCACCAGCGGCGCAATGCCAAAACTGGCGCTGACCCGCAGCGTGGCTTTTGCCACCGTAATCTCCTCGGCCATGAAACGCAGCCGCAAGCGCTCGGCCAAGGCCGCCGCCGCCGGCATGTCGGTTTCCGGCAGCAGCAGGGCAAATTCCTCGCCGCCGATACGCGCCAGCATGTCGATATCGCGGATTTCCTCACGACATAGCGCGGAAATGCGGCGCAGAACCTTGTCGCCGGCGCCATGGCCATACTGGTCATTGACGCGCTTGAAATGGTCCAGATCAAACAGCACCAAAGCGGCAGAGCGGCCATAGCGCACGCAGCGGCCCCATTCGGCCAGCGCGGCTTCCTCAAAATGGCGCCGGTTCATCGTGCCGGTCAGCATGTCGGTGCGCGCCTCGTGCAAGGCTACCTGCTCCTGTTCCCAGGCACGGCGCAGGGCAGCCTCGAATTTGGTCGCCGTCAGCATCGCCAGCACAATGCCCAGCACAACCAAGCCAATAATATTGCTAAGTGCAAGGCCGCGCTCACCATGCAACAATGTCACCACGATGATGGTGCCGCCGGATAACACCCCGCCCAGCAAGGCATCGCGCCGGCTCGGCAGCACACTGGGTATCCAGATATAGATGAAGATGAAATTCGCTAGGCCGTAAACCAGCCCCATATCCAGTTGCGCCACGGCACCGGTCAGGCCCAGCGGCACGGTGATGGTATGGGTCAGGACCAGGCGGCGATACAGCGTGTAGCTTTTGCGCTTCGATGCCACCCAGATGCCCTGCACCAGCAGAATGGCGCAGGCCGCCCCCGCACGCCACAGCAAAGCTGCCCCGGCCTGGGCCGGATCAATGAAATGATCCAGGATGTTGAAGCTGAGGATCAGCAATGCAAACAGCATTGCGCGCAGGCTGCTATCGCCGCTGAGCCGGAAAGCCAGATCGTCGGTGTAAGTTATCTGGCCAAGGGCTTCCGGCGTCTGCCCCGGCTCAGGCCCGTCACTCATGCCGGCTGCAATCGGCCTTCGTGCAGCGTGACCACACGATCCATACGCTGCGCCAAGGCCAGATTATGCGTGGCAATCAAGGCGCCGATGCCGGCATGCCGCACCAGCCGCAGCAATTCCTGAAACGCCGCCTCGGCATTGCGTTCATCCAGATTACCGGTTGGCTCATCAGCTAGCAGCAATTGCGGCTGCGCAATCACGGCGCGGGCAATCGCCACACGCTGCTGTTCGCCGCCTGAGAGCCGCGCCGGCCGATGTGTCAGGCGATGGCCCAGCCCCAGGGTTTCCAGCACCTGGGCGGCCTGCGCCTTGGCCTTGCCGCGCGCCACACCCTGGATCAGCAGCGGCATGGCGGCATTCTCCACCGCCGAGAATTCCGGCAGCAAATGGTGATACTGATAGACAAAGCCGATGCGGCGACGGCGGATCAGTGTGCGCGCTGCATCGCCCTGGCGGCTGCAATCCTCGCCGGCCACCAGCACGCGGCCACCATCGGCGGCTTCCAACAAACCAGCCGTGTGCAACAAGGTGGATTTGCCTGAGCCGGACGGGCCAAGCAAAGCCACGATCTCGCCCGGCTGCACCACCAGATCGACGCCACGCAGAATCTGCAATTCCTCGCCGCCCTGGCGGAAAGTGCGGATCACGCCTTCAAGCCGGAGGGCATCATTCATCGCGGCCCCCGAAACAATGGGATCCTCGGGTCAAGCCCGAGGATGACGACAAAAAAACAACTGTCATACCCGCAGAAGCGGGTATCCCATTTTGCATCACGTCATCACTCATAGCGCAAAGCCTCCACCGGATCGAGGCGGGCGGCGCGCCAGCTTGGATAGAGCGTAGCCAGGAAGGACAGCACCAGACCCATGGTGACAACCGCAATCACATCGCCGGAATCAACCCGCGCCGGCAATTTGGTGAGGAAGTAGATTTCGGCGGCAAACAATTCGGTGCCGATGATCGATTGGATGAACTGGCGGATATTCTCGATATTCATCGAGAAGGCCAGGCCAAGCGCAAAGCCTGATATTGTGCCAACCACGCCGATGCTGGCACCGGCAATGACAAACACGCGCATGATCGAACCACTTGCCGCGCCCATGGTGCGTAGGATGGCAATATCGCGGCCCTTGTCCTTCACCAGCATGATCATGCTGGAAATAATGTTGAACGCCGCCACCACGATGATCAGCGTCAGGATCAGGAACATCACGTTGCGCTCAACCTGCAACGCATTGAAAAACTGCTGATTGGCCTGCTGCCAGTCGTAATAGCGGTAGCCCGGCCCCAAGGCCTGCATGATCGCGGGCGCCAAGCGGCGCGCCTGATCCGGATTATCCAGCCGCACTTCCACCGCATGGGCGGTATCGCCAAGGCGGAAATAAATCTGCGCTGCCTCGAAGGGCATGAAGACAAAGCCGGAATCATATTCAAACATGCCAACATCGAAGATGCCGGCAATACGATAGGCGCGGCCTCGCGGCACGCTGCCAAACGGCGTGGCGGTGATCTGCGGCGAGATCAGCGTGAGCTTGTCGCCAACAGCCAGACCCAGCTTGCGTGCCAGGCGATGGCCGATCACTACCGCATCCTCGCCGCTGAATTCCTGCAATGAACCGGCGCGCATGCCCTTGGCTATGCTGGTCTCGCGCGCGATATCGGCCTGGCGCAGGCCACGCACCATGACGCCGGAAGCCTGGCCATTGGCGGTGGCCATCACCTGGCCCTCGATCATCGGATTGGCCTGGCGCACATGTGCCAGGCCACCAACAACCTGTGTCACCCTGGCATAATCATCCAGGGTAAGGCTGCGTTCAGCCTGGATCATCAGATGACCATTCAGGCCGAGAATGCGGCCGAGCAATTCGGCGCGGAAACCATTCATCACACTCATGACAATGATCAGGGTGGCCACCCCCAGCATGATGCCGAGGAAGCTGAACACCGCGATCACGGAGATGAAACCCTCCTGCCGGCGCGCGCGCAGATAGCGCAACGCCAGCAGCCACTCGAATGCGCCGAACGGCATGGTTTGACTTATCCTTTCGCGGCGATCAGCTTGGCGATGGCGGCATCCACGGTGAGTTCTTCCTTGGCGCCACTGGCGCGGTGCTTCACTTCCACCACGCCATTCTTGATACCGCGCGGCCCCACCGTCACCTGCCAGGGCAGGCCGATCAGGTCCATGGTGGCGAATTTGGCACCGGCACGCTCGTCGCGATCATCATGCAGCACGCTCAGGCCAACCGCTTCCAGCCGGGCTTGCAGCGCATTGGCGGCCTCGGCGCAGGCGGCATCATCCACCTTCAGATTGATCAGGCCGACATGGAACGGCGCCACGCTCATCGGCCAGACAATGCCGGCCTCGTCATGGCTGGCCTCGATGATGGCGCCCACCAGGCGCGACACGCCGATGCCGTAGGACCCCATTTCCAAAGTGATCGGTTCGCCGCCCGGGCCTTGCACCACCGCGCCCATCGGCTTGGAATATTTGGTGCCGAAATAGAAGATATGGCCCACTTCGATGCCACGCGCGGCAAGCTGGCGCTCGGCCGGCAATGCCTCGAAACGCGCCGCATCATGCTTTTCCTCGGTGGCGGCATAAGGCGCGGTCCAACTATCCACGATGGCTTGCAGATCGGCATCGTAATCCACGCCCTGGCCCAGCACGTCGCGCTCCACCAGCGCCTTGTCGCAGAACACGGCGCTTTCGCCGGTTTCGGCCAGGATGATGAATTCATGGCTCAGGTCGCCGCCAATCGGGCCGGTATCGGCCTGCATTGGAATGGCGCGCAGGCCCAGGCGGGCGAAGGTGCGCAGATAGGCCACGAACATACGGTTATAGGCGCGGCGCGCGCTGGCCTGATCCAGATCGAATGAATAGGCATCCTTCATCAGGAATTCGCGCCCGCGCATAACGCCGAAACGCGGCCGCACTTCGTCGCGGAACTTCCACTGGATGTGATAGATCAGCTTCGGCAATTCGCGGTAGCTCTTGATCTCGGCCCGCACAATATCGGTCAGCATTTCCTCGTTGGTCGGGCCATAGAGCAACGGGCGCTCATGGCGATCCGTGATGCGCAGCATCTCCTTGCCGTAATCATCATAGCGGCCGCTTTTCTGCCACAGCTCGGCCGGCTGGATGGTGGGCATCAGCATTTCCTGCGCGCCGGCAGCATCCTGCTCCTCGCGCACAATACGCTCGATATTGCGCAACACCCGCAGCCCCATCGGCAGCCACGAATAGATGCCGGCCGCATTCTGCCGGATCAGACCGGCACGCAGCATCAGGCGATGGCTGACGATCTGCGCCTCGGAGGGATTCTCCTTCAGCACGGGCAGGAAATAGCGGCTCAGGCGCATGGGGCTTCCTTGTAGGGCAATGCTTTGATGGGGAATAACTAGGGCGTTTTTAAGGCGCGCCCGGCAGGGCCGCAAGGGCGGCTGCTCAACGCTTTTTCTGCTTCAGGCCATCCAGATGGGCGCGGCAGGCGGCCAGCACGGCATCCTCGGCCGGCGGTTCCAGCGCCTGGCGCTGAAAACTCAGTTTGCCGCTGGCCGGATCAAGCTCCAGTTTGCCAACCGTCAATTCGGCCTGCGCCGCCTGCGGCGGCACGCGGCTGCCCAGCAACTGGCCCAGCGTGAACTTGAGCTGAATGCCAAAACGTGGATCAAGCCAATCCGCATTGCCCGCACTGGGCGGCAGATCGGCCGGCGCCACCGCCCTGCCCCGCACATCCACACCCGGCACATAATCTGCACCTGGCTGCACTTTTGGTCGGGCGGCCACCAGCTTGCGGCAACTTTCCGAGTCGAGTGCCACCACAGTGGGTAATCCAGTCGAGTCGGCGGCCATCTTTCGAGTCGCAGCGGCACCGCCCGGCTTTTCAGCCGCCGAAACCGCGATTGCCTGCCCTGTGACCAGGGCTGCCGCGATAATATGCAACAAGCACTTGCGCAACATTTCAAAAGCTTAGCGGCCTTGGCTTAACATTTTGTAAGATTTTGTGAAATTAACCGGTGACAGCGCTCGTTCTTTTGGCTATAAAACTCCTGCAACCGCTTGGAAACAGGCGGCCCAAGTCTGGGGAGGCTTAAACTTACCCGTGCGAGACGGGAAACGGAGCAGGGTTCATCCTTGCTCCTTATTTTTTTGTGCAATGCACAAAAATTAGCCGCCCGAAAATAGGGCAGCCATTCTCAACCTTACGTAACGATAACTAAGTGAAAACTGCCTGCTGGCCGGGACAAGCAGGCTTCTTACTTGCCGCCCACCAAAGCGCGGATGGCAAGATTTTTCAGGGCGTAAAACGGCCCTGGAAAATGCGTTTCGGCAAAAGCCACGGCCCGGTTGCGAAAACGGTTCAGATTCTTCGGATGATGCACCGATATGCCGTTCACGGTTTCCAGATTCAATTGCCGCAGCCGGCTCTGGAATTGCAGAAAGCCATGGCTTTCCGCCAGCAAATGCATGGTGAAGGAATTGCGTGAGCGTTCCGGCTGCGTGGTGGCCAGGCTGCCATGCACGGTCAGCGCATTCCAGAACAGCACATCGCCAGGCCCCAGGGCCGGCGCATGGCAAGGCAGCCCCTGCTCTGCCACCGCCTGCAACATCGCCGCCTTGTAGCGATCATGGTTGAAAGCGATATCCACGCCGGCAGCGTGGCGCAGCATCTCCACCTTATGGCTGCGTGGATAGACATAGAACCGCCCGGCCCCGGGCGCGATCTCCTCCAGCGCCACCCAGGCCGCAACCATGGTGCCAATCTGCTCGCTATCGAGATAGTAACTATCCTGATGCGCCCAGGTGGCCGGATTGCCTTCAAAATACATGGTCTGGACAATCTTGGCCTTTTCGCCCAGCAAGGCAGCGGCTGCGCTTTGCAGGTCGGGCGCGGTCAGCACCTTCAGCGCCGCATCAGGGAAAAGCGGCGAGCGCCGGCGGTCAAAATCCTGCACATTCAGCATCGCGTTGAGCATGAAGCCCTGCGGCGTGAAAACATGGCGCTCATAACGGCCGCTGGAAGTCTGGCGATAGAAAAAGCCGCGATCCGGCTTCACTTCCCGTAGATAAGCCTGATGCGCCGCCACACAATCCGCCACCGGCACGGCGCCACGGATCACCACATACCCTTCGGCATCGTAATAGGCCCGGGCGGCAACCAGGTCATCAGCCGCAAAAGTTGGGGTCTCGTTATCCGCCGGCGTTACCGGCACCATAACCTCTCCGCCCAGCGGGCCGGGTACACAACGATGCGTTTCGCGGATGGGCAGGGCGTGGTTCATGATTCAGACTCGAGAAAGAGCACACGCCAACACTATATATGCGTGCATGCCCAAACAAGCAGGTATCAGCCGCGCCCGAACAAAGCATCCACGTTAATGAGGTTGTAATACCCTACCACCCAATAGATGCCGAAGATCACGCAGCTCAGGCCGAAGGTCACCAGCATCTTGAAGCCGATACGCGGATTGACCGGCGCCGAGGTTGCCTGCCCCGGCAGCATCTCCTCGCCCGCCTCATGTGACGTGCGCACGCCAATCGGCAACACGCAGAACAGGGTCAGCATGAATATGCAGGCGAATGCCACCAGGCTATTGAAAATCGTCATGGTCAGACCTGCTCGATCTCCACCAGGGTGCCCATAAAATCCTTCGGATGCAGGAACAGCACCGGCTTGCCATGGGCGCCGATCTTCGGCTCGTCGCTGCCCAGCACACGGGCGCCCTCGGCCTTCAGCTTGTCGCGCGCGGCATAGATATCGGCCACTTCATAACAGATGTGATGAATGCCGCCGGCGGTGTTCTTGGCTAGGAAATTGGCAATCGGCGAGCCCTCGCCCAGCGGATGCAGCAATTCGATCTTGGTGTTGTCGAGTTCAACAAAAACCACCGTCACACCATGTTCCGGCTGCGGCAGCGGCGCCGAAACCTTGGCGCCCAAGGTGTTGGCATAGGTGGCGCTGGCGGCGGCAAGGTCCGGCACGGCAATGGCTACGTGGTTGAGGCGTCCGATCATGGCTGGGGCTCCTTCATTTCTCGCACTAATATTGGTCCTGGCGCTCAATCTGACAAGCGAATGATATGCACCTGGCAGATCGGCTTGCGCCCGGTCAGCGGCTTGATCGCCCGGCGCAGGGCTTTCAGCGCGGCTTCCTCCAGGTCGGCATCGGCGCGGCGGCGGCGCGGCAGGGCATCGATGGCATCACCCACCGCCTCGGCGATCCGCCCGGCAATCACATCCGTGGCGCCATTCAGCACGCCCGCGAAACTGACCATCGGATCGGCTTCCAACTGCCCAGTCTCATCCACCGCCAGCGACACCAGCGCCACACCGTTGAAGCCGAGCTTGCGGCGGCTTTGCAGCGTGCCGCCTTGCAGCGGGATCAGTTCGTCGCCATCGATGGCCAGGCGGCCGGCCGGCACTTCCTGCACCACTTCGGGCAAGCCCGGCGCCAGGCGCACCATGTCGCCGTTGCGCGGCACCAGGCCATGCGGCACCTGGAGGCTTTTGGCGAAACGCGCATGCTCCACCAGATGGCGCGGCTCGCCATGCACCGGGATGGCGATGCGCGGCCGCGCCATGGCATACATATCGGCCAGTTCATCGCGCGAGGGATGGCCGGAAACATGCACAAAGGCATCCTTCTCGGTAATCACCTCAATACCGCGCAGCACCAGTTCATTATGCAGCCGGAATAGCGTGCGCTCATTGCCCGGGATGATCTTGGAGGAAAACACCACCAGATCGCCGGCGGTCAGCCCGACATGCTGATGCTGGTCGAAGGCAATCCGCGCCATGGCGCCGCGCACCTCACCCTGGCAGCCGGTGCAGACATACATCACCTTGTCGCGCGGCAGAAAGCCGGCTTCCTGCTCGTCTACCAGGCCGGGGCGATCCTGCAAATAGCCATTCTCGCGCGCCGCTGCCGTGAAGCGATGCAGCGAGCGGCCGATCAGGCAGATGCGGCGGCCGATATGCTGCGCCACGTCAAACAGGGTTTCGAGCCGCGCCAGATTGGAAGCAAAGGTGGTGACGGCAATGCGGCCGGGCCGATCCGCTAGCAGGGTCTTGAGGCTGTCGCGCACAGCACCTTCCGAGCCGGAGCGGCCCCGGCTGAACACATTGGTGCTATCGCACACCATGGCCAGCACGCCGGCATCGCCCAGGGCCTGGATGGCGGCACGATCCGTGGCCGGACCCAGCACCGGATCGGCATCCAGTTTCCAATCGCCAGTATGCAGCACCACACCATGCGGGGTGCGAATTGCCAGCGCCTGAGATTCCGGCGTGGAATGTGTGATGCCAATCGGCGTGATCTCAAACGGCCCGAGATCAATGCGCTCACCGGGCTTGTAGATATGGATCGGCACCAATTCCTCGATGCCCTTCTCTTCCAGCTTGCGGCGCAGCACCGAGGCGGCAAAGCCGGTAGCCCAGATCGGGCAGCCCAGCTCATGCCAGCAATGGCTGATGGCGCCGAGATGATCCTCATGCGCATGGGTCAGCACCAGGCCGAGCAGCTTGTCCTTGCGATCCGCGATCCAGGCCACATCGGGCACGATCATTTCCACGCCCGGCATGCTGTCATCGGCAAAGCTGGTGCCCAAATCCACCATCAGCCATTGATCGCCATAGCCATAGAGATTGAGATTCATGCCAATCTCGTTGGCACCGCCCAAAGGCAGGAAATACAGCGCCGTGTCTTTAACAAGCTGGTTCATGCGGCGCTGCTGCGATGGTAAATCTCGATCAGGCCGCGCACGGTGATATCCGGCACAATCTGCTCGATCACATTGGTGGCGCCATCAAAAACCGGCGCCAGGCCGCCAGTGGAAATCACCTTCATCGGCCGGCCGAATTCAGCCCTGATACGCGCCACAATGCCTTCGATCAGGCCGACATAGCCCCAGAATACACCGGAATGCATGCAGGCCACCGTGGTCTGGCCGATCACCTTGGCCGGCTTTTCCACCACGATACGCGGCAACAAAGCCGTGGCGCTGACCAGGGCCTCGATGGACAGGTTGATGCCCGGTGCGATCACACCGCCGCAATAGGCACCGGCCTCGTCCACCACATCGAAGGTGGTGGCGGTGCCAAAATCCACCACGATCATCGGCGTGGCGGGAAACAACACGGCGGCGCCAACCGTGTTGCAGATGCGGTCGGCGCCGGCACCGGCGCCCTTGATCTCGATGCCGTATGTCACATTCGGCTCGCCCAGCACCAATGGCTCGGTATCAAAATAGCGCGTGCACAGCCGGCGCAGGTTGAAGGTGGCCTGCGGCACCACGGAGGCGATGATCGCCTGCCGCACGCTCTTGGGATCGATGCCTTCAATCTGCATCAATTGCAGCAGCCACACGGCATGTTCATCGGCGGTGCGCATGGCCGAGGTATGCTGGCGCCATTCGCCGACAATACGGTCGCCGTCGATGACGCCGAATTTCACATTGGTGTTGTTGGCGTTGATCGCGAGCAGCATCGGCTTTCCTCCTATCTACTGGGTCAACGAACTGGAAACACATCACCGGCGGTGATGGCGCGGCGGGCGCCATCGGCAAATTCCAGGATCAGCGCGCCGCCATCATCCAGGGCAACAAAGCGGCCCTGCAATTCTTCCTGCGCCAACCGCACCACGACCGGCTGGCCGATGCCCTGGGCAATGCCAAGCCAAGCCTGGCGCACCGGGGCAAAGCCCTCGTGCTGCCACAGATCGTACCAGAAGCCGAAACGCTCCAGCAGCCTGGGAAGAAAGCTTTCCGGTGTCTCGGCCAAACCATGTGCGGCCAGATTGGTGGCCGGATAGGGCGTATCCGGCGGATGCCACAGCAGATTGATGCCGATGCCGACGATCAGATGCTCCAGATGGCCCGGCCGGTTCTGCGCGGCGCGCGATTCCAGCAAAATGCCGCTCAACTTGGCGCCATCCAGCAACACATCATTGGGCCATTTGCAGGTGACATGCCCGGCCAAAGCCGGCCCGGCCGCCAGCACCGCCTCGGCCACGCATAGGCTGACCATGAAAGACAGGGTTGCCGCTTCCATGGCGGCCCGCTGCGGCCGCAGCAGCAACGAAACGAACAAATTGCCTTCCGGGCTATCCCAGGCACGGCCACGCCGGCCGCGCCCGGCGCTTTGCCGCCGCGCCGTCACCACCAGCCCCTCCGCCGCCCCGGCCTCGGCCTGGCGGCGGATTTCCTCATTGGTGCTGTCGATTTCGGCGAAGCCGGCGATGCGCCACTGCAATCGCTTGGCCTTACGGGAACAGGGCTTTGGCGGCGGCGGCGGCAGCCGCCACCAGCGGCGCCGGATAGACAAAGTACAGCATGGTGAACAGCCCGGTAACGCCCATGACGGCGGCAAGCTCGGTGCGCACCGGCTTGACCAGCGGTTCACTGGCCTCGTCGAAATACATCACCTTCACGATGCGCAGATAGTAATAGGCACCCACCACACTGCTGAGCATGCCGATCACCGCCAACACATATAGCTGGGCGTTGATGGCCGCCATCACCACATAGAACTTGCCGAAGAAACCAGCCAATGGCGGCACGCCGGCAAGCGAGAACATGAAGCTGGCGAGCAGCAAAGCCATGCCCGGATGGGTTTTTGCCAGGCCGGCCAGATCGCTAATGTTTTCCACCATCTGATCACGCTGGCGCATCGACAGGATGATGGCAAAAGTGCCGACATTCATCGCCAGATAGATGGCGAGATAGATCAGCACGCCACGCACGCCCTCTTCCGTGCCGGCCGCCAGACCGAGCAGGGCATAGCCGACATGGCCGATGGAGGAATAAGCCATCAGGCGCTTGATGTTGCTTTGCGCGATGGCGGCAAAGGCACCAAGCACCATACTGAGCGCGCTGATCGCCACGATGATCTGCTGCCATTCGGCAGCAATCTCGCCAAACGGGGTCAGCAGCGCGCGGCAGAACAAAGCCATGGCGGCAATCTTCGGCGCCACGGCAAAGAAGGCCGTCACCGGGGTTGGCGCGCCTTCATAAACATCCGGCACCCACATATGGAACGGCACGGCGGAAACCTTGAAAGCCAGACCGGCTGCCAGGAACACGATGCCGACAATCAGGCCGATGGGCGCGCCGTTGGCGGTTTTCAGCGCCTGGGCGATTTCGGTAAAGCCGGTGGCGCCGGCAAAGCCGTAGATCAGCGACGAGCCGTAGAGCAGCATGCCGGAAGACAGCGCGCCCAGCACAAAATACTTCAGGCCCGCCTCGGTGGCGCGGGCGGAATCGCGCTTGAAGCCTGCCAGCACATAGAGCGACAGGCTCTGCAATTCGAGGCCGAGATACAGCGCCATCAGATCATTGGCCGATACCATCATCATCATGCCGATGCTGGCCAGCAGGATCAGCACCGGATATTCGAACCGCTCCATGCGCTGGTGCCGGATATAGCCCAGCGACTGGATGATGGCGAAGCCGGAGCCGATCAGGATCAGCACCTTGGCGAAGCGGGCAAAACCATCGGCCACGAACAGACCGCCGAAGCCGCTGAGCGCCTCGGCCGGCTGGCACCAGATCAGCAACACGGTAACGGCGCAGGCGGCAACGCCAAGCCAGGATACCAGGCGGGTGGAATCCTCACCCTTGAACACACCGAGCAACAGCAGCGCCATGGCGGCGACGCTGAGCCAGAGTTCGGGATAGGCGGGCGCGAGCGAAGCGAAGGTCACGGCCGATACTCCTAACGGGTCGACGCCACTGCCGCCTTGACGGCAGCAAGCGCAGTCTGATGCTGATCAAGCAGGTTCTTCACCGACACCGCCATGACATCCAGGAACGGGCCAGGATAGATGCCCATCCACAGCGCCAGCACCACCAAGGGCGCCAGGGTGGCAATCTCGCGGGCATTCAGATCCAGCATGCCCTTGAGGTCTTCCTTGGTCAGGTCGCCAAACACCACGCGGCGATACAGCCACAGCGCATAGGCGGCCGAGAGGATCACGCCACTGGTGGCAATCAGCGCCACCCAGGTGTTGACCTTGAAGGCGCCAACCAGGATGAGCATTTCACCGACAAAACCGGCAGTACCCGGCAGGCCGACATTGGCCATGGTGAACAGCATGAAGACCACGGCGTATTTCGGCATGTTGTTGGCTAGGCCGCCATAGCGGGCAATCTCGCGCGTATGCAGGCGGTCATAGACCACGCCGACACAGAGGAACAGAGCACCCGACACGATGCCATGGCTGAGCATCTGGAAGATGGCGCCCTGCACGCCCTGCATGGTGAGGCTGAAAGTGCCCAGGGTGACAAAACCCATATGCGCCACAGAGGAATAGGCGATCAGCTTCTTCATATCCTCCTGCACCAGCGCCACCAGCGAGGTGTAGACGATGGCAATGACCGAGAGGCCAAAGACCAGCGGCGTAAAGTACACGCTGGCATCCGGGAACATCGGGATCGAGAAGCGGATGAAGCCATAGCCGCCCATCTTCAACAGCACACCGGCCAGGATCACCGAACCCGCCGTGGGCGCTTCAACGTGCGCATCCGGCAGCCAGGTATGCACCGGCCACATCGGCACCTTCACCGCAAAGGACGCGAAGAAAGCCAGCCACAGCCATTTCTGCACATCGGCATCGAAGCGGAAGGCCATCAGGGTGGGAATGTCGGTGGTGCCGGCCTTGAAGTACATATAGAGCAGCGCCAGCAGCAGCAGCAGCGATCCGAGCAAGGTGTAGAGGAAGAACTTGAAGGTGGCGTAGATGCGGCGCTTGCCGCCCCAGATGCCGATGATCAGGAACATCGGGATCAGGCCGGCTTCGAAGAACAGATAGAACAGCACCAGATCAAGCGCGCAGAACACGCCGATCATCAGCGTTTCCATCACCAGGAAGGCGATCATGTATTCCTTGACGCGATGCTCGATGGCTTCCCAGGAAGCCAGAATGCAGAGCGGCATCAGGAAGGTGGTGAGGATCACAAACAGCATCGAGATGCCGTCAACACCCATATGGTAGTTGATACCGGCGCCGATCCATTCGCGCTTTTCCACAAACTGGAAGGCAGCGGTGGAATTATCGAAATTGTACCAGATCGCCAGCGACACGATGAAGGTGATCACCGTGGTCCACAAAGCCGCATTGCGGGCATTGCGGGCCACCACCTCCTCCGGCCCGCGCGCGAGCATGATGAAAGCTGCGCCGACCAGCGGCAGGAAGGTGACAATTGAAAGCAAGGGCATGCCGGACATATCAGTGCCCCTTGGTGGCAGCAAAGAAATAGGTGACGAGGGCCGCCACGCCGATCAGCATGGCGAAGGCGTAATGGTAGACATAGCCGCTTTGCAGCAGGCTGGCGCGCTTGGCCAGGCGCACCACATTGGCCGCCAAGCCATCCGGCCCCAGGCCATCGATGATCCTGCCATCGCCGCCCTTCCAGAATACCCGGCCGAGCCAGGAGGCCGGGCGAACAAAGACCCGGTCATACAGCTCGTCGAAATACCACTTGTTGAGCAGGAACTGGTAGAGCAGCTGGTGCTGCTTGGCCGCCGCCGCCGGGATGCTGGTATCCCGCACATAGGCCAGCCAGGCCACGGCAATGCCGATAACACCGACGATGATCGGGCCAACCTTGACCAGGAACGGCACATGATGCGCGTTCTCCATCGCCTTGTTGGCCGGCAGGATCAGGATCGCATCGCCCCAGAAGGCTTTCCAGTCATGGCCGATAAAGCCGTGATGGAAGGCGATGCCGGCAAACACGGCGCCGAAAGCCAGCACAAAAAGCGGGAACAGCATGATCATCGGGCTTTCATGCACATGCTCCATCACATGATGGTCGGCCCGTGGTTTGCCGTGGAAGGTCATGAAGATCAGGCGCCAGGAATAGAAGGCAGTGAGGATCGCCGCCGCCATGCCCATGATATAGGCGTATTGACCAACGCCGCTGCCGACGCCGAAGGCCACTTCCAGGATCATGTCCTTGGAATAAAAGCCGGCGAAGATCGGGAAGCCTGCCAGTGCAAGGCTGCCGATCCACATCATAACATAGGTGATCTTGATATGCTTCCACAGGCCGCCCATGCGGCGCATGTCCTGTTCGCCATCCACGGCATGAATCACCGAGCCGGCGCCGAGGAACAGCAAGGCCTTGAAGAAGGCATGGGTGAACAGGTGGAAAATCGCCGCCGGATAAGCTGACAAGCCGAGCGCGAAGAACATGTAGCCGAGCTGCGAGCAGGTCGAATANNATAGGCGATGACGCGCTTGATGTCATTCTGCGCCAAGCCCACCGTGGCGGCGAAGAAGGCCGTGGTGGCACCGACGATGGTGACAAATTCCAGCGTGGCCGGGGCATATTCAAACAGCGGTGAGCAGCGCGCCACCATGAATACGCCGGCGGTGACCATGGTGGCGGCATGGATCAGGGCCGAAACCGGGGTCGGACCCTCCATGGCATCGGGCAGCCAGGTATGCAGGCCAAGCTGGGCCGATTTGCCCATGGCGCCGAGGAACAACAGGAAAGTGCCGACAGTCAGGATATCCCAGTCCTTCCACAGGAAATGGAAGGTCTTGCCGGCTAGATCAGGCGCCGCCTTGAACACGGTGTCGAATGCCACCGAGCCGGTGGCCCAGAACAGGCACATGATGCCGAGCGCAAAGCCGAAATCGCCGACGCGGTTGACCACAAAGGCCTTGATCGACGCGGCATTTGCCGAAGGTTTCTTGAACCAGAAGCCGATCAGCAGATAGGAAGCCAGGCCGACGCCTTCCCAGCCGAAATAGAGCTGCACAAAGTTGTCGGAGGTCACCAGCATCAGCATGGCGAAGGTGAACAGCGACAGATACGAGAAGAAACGCGGCCGATGCGGATCGTGGCTCATATAGCCAATCGAATAGATATGCACCACGGCCGATACAGTGTTGACCACCACCAGCATCACGGCGGTGAGCTGATCGATGCGCAACGCCCAATCCACCACAAAGGCGCCGGACTGGAACCAGTGCATCACGGTGATGGTAGTGGCGCCGCCCTTGTAGATCACCGAGAAAAAGGCAACCCAGGACAGGATGGCGGAGATGCAGACCGCGCCGGTGGTGACCGCCATGCTGGCGGCATCGCCGATGCGGCGCCCGCCCAGGCCGGCAATCATGGCGGCCAGCAGCGGCAGGAAAACGATCAGATGGTACATCGTCATCGCCGGCCTCAGCCCTTCATCATGTTGATATCCTCAACCGCGATGGAGCCGCGGTTGCGGAAATAGATCACCAGGATCGCCAGGCCGATGGCCGCCTCGCCTGCTGCCACGGTAAGCACGAACAGGGCGAAGACCTGGCCGACCAGATCCTGCAAATGGGTGGAGAAAGCCACCAGGTTGATATTCACCGCCAGCAGCATCAGTTCCACCGACATCAGGATGACGATGACGTTCTTGCGGTTGAGGAAGATGCCGAAGATGCCGAGCGTGAACAGGATCGCGGCAACGGAGAGGTAATGCGCGAGGCCGATGGTCATGGTCAGATTCCCTTCCTCGGCTCAACCTTGCGGATCGCCACCGCTTCGTCGCGGCGACGGTTGACCTGCACGCCGATATCCTGGCGCCGCACACCCGGGCGATGCCGCAGCGTGAGCACGATGGCACCGATCATCGCCACCAGCAGGATCAGGCCGGAGCCCTGAAACAGATAGATATACTTGGTGTAGAGCACCTGGCCGAGTGCTGCGGTGTTGGTCACCTTGTCGGGCGCCGGGATCGGCAATTGCGCGGTGGCAGCGCCCGGCACGGCAACAAAGCCGCCCATCACCAGGATCAGCTCGATCAGCAGCACAATGCCGATCAGCGCACCCACCGGCAGATATTGCAGGAAGCCCTGGCGCATTTCGGTGAAGTTGATGTCGAGCATCATCACCACAAACAGGAACAGCACCGCCACGGCGCCGACATAGACAATGACCAGGATCATGGCCAGGAATTCGGCGCCCATCAGCACAAACAGGCCGGCGGCGTTGAAAAAGGCCAGGATCAGGAACAGCACGCTATGCACGGGATTGCGCGACGCGATCACCATGAAGCCGCTGGCCACGGTGATGGCCGCAAACAGATAGAAGGCCAAGGCCTGCACAATCATACTCTATCCCCCTCGCCCAGGCTGCCGATCAGCGATACGGCGCATCGGCGGCGATGTTGCGCGCGATTTCGTATTCCCAGCGGTCGCCGTTCTGCAACAGCTTCTGCTTGTCGTAGAACAATTCCTCGCGGGTTTCGGTGGCGAATTCGAAATTCGGCCCCTCCACGATGGCATCCACCGGGCAGGCTTCCTGGCAGAAGCCGCAATAGATGCACTTGGTCATGTCGATATCGTAGCGCGTGGTGCGGCGCGAACCATCGTCGCGCGGCTCGGCCTCGATGGTGATGGCCTGGGCCGGGCAGATCGCTTCGCACAGCTTGCAGGCGAT
>DLGP01000143.1:17431-17649 GCA_002482765.1 Alphaproteobacteria bacterium UBA7691
GGTAATTCACCGTCACGCGCGGCCGGAACATGTATTTGAAGGTCAGCCACAGGCCGCCAAGCATCTCGGTGAGGAAGATGGCGCGCGCGCCGCGATCGAGCAGAGCCATGGCTTAGTGTCCCTTCGGCAGGAGATCAAACGCGACCAGCACGCCGGCCGTGGCGACCACCCAGAACAGCGAGATCGGCAGGAATACCTTCCAGCCCAGCCGCATCAAC
>DLGP01000032.1 GCA_002482765.1 Alphaproteobacteria bacterium UBA7691
AGCGCCACGCCGTTCATGCAATAGCGTTCGCCAGTGGGCAGCGGCCCATCGTCAAACACATGGCCGAGATGGCCACCGCATTTGGCGCAATGCACTTCGGTGCGGCGCATGAAATGGCTGCTATCCTGGCTGGTGGCGGTGGCATGCTCCAGCGGCGCCCAGAAGCTGGGCCAGCCGCAGCCGCTTTCAAATTTGGTATCGGCCTCAAACAAGGCCGAGCCGCAGCCGGCACAGAGGAAACGGCCCGGCCGCTTTTCCTGGTTGAGCGGGCTGGTATAGGGCCGTTCGGTGCCATGCTGGCGCAGCACCTGATATTGCGACGGCGTGAGCCGCGCGCGCCATTCATCCTCGGTCAGTTGAATCGGAAATTTCTGCTGCTGGCTCATCGCCCACCTCCTGCCCCGGCATCATAGCGGCCGGCGCTGGATATAGGGCAGCAGAAATACCAGGACCAGGGCCGCAGCCCCGGCAATACCGAACCACGCCACCAGGCCGATACGCCAGCCCCAGATCGCCAGGCAAAGCCAGCCGCCAAGGCCAAGCCAGCAGCCGCCGGCAAGGCGCAGCAAAAACGCCCGGGTCGGCGCCGTGCCATGGCCCAGCACCTGCCGGGCATGACGCGGCATCGCCAGCGCCAGCGCGCCCCAGCCGCCGAAACAGAGCAACAATGCCAGGGCCACGCTCATCTGCGGCAGCGCCAGGCCAGGGCCGCCAGCAGCAAACCAGCCGCCAGCGCACAGAGATCAAAACCGGCAAACACCCAATCCCCCGCCGCCAGGCTGGCATCCAGGCCGCGCCCGGTGGTGAAGGCGTTCAGCAGCGGCAGGGCCAGGCACAGCAGTGCGCCAAGGCCAAGCTGCTCGCGCCAGGCGGCAAGATGCGGCCTTAAAGCCGCATGCAGGGCAGCCAGGCCCCAGGCGGCAAAAAACGCGATGCCCTCGCGCCAGGCGCGTTGCGGCAAATCCAGCGGCAGCAGGCGATTGGCCCAGAACAGTACCGCCACGGCAATCGGCAGGCCGGCGAGGCTGGCAACATTCAGCACATCCACCAGGCGATGGCCAAAATGCAGCGCCGTAGCCTGGCGGCGGCGCTTAGCCGCCCAAAGCAGCAAGCCGGTGGCCGCCATCGCCGTGCAGGCCGCACCCGCCACAAAAAACAGCCAGCGCAACGGCCAATCGGCGAAGCGGCCAAGATGCAGGCCATAAAGCGCCCGCTCGGTGGCCGCCATCCAGGATACAGCCGCATCATCGCCAAGCCGCGCGCCGCTGACCCCATCATGGGCAAACTGGTTGCGATGATGCGAGATATGGCCCGCATCATCGGCGATCAGCAGTATCCGGCTGCCCTGGCGCTGTGGCCACAGCACATCGATACGACCAACCCGCTCCTGGGCTTCTGCACCGGCCCAGGCGGCTTCAGCAGCGCGGATCAGCGGCGCCAGATCGATCAGCTTTGCAGCACCGCCGATGGCGCCAGGCGGCGGCAGATTTGGCAGTGCGGCCTCCAGGGCGAAGGTCTGGGCATTGCCGCGATAAGCCTGATCAACGCTCCAGGGCAGATACAGCGTCATCAGCGTGATCAGGCCGCTATAGGCGATCATCAGATGAAACGGCAGCGCCAGCACGCCGGTGACATTATGCGCATCAAGCCACGAGCGTTGCCCTTTGCCGGGCCGGAAAGTGAAGAAATCGCTGAAGATGCGCTTATGCACTATCACGCCGCTGACCAAAGCCACCAGCATCGCCATGGTGGCAAGCCCGACCAGCAGGCGGCCCGAACGCCATGGCATGTGCAGATCAAAATGAAAGTAATACAGGAAGTCGCCGCCGCGGGTCTGCCGTCCCGGATTGGGCAGGCCAGTATGCGGTTCCAGCGCCACACGCTGGAAAGCAGGATAAGCGCCGCCGGGATTGCGCCACACGGCAATTTCCAGCAGCGGCCGCCGCTGATTGGGCAATTCGATCAGCCAGCGCCGCGCCGCGCCGCCATGGGCGGCGAGCCAGTGTTGCGCCAGGGCAGCCGCATCAGCACTGGCCGGCGGCGCGCTGCGCTGCGGCAGTTCAGGCTGCATCCACAGCGTTATCTCCTCGCGGAAATAACTCAGCGTGCCGGTGAGGAACACGGCATAAAGCAGCCAGCCAAAAACCAGGCCGAGCCAGATATGCAGCCCGGCCATGCGCGGGCGTAAGCCGGCTTGTGTCATGGCAGGTCCGGCCAGAACACAATGCCGGCAAGCATTGCCGCCGGCAGCAGCAGACCGGCCCAGGCGCGCCAAGCGGTGCTGGCGGCAAACACCCACAACACCGCCAAGGTGCCGATGGCAAAAGCGCTGACCAGGCCCAGCATCACCCCATCGGCGCGCGGCCCCGGCCAGGCCAGGGCCAGCGCGATACTCCACAAACTGGCCAGGCCATAGCAACCGATGCTGGCGGCCAGGATACGCGACAGCAAGGCCAAGGCTACCACTTGTATTTCAGCGAGGCATAAACCGTGCGGCCATCACCGTAGAAGCAGCGTACGGCGGCGGAGCAGGCCGAAACATATTCCTTGTCAAACAGGTTGGTGGCGTTGAGCGCGGCGCTCCAGCCGGCAAATTCCGAGCCCAGACTGCCGAGATCATACCTGATCGCGGCATCAAACAGCGTGAAGGCCGGTACCTTGAAGCTGTTTGCATCATCGCCGAAGGTTTCACCGGTATAACGCAAACCGGCAGCCAGGCCGAGACCGCGCCATTCGCCCTGCTGGAAAGTGTAATCAAGCCAGGCCGCCGCCGCATGGCGCGGCACACGGGTGGGTGATTTTCCCTGGCGCCGCACCGCCACACCGCCGATGGTGTTGGTGGTGGAATTGTCGGCAGTCACTTCGGCATCAAGCAAAGTATAAGCGAGCGTGGCATTCAGCCCTTCAACTAGGCTGGCCTTGCCCTCGAATTCCACGCCGCGCGAGGTGATCTCGCCGGTCTGCACCACAAAGCCCGGATTGGACAAATCGGTGGTGGTGACATTCTGGCGCTTCAGATCGAAAGCGGAAACCGTGATGAAGCTGTTGAGGCCCGGCGGCTGATACTTCACGCCAACTTCATACTGCACACCTTCGGTCGGCTTGGCCGGCTGGTTGCCCACCAGCGTGCCGGATGTCGGATCGAAGGATTCGGTATAGCTGAGATAGGGCGAGAAGCCGGCATCGAAGCGATACATCAAGGCGGCGCGTTTGGTCGTCGCATCGTCGCGCTGCTTGCTGATGCCATTGGTCATCAGGTTGCGGGTTTCGGTCTGCGCCCAATCCTGGCGCAAACCCAGCACCAGAATCCATTGCTCCCACTTGATCTGATCTTGCAGATAGAGGCCGTATTGCTCGGCTTCCGTCTTGCTGCGCTGATACGCCGTCGGCGTGATGGTCTGGTAGTAGGTCGGGTTAAACACATCAATGGTGGCGGTGGGCGATTGCAACACGCGGTCGGTATCGTTGCGCATCACCTGGGCATCAAAGCCGGCCAGCACCACATGCTTCAGCGGCCCGGTGCCGAAATCGGCCTGTAGCTGATTATCCACCGTGGTGTCGTTGGCATGCTCCAGCATGCCGAAAGCCTGTCGGTTGGCTGTGCGCTGGTTCGCCTGCATGGTGCTGATATAGACATTGGCGAAATCAAGCCGGTTATACATGTGGCGCAGATTCTGCCGCATTGTCCAGGTATCGTTGAAGAAATGCTCGAAGGCATAACCAAGCGAGACATTCTCGCGATTCCAGCGCATGTAATTGGGGTCGCCGGCAAAAAAATCACGCGAGATATGACCGTTCGGATTATCCAGGATGGTGCCGATGGCAGGCAGCCAGTTCAGCGGCGAGCCGCCGAAATCATCCTTCTGATAGCGCGTCAGCAGGGTGAGCGAGGTATCGCCATGCGGCGCCCAGGTCAGCGACGGTGCCAGGCTGATACGCTTGCGATCGGAAAAGTTGGTCTGGGTTTCGGTATCCAGCGCCAGCAGGCCGAGGCGGTAGCGCAAGGTGCCGGCCTGATCCAGCTTGTCGCCAAAATCAACACTGCCCTGCATGCGTTCATAACTGCCGGTCTGCAATTCGGCTTCGCCAAAAGCCTCGGCCTGCGGCCGTTTGCTCACCATGTTGACCAGACCGCCCGGTGTGGCCTGACCATACAGCACCGAGGCCGGCCCCTTGATCACCTCCACCCGCTCGAAAGCAAAGGGATCGATGCCGGCCACCACATAGCCACTGCCCTTCAGCCGCATGCCATCAATATATTCGTTGAAAGATGGGCCGGATGTGCCGTCGCCGCCGAAGCCACGAATTGAGGAACTGTCGCCACCATAGCCGCTGGAAGCGCCCATGGCACCGGCGCGCACGCCAGCGGTATAGCCCAGCGCCTCGGCGATGTTGCGCACATTGCGCGCCTGCATCTCCTCGCGCGTCACCACCGAAATGGATTGTGGCGTCTCGGCCAGCGGGGTATCGGTTTTGGTGCCGCTGGCGCTGCGGCTGGCAACAAAACTATGCGCTGGCCCCCAGGCTGTCTCTGCGGCAACTGCACTACGCTGGTCGCCCTCCACCAGCACCGGCGGCAATGTGGTGGCGCCGTTGATCTGCGGCGCCTGCACCAGGGTTACCGTGGTGGGATTGGTGAAACGATAGCTGACCCCGCTGCCGGACAGCATCCGACGCAAGGCATCTTCCGGCGCCAGGCGGCCGGATACAGCGGCGCTGCGGCGCTCCCGCGCCAGGGCGGCATCAAAAAAGAACTGGATGCCGCTGGCCTGGGTGAAACCAACCAAGGCGGAAACCAGCGGCTGTGCCGGAATGTTGAAATCGCGCAGCGTGTCGGCCTGGGCCTGTTGCGCCGGCTGCGCCCGGGCAACGGGCGGCGCCAGCAACGCGGCAGCCAGCGCCGCAGAAATCATCAACCCCGCCATATGACGGCCAGACCTGTAAGCAACCCGCATCATCACTACACTTCCCCGCCTTGTTCGTTGCGGTGCCGCAGCACCCTCTCTGCCAAGACGGATCGCCAGCAGCAGAGCATTAGTCGGGGCGTAAAAAAATCAGGCGGCTTGCACCAGCACCAGATAATTGGCTAGCCGGGTCAGGCGCAGGCGCAGAATCTGTGCAATGGTGTTCAGCGCTTCATCCGCACGATCCGCATGGAAAAAGCCGGTCACCGGCAAATCTGCCAATTGCCGATCCGTCATCACAATGCGGCCGCGCCGGTAACGATCAAGATCGGCCAGCACATCACCCAGCGGTGTTTCCTGGAAAAACAGCCGGCCCTGGCGCCAAGCTTGGTTTGCCGCCGCATCCACCTGGCGCAAGGCGCCATAAGCCTGGCCGTCATAGCGCAATTGCTGGCCGGCGCCGAGCGTGAGGGGCTGTTGCCCGGGCAGCGCCACCGCCACCAGATGCTCGGCCACCGTAACGGTGACGGCGGCATCATTGCGCTTCACGTTGAAACTGGTGCCAAGCGCACGGATGCTGCCCTGGGCGGCCTGCACGATAAAGGGCCGCGCCGCATCCGGCGCCACCGCGAAAAAAGCCTCGCCGCGATGCAGCCTGACCTGACGCCGGCCGGCATCAAAGCCCAGCGACAGGGCACTATCGCCGCCCAATTCCAATACCGAGCCATCCGGCAAGCTGAACTGGCCGCGCTGGCCGATGGCGGTTTCGTGATCGGCCAGCAGCGGCAGATTGCCCAGCAGGTAGCCGCCAGCGCCGGCAACAATGGCAAGGCCGGCAGCGCGCTTCATCCAATCGCGGCGACTAGGCCGCATGCTGCGCTGGCGCTGGGCCTGCGCGGCCTGCTCTCGCAATGCCGGCACCGCGGGATCAAAACGCTGCCACAGCGCCTGCACCCGCCGCCAGGCCTCAGCATGCGCCGGTGCTTCGGCCAGCCAGGCGGCAAAGGCGGCGCGCTCGGCCTCTCCCATCGCTTCTGGCTCGCGCAGCAGCACAAACCAGCGCCGCGCCGCTGCCATTGCCGGGTCTTCCCGCTGCTCGGTCATGATGTCTTTGCCTGCCGCCATGGTTCAGCCTGCCGCCACATCGGCAGCCCGCCATAGCATAAGACGACTGAACCGGCAGCAAGCATTACCCGGCCCGGTCATTTTGCAGATCGTCTTGCAGATGGCGCTCAAGCAAAGCCAGCGCGCTGGTCATATGCACCATCACGGTGTTGCGGGCGATGCCAAGGCGCAGCGCGATTTCGACATAACTCAGCTCCTGAATCTTTGCCAGCAGGAAGACTTCGCGGGTGCGCGGCGGCAGGCGATCCACGGCCTGCATCAGACGGCGCAATTCGCCGCGCTGCACCGCCTCGTCTTCCGGCGAGGGGCGCAGCGAGGCGGCCTGGGCGGCAACTTCCTCGACCAAGGGCTGTTCCACGCCATGCGCCACATGGCGCTGGTGATCGATGGCCAGGTTCGAGGCGATGCGGAACAGGTAGCTTTTGGGATATCGCAGAGCCTCGACAGGTTGCCCGGCGATGGCAGCCCGCAACCAGACTTCCTGGGTCAGATCTTCCGCCAGGCCGGCATGGCGGCCCAGCCGGCGCGCCAGGAAACGCTGCAAGGCGCTTCTCTGCTCGGTAAAGATCGCCAGCAACTGGTTACGCATCAGCGGCATGTTCGGCCTGGCTCGGCGGGAATCGGGCGGGTTCAGGCCGAAGTTGATACAAATGAGAATTATTATCAACTAATTTATTACCCAACCCATCCCGTTATTCCTCATCCAGGCCCCAGCCGCGCCACAGGGTGAGGATAGACAACGCGATCACCAGTAGGCCGAAGCCGATATGTGGCAAAGCCGCCGCAGCATAAAGCTCGTAGCCCAGCAGCCAGGGCGACAAGCTGAGCCAGAAGCCAAGGCCGAGCGTGACCCAGGCTTCCCAACGATCCAGCAAGGTCAGGGTCAGCGCGGCCAGAGCAAAAACCAGCATGCCGACAATCACCGCATTGAGCGTGGCATAATCCAGGCCGGTGAAACGGAAAGCCCAGGGCGAAACGCCGATGGCAACGCCCACAGCCATGGTGAGCCAGCTATCCCAGGGCAGCCGATGCGGCGGCTGCTGTTTCACATAGGCCCGGCTGCCGCGCGGATCGAAGCGGTGCGGAAAGGAATGCAGTTTTGCGATCGGAACCATGACACACCTCCATACAAGGGCAGACGGCGGCATGAATGCCGCAGGCGGTGCTCGGTCCCCCAGCCGAGCGCCGCAAGGGCGCCTGCCGGTGGATTAGATATGAGGGATGAAAGCGGCGAAAAAAAGATGATCGACCCTCTTGCCAGAATTTAAATTGTGCGCTATTTAATTTCTCGCAAGACAATATTTCCCCTTCACCTTAGGAGCGTTCCATGACCCCGCTTTACACCACCACCGCCACTGCCACCGGCGGCCGCGCCGGCCGCGTCACCTCGGCTGATGGCATCATCGACATGACCCTGGCGATGCCGAAGGAACTGGGCGGCCCGGGCAATGCCGCCAATCCGGAAACCTTCTTCGCTTCCGGCTATGCCGCCTGCTTCCAGGGCGCGTTGGGCCTGGTGGCGCGCGGCAAGGGCATCACCCTGCCGGCCGGCAACACCGTCACTGTCACCATCGGCATCGGCAAGGATGAAACCAGCTTCGGCCTGAATGCCGCCATCGTGGTGCATCTGCCCGGCCTGGATCAGGCCACCGCCGACGCCCTGGCCCATGGCGCGCATCAGGTTTGCCCCTATTCCAAGGCCACCCGGGGCAATATCGACGCCACCGTGACGGCCACGGTGTAATCACCCGCCTCCGGCCGGGCCGTGGTTAACACGGCCCGGCCCTTGCTTCAGAATGCAACCATGACCGCCGATTCCGCCCTCAAGCTGGATGCCCAGCTCTGCTTTGCGCTTTATGCCGCTTCGAATGCGATGACGCGGCTATATCGCGACAAGCTGGAGCCATTGGGCCTGACCTATCCGCAATATCTGGTGCTGCTGGTGTTGTGGGAGCAGGATGACCTCACCGTCAGCCAGCTAGGCGAGCGGCTCTATCTCGATTCCGGCACACTGACGCCGATGCTCAAGCGCATGGAGCAGGCCGGCCATCTCAGCCGCCGCCGCGATCCCGCCGATGAACGCC
>DLGP01000089.1:0-280 GCA_002482765.1 Alphaproteobacteria bacterium UBA7691
GTTCAGCGTGTCGGCGCCGTCGCCAAGGTCAACTTCCGCCGTCGAAGGCAGCGTCGAGGCCAGGGTCACGGTGTCAGCGCCAGTGCCGCCAACGATGCTTTCCGCATTCGCCACGGTGATGACATTGGCGCCATCAGCCAGGGTCAGCTTGTCGTTGCCAGCCGCCAGATTGACATTGCCGTTGGTGACCACGGTGCTGAGCGTGACTTCGTCATCGCCCGAACCGCCGGTCAGGGTTTCAACATTGGCAATAACCGCGCCATTGCCGCCATCGGCCAGG
>DLGP01000089.1:317-13871 GCA_002482765.1 Alphaproteobacteria bacterium UBA7691
ATTTCGGCCGAGCTGTCGATGGTGGTGCCGAGCGTGACGGTATCAGCGCCGGTGCCGCCGGTCAGGGTTTCGATATTGCTGGCGGTCAGGCTGTTGGTGGCATTGGCCAGCACAACCTTGTCGGCGCCATCGCCCAGATCCACCGAACCATTGGTGATGCCAGCATTCAGCGTCAGGTCATCGGCATCAACGCCGCCGGTGATGGTTTCGATGCCCGAAGCGGTCAGCGTGTTGCCGCCATCAGCCAGGGTCAGGCTATCGCTGCCGGTGCCGAGGTTGATCGAGCCGGCGCTGACCGTGGTGGTCAGGGTGACGGTATCGGCACCCGTGCCGCCGGTGACGGTTTCGACATTGGCCGCGCTCAGGCTGTTGGTGCCGTTGGCCAGGGTCAGGCTGTCATTGCCATCGCCGAGGTCAATATCGCCATTGGCAATGGTGCTGCCCAGGGTGACCACATCGGCGCCAGTGCCGCCAACCATGGTCTCAACATTCGCCACGGTCAGCGTATTGCCGCCATCGGCCAGGGTCAGCTTGTCGTCGCCGGCCGCCAGATTGATGTTGCCGGTCGAAACCGTGGTCGACAGGGTGACATCATCGGCATCGGCGCCGCCCACCACGCTCTCAACATTGGCAAGCACGGCGGTGTTGCCGCCATCAGCCAGGGTCAGCTTGTCCTTGCCATCGCCGAGGTCGATTTCAGCCGAGCTGTCAATCGTGGTGCCCAGCGTGATGGTGTCGTTGCCGGTGCCGCCGGTCAGGGTTTCAAGGTTGCTGGCGGTCAGGCTGTTATTGCCATTCGCCAGTGCCAGCGAGTCGGCACCATCCTTCAGGTCGATGGTGGCATTGGTGACGGCCGCGCCATAAGTGACCACATCCGCATCGGCGCCGCCGAGCACGGTTTCCACATTGGTGGCAGTCAGATCGTTGCCGCCATCGGCGAGTTGCAGCTTATCGCTGCCGGCGCCGAGCTGGAACAGCACGCCCGACACGGTGCTCGACATCGTCAGATCGTCGTTGCCGGTGCCGCCCACCACGGTCTCAACATTGGTGATGGTCAGGCTGTTCGGGCCGTTGAACAGGTTCAGCGTGTCGGCGCCGTCGCCCAGGTCAACTTCCGCCGTCGACGGCAGCGTCGAGGCCAGGGTCACGGTGTCAGCGCCAGTGCCGCCAACGATGCTTTCGGCATTCGCAACGGTGATGACATTGGCGCCATCGGCCAGGGTCAGCTTGTCGTCGCCGGCTGCCAGGTTGACATTGCCGTTGGTGACCACGGTGCTGAGCGTGACTTCGTCAGCGCCCGAACCGCCGGTCAGGGTTTCGACATTGGCGAGCACGGCGGTGTTGCCGCCATCGGCCAGGGTCAGCTTGTCATTGCCGGTGCCGAGGTCGATTTCGGCCGAGCTGTCGATGGTGCTGCCCAGCGTGATCGTGTCAGCGCCGGTGCCGCCGGTCAGGGTTTCGATATTGCTGGCGGTCAGGCTGTTGGCGGCATTGGCCAGCACAACCTTGTCGGCGCCATCGCCCAGATCGATCTTGCCGTTGGTGATGCCGGCGGTCAGGGTCAGGTCGTCGGCATCCGTGCCGCCGGTGACGGTTTCGATGCCCGAAGCGGTCAGCGTGTTGCCGCCATCGGCCAGGGTCAGGCTATCATTGCCGGCGCCCAGATTGACCGAGCCGGCGCTGACCGTGGTGGTCAGGGTGACGGTATCGGCGCCGGTACCGCCGGTGACGGTCTCGACATTGGCAGCGCTCAGGCTGTTGGTGCCATTGGCAAGCGCCAGCGTGTCATCGCCATCGCCGAGATCAATTTCGGCATTGGTGACAGCGCCACCCAGGGTGATGGTGTCGGCACCAGTGCCGCCGGTCAGGGTTTCGGCGCCCGTGGCGGTCGCCGTGTTACCGCCATCGGCGAAGGTGATCGAGTCGCTGCCGGCGCCGAGCGAAACGCTGGCGCCCGTGACTGCCGCAGTGAAGGTGAGCGCATCGGCGCCCGAACCCGAAACCACGGTTTCGATATTGGCCATCGACAGCGTGTAGCCATCGTTGCCGAGGGTCAGCTTGTCCTTGCCATCGCCAAGGTCGATGGAAGCCGAGCTGTCAATCACACCGGTGAGCGTCACCAAGTCAGCAGCGGAGCCACCAATCAGGGTCTCGACGTTGCTGGCTGTGAGTGAGTTCGCGGCATTGCCGAGGGTGAGGCTGTCACTGCCTTCACCCAGATTGATGACCGCATTGGTCAAGCCGCCGGTAACAGTGATTGTATCGGTGCCGGAACCTGTTGTGAGGGTGCTGAACCCGCTCAGGGTGGCAGAATTGTCGGTATCACCAAGGGTGATGTTCGTCATGACGCGACCTCTCCTTCTGAGATGCCCCCAACCAAGCTTCGCCTGGCATTAACGGAGCGTCAAATTCCGGGTTTTTCCCCGGTTACGCTATTCGAACTAGAGCAACTACTGTCGCCCGGGACTGGTTACTGATCCAGAAGAAGGTGTCCGCCGATTGGCCCATTGCGCCTTAGATTGCGGGTACTCTTCTCCTGTATAATGCCTGATTACTACTCCCGGTGCAGGGCAGAGTCAATCAGGGTTTTATTACCGAAGCGTTTACGGCAACGATGAAGGGCGAAAAAAGCCACAGCCCGGGCGGATTTCCGGCAATTCGTGGCAGAAATCACACAAGCACCATAGGTTGAGTTGCGCATTTTCGGGATTCTCACTTTTCTTTGAAAGACTTACGGCTGGCTTGCAGCAGCGGTTGCAGCAGGTATTCCAAAGCAGTACGCGATCCGGTGGGGATGATTACGTCTACCGGCATGCCCGGCGCGAGCTTCACGCCATCAAGTTGCGACAATTCTTTTTGATCGGCGACGACCTGGATGCTGAAGAATCCTTCGCCGGTGCGCGGATCGGTGAAACGATCCGCCGATCTGGTCTTGATCGTGCCATGGATGATCGGGATGCCCTTCTGCTTGTAGGCCAGCAGATGCAGTTCGGTGCGCATGCCTTCATGCACATCCTTGGCATCCTCCGGCTTGATGCGGGCCTCGATCACCATCGGCTCGCCTTCCGGCACGATCTCCAGGATACGGTCGCCGCGATTGATCACGCCGCCAACGGTAAACACGTTGAGGCCGACCACATAACCGGTTTCAGGCGCACGGATCGTGGTGCGTTCAACACTGTCGCGCGCTGCATTCAACCGCTCGCCAACATCAACCAGGCGGCCCTGCACGGCATTCAGTTCGGTGGCAACCTGCGACAGGCGATCACGCTTGAGCTGCTCCATCTGCGCCTCGGCCTGGCTGACCGTGAAACGCACACGGCCAACAGAGCCGCGATATTCCGCAATCTGGCCGCCGATAGCTGCCATGGCGCGTTCCAGAGCCAGCACGCGGGTTTTGGGCGCATAGCCCTTTTCATATAATTCCCGCGTCCCTTTCAATTCTTCATTCACCAGCGCCATCTGGCGTTCCAGCGCCGCCACCTGTGCCACCAGGCCCCGATTCTGCTCGCCGAATTGCAGCACCTGCTGGCGCAGTACATTGAACTGGGCTTCCTGGGCCACGCGCCGCGACGTAAATAACTGCGCCTCGCCGCGGATCGCCTCACCTACCGAGGCATTGCCGGCACGCGCCAGCAGATCGGCCGGAAAATCCACCACCAGCGCGCCATCGCGCTCGGCGCGCAGCCGGGCTTCCTGGGCGCGCAGGATGTCATACTGGCTTGAAAGGATTTCCACTGCCGCCTGGGCCTGCACGGTATCAAGCTGGATCATCACCTGACCCTTCTGCACCAGATCGCCTTCGCGCACCTCGATCGAGCGCACGATGCCGCCATCCAGATGCTGAATGGTCTTGCGGTTGCCCTCCACCCGCACCAGGCCGGGCGCAATCGCAGCGCTATCCAGCGGCGCGGTGTAGAGCCACAGGCCGGACAGGCCGAGGAAAACAAACAGCACGATCATGCCGAACCACATCGAGCCTTTGACGCCGTCATTCAACGGCGGCTCTATCGGCATGCGGCCGCCCGGCCCCTTGCCGGTGGCCAGGGTGAGCGCGCGCGGGCGCAGCTGCACATTATCGGGCAGATTGCGGCTGCGCGAGGCGACGGCCTTGCTCATGCCAAGCTCCCGCTCATGCCTGCCTCGCGGCGTCGATTGCTTTGGCGGCATTACCCGCCACCGCCTGCTGCCCGGCACCACCCTGCACCACGCGCAGCGGCGCGGTATTGGGGGCGAATTGCGCCATGATCGAGGCGGTTGGCCCCATGCGATCAACCAAGCCGTTGCGCAGCACCAGAATCTTGTCCACCGTCACCAGCATGCTGGGGCGATGCGCGATGATCACCACGGTGCAGCGCTGTTGCTTGAGATGCAGCAGCACCTGGCGCAAAGCTTCCTCGCCCTGGCCGTCGAGATTGGAATTCGGCTCGTCGAGCACAACAAATTTCGGATTGCCATAGATGGCGCGGGCCAGGCCGATACGCTGGCGCTGGCCGCCTGACAGCACCGCGCCACCTTCGCCGATATCGGTATCGTAGCCCTTCGGCAGGCGCAGGATCATGTCATGGATGCCGACGCGCCGGGTTGCTTCCACCACTGCATCGGAATCAGGTTCGCCGAAGCGGGCGATATTGTCGCGCACCGAGCCGGCAAACAGTTCGATATCCTGCGGCAGATAGCCGACATGACGGCCAAAATCCTCGCGCTCCCAGCCAAAGGCATCGGCGCCATCCAGCCGCACCACGCCGGAATAGGGCCGCCAAACGCCAACCAGCAGCCGCGCCAGCGTGGACTTGCCGGCCGCCGTGGGGCCGATCACGCCCAGGCTTTCACCCGCCGGCAGCGCAAAAGTAACACCCCGCAGGATCGCCAGTTCGGAACCCGGCGCGGCGAAGGTGACGCCTTCCACCGAGAGATGGCCTTCCGGCTCAGGCAATTGCATCTGCTGCTCACGCATCGGCTGCGACAGCACTTCATCCACCCGCTTGGCAGCAGCAAAGGCGCTGACGATCTGGCCCCACACGCCCACCACCTGATCCACCGGCTGCACACCACGGCCGGCCAGCAACATGCAGGCATACATCGCACCGGGGGTGATAAGTTGGTCCACCGCCAGCCAGGCGCCAACCGCCAGGATGGCGATCTGCAAACCAACACGCAGCATGCGGATGGCGGCCATGAAACCCGAGGAACGCCGGCTGGCCGTGGCCTGGCGCAGCATGAAGGCATTGCGCTCGCGGCGCCAGTTGCGCATCAGGCCGGGCAGCATGCCCATGGCCTGCACCGCCTCAGCATTACGCAGCGAGGCTTCGGTGAGGCGATAGCTTTTCTGGGCATGGCCGGCGGCTTCGGCCATCGGCTTGGTGACAAAAATCTGGTTGGCGATGGCCAGCAGCAGCAAAAGCCCGGCGCCGGCCACCGCCGTGATGCCAAGGGCGGGATGCAGCAGGAAGCAGATGCCGAGATAAACCGGGGTCCAGATCAGATCGAGGAACGCCAGCGTGCCGCTGCCGGTGAGCACCTGGCGCACCTGGTCGAGATCACGCAACGCCTGGCCCTGGCTGCCGCCGCTGCGCATGCTGGCGCGTTCCACTTCCACCATCATCACCTTGGCGGAAAGCATGTTGTCGAGCCGGATGCCCCAGCCGATCAGGATGCGGCTGCGCACATCATCGATCAGCGCCAGCACGCCCAGCGCCACGGCCACGGCCAGCGTGAGCATCGCCAGCGTGGCCAGGCTGCCGGAAGACAGCACGCGATCAAACACCTGCATCATGTAAAGCGGCTGCGCCAGGCCAAACAGATTGATCACCAGGCTGAACAGGCCGGCCGCAGCAAAATATCCCGCACAATGCAGGAAAGCCGTTTTGATGGCAGATGGCTGGCGCGGCGGCATCATGCGAGTAACGTGGTTTCTCCGACTCTTGAATCGTCCTTTTGACGACCGGCAACGGCTCAGGCCGGCCGCAAAGTCTGATCCCCAGACTATTACGGCCAGGGCATTATCAGCATGATGAATCTTAAGGCGCAGTTAAGCCCGCGCAAATAGTGCTAAAACAGAGACTTATTGGAGTCGGCCTTGATGCGCATTGCTGCAATCGGCACGGGCAAATAGCTACTTTTGCGTGCATATGAATATTATATCGCCAAATCTTACGCGCGATCCGGCTTTCCCAGCCCTGCCGCCGCCAGTTCCATTTCGGCGACGATCTGCTCCAGATCATTCAGCAACGCCGGAATATGCAAGTTTACAGTGTTCCAGATGATGCGCAGATCAAGCGCAAAGTAGCTATGCGAGATGCGGTTTCGGATGCCGCGCATCTGCTGTAAAGGCAGCTTGGGATACTGTTCTGCAACCTCGGGAAAATCGCGCAGAACTTTTGCAGCGCTTTCCCCAATCACATTCAGATCCAGAATTGTTGCCTTGCGGACCAAATTGCTGGCGGCAAAGGTTTCATAATCCAGCCCCTGAATGGCCAGGACAGTTTCAGCCGCCGTGTCGCGCATGTCTCGCAACAGGGGCAGTGCCGTTTTCATATTGCCTGCGCCTCGCGCAGGATTTCATCCCGGAATCGCGCATGCAGCTCAGCGGGCGTGCGAACATCAACACGAATGCCAAGCCGTTCGCTCAGGGCTTCTTGCAAGGCGTCCAATTCGAATAGCGTTGTCCGTTCGGGGTCCGGGTCAACCAGGATATCCAAGTCGCTGCCATCAACATCTGTGCCTTTGAGCACCGAACCAAATACCCGGGGATTCCGAAGATGATACTGAACCGCCAGACTGCGGATCAGGGCGCGATGCATGTGCAATACCTGCGAAGGTTTCATGATCCATACCTCACTGATGTTGCGCTCGGGGCATTGCTCCTGCCAAAGGACCAATAACTTTATCTTAAAACCGGAACGAGACGCTGAAGGCGCCAAAACGGTCGGGCTGGTCCTGGCCGTCGAATTCCTGGCTGCGCATGGTATGGGTGTAGGCGAAGCGCATGCCCTGCCAGATCACCGCCACGCCGGCCTGCACATCGCCCACCAGCGGGCGCTTGCTGACACTGCGACTATCGGCGAACAGATTGCCATCCAGAAACATGTTGCGCGCCACAGCGCGGCCTTCGAAGCCGGCAAAGACGTAGAAGCCGAAATCGCCCACCGGTTCAAAATAGCCCGAACCGGGCAGGTTGGGCTGCACGCGCGGCGGGCCGTAATCCTTGGGCGTGTTATAGCCTAGCCGCAGCATCATGCCGGTATTGGCATAGGTGAAGGCATTGCCCAGCGCCACGCCGGCATGCGGTGTGGCATCCAGCTTGAGGCCGAGGAAATCCGGCACCGCGATGTAGCGCCAGGAACGCTGGTAGTTGAGCTGTAGCGTCGGCTCGCTTTTGAGCTGGCTGTCCCAGCCCATCGGCTCACGCGAGCCGATTGCCTCATGCACGATCTTCTGCGATTGCTCGGCAAACGAGGCCGGGCCGACAATGCCGATGCCAAGCTGCAACTGGTCGAGATGGCTGCGGGTTTCCGAAATCACCCCCACAGTGCCATAAAGCCAGCCGGCGTAGGGCCGGTCGGTGCCGGGCGGATTGACCTGGCTTATGTCACGCGGCGTGAACATGCTCTGGCCGAGCGCCAACTCCACCCGCAAATCCTTGGTATCGCTGAAAATCGGCAGCATCCGCGCGGCATTGCCGATCCATTCCGGCTCGGCGCCGGGCGCGGTCAGCCATGACATATGCACACCGTTGGTGTAATGCCGGTCGGAATTGGCGAACAGCATGTCGTTTTCCAGCACAAAGCTGAGCGTGCCGGCCTTTTGCGGCGGCGGCGGCTCAGGCACTGTTGCTGGCGGCTTGGCCGCTTCCTGCGCCAGCACGGGCGCAGCCAGCAAAGTCAGCAGCAGGATGTGGGCAACAAGGCGACGCGGCACGGCAGGCTCACTTTGTGACATCGGTTGCCTTGCTTATAACCGGCCAATGATGGCAGCGATATGGCGAAAATCTGGTTAAAGCGGTCATGCTGCCACGCTGTGGTGGCGTTGCAGCAGATCCAGGAACAGCGCACCATAGCGTTCCAGCTTGGCGGCGCCGATGCCATGGATTTCCGCCATGCGGCCCAGGCTGTCAGGCCGTTTGCTGGCCAGTTCCAGCAAAGTGCGGTCGGAAAACACCACATAGGCCGGCTGGTTCTGCTCGGTGGCAAGCTGGCGCCGCAGCGCCTTGAGATCAGCCAGCAGCGCATTGTCGGCACCGGAAAGCTCGGCCTCGGCCAGCATCGGTCGGCCGGCCTGCTTCTTCTGGCCGCGCTTGGCGCCATTACCTTCCACCGCATCGCGGCGCAATTCCACCCGCGCCTTGCCGCGCAGCACCTGCAAGCCGAGATCGGTCAGCACCCAGCGGCCATGACCGACAATATCCAGCCCGATCAGGCCGGCGGCATAAATCTGGCGGAAAATCGCCCGCCAGGCTTCCACCGGACGATCCTTGCCAACGCCAAAAGTGGGCAGCCGGTCATGCTCGTAGCGCAGGATGGCGTCGGTGGCATTGCCAACCAGCAGATTGACCAGATGCTCGGTGCCGAAACGCTCGCCGGTGCGCGCCATGGCCGACATCGCCTTCTGCGCCTCGATGGTGCCATCCACCATCGCCACGCCTTCCTGGCATAGATCACAATGGCCGCAGGGCTCGGCCGCCTCGCCGAAATAGGCCAGCAAAGTCTGGCGCCGGCAGCGCGGCGATTCGGCCAGAGCCACCAGGGCGTTAAAGCGCTGGCGCTCGATGCGCTTGCGCTCCTCCGGCGCCTCGCCCTGTTCAATTTGCAGCCGCCGCAGCCGCATGTCGTCCAGGCCATAGAGGGTGAAGGTTTCCGCCGGCAGGCCGTCGCGGCCGGCGCGGCCGATCTCCTGGTAATAGGCTTCCACATTGGCCGGCAGGTCGGCATGGCAGACAAAGCGCACATCGGGCTTGTCGATGCCCATGCCGAAAGCCACCGTGGCCACCATCACCACGCCGTCTTCGCGCAGGAAGGTATCCTGGTTCTCATTTCGCAGGCCCTGCTCCATGCCGGCATGATAGGGCAATGTGCGATGCCCGGCGGCGGCCAGGCTGTGGGCCAGTTCCTCGGTGCGCTTGCGCGAAGCGCAATAGACAATGCCGCTCATGCCGCGCCGGGCGGCAATGAAGCCGGCAATCTGGCGCGAGGCATTGTCTTTCGGCAGCATCAGCAGATGCAGGTTGGGCCGATCAAACGAGCGGATAAAATTCTCCGGCTCGCGCGGGAACAGCTTTTTCACAATATCGTCGCGGGTCGGCGCATCGGCGGTGGCGGTCAGCGCAATCGCCGGCACCTGGCCCAGTTCGGCGCGCAAAGTGCCAATCGACAGATATTCCGGGCGGAAATCATGGCCCCATTGCGACACACAATGCGCTTCGTCTATCGCCAGCAGGCTGACATTGCTGCCGGCCAGCAGCGCCAGTGTATCCGGTCGCGCCAGGCGTTCCGGCGCAACATAAAGCAGCTTGAGCCGGCCGGAGCGCAAGGCCTGATGGACACGGCGATTTTCATCGGCATCATTGGCGGAATTGAGGCTGCCGGCCTCGATACCGAAGGCGGTCAATTGCCGCACCTGGTCGCGCATCAGCGCAATCAGCGGCGACACCACCACGGTGACGCCCGGCCGCATGATCGCGGGCAGCTGGTAGCATAGCGACTTGCCGCTGCCGGTGGGCATCACCGCCAGCACATCGCGCCCGGCCAGCACGGCGCCGATGATCTCGGCCTGGCCGGGGCGGAAATCGGCAAAGCCGAACACGCTTTTAAGGCTGGCGCGGGCCTGCTCCAAGAACACGTCTGGCTACTCCGAATCGGTAGCCAGAAAATACCAGAAGCAAACCCTAGCGTCTGCCCCGCCGGCATTGTTTCATGTGAAACAGAAAGGGGTTATGTGTTCAATTATGGGTTCAATGTCCTATAAACAAATAACCATGCCCCAGAATTAGTGGCCGCGCTAAGCTGGCGCCACAAGGAGACGCTACCCCATGCAGCAGAAAACCCTGCGCCTGTTCATCGGCGGCCTGGCCACCGAGACCAATACCTTCTCGCCGCTGCCGACCGGCATGGCGGCCTTTGCCGAAGCCGGCATCTATCGCGGCGATGCCACCAAACTGCCGCCGCGCCTGTTCACCGCGCCGCTGCATGAATGGCGCCGGCTGGCGCAAGCCGAGGGGCATCAGGTGCATGAAGGCCTGATGGCGGCGGCACAACCGGCCGGGCGCACGGTGCGGAAGGTGTATGAAAGCCTGCGCGACGAGTTGCTGGCCGGCCTGCAAGCCGCGCTGCCGCTGGATATGGTGTTGCTCAACCTGCATGGCGCCATGGTGGCGGATGGTTATGACGATTGTGAAGGCGACCTGCTGGCGCGGGTGCGGATGCTGATCGGCCCGGATGCCATCCTGGGCGCTGAGCTGGACCTGCATTGCCACACAACTTTGGCGATGCTGGACAATGCCGATGCGCTGATCGCCTACAAGGAATATCCGCATACCGACACGCTGGACCGCGCCCGCGAGCTTTATGCCTTGTGCCGCGATGCGGCGCTGGGCCGAATCCGGCCGGTGACGCGGATGGCCGATTGCCGGCTGATCGGTGTGTTTCACACCACGCGCGAACCGGCGAAAAGTTTTGTGGCCCGCATGCAGGCGCTGGAAGGCAATGACGGCATCCTGGCGGTGAATTTTGGCCATGGCTTCGGCCTGGGCGATGTGGCTGAGGTGGGGGCACGCATCTGGGTGATCGCCGACGCCCTGCAACCCGGCGCGGTGGCGCGCGCCGAGGCGCTGGCCGGCCAGTTGGCGCAGGAGGTATTCGCCATGCGCGAAGCCTCGCGCCCAACCAGCCTGGATGTGGCTTGCGCGCTGGACCAGGCGCTGGCGCAGGCCGCCAATGCAGACAAACCGGTGGTGCTGGCCGATAGCGCCGACAATCCCGGCGGCGGCGCGCCGGGCGATGCCACCTTCATCCTGCAAGCGCTGCTGGAGCGCCAATTGCGCGATGTGGTGAGCGGCATCTATTGGGACCCGCAGGCGGTGGCTTTGTGCCAGGCGGTGGGCCTTGGCGCCCGGCTGGAGCTGCGCATCGGCGGCAAGCTGGGGCCAACCTCGGGCCAGCCGCTGGACCTGACCTGCCTGGTGCATAACATCGCCGAGAATTATGAACAGACCGATATGAGCGGCCAACGCGGTGCGCTGGGCAGCGCCGTGCATCTGGAAGTGCTGAATAACGGCGGCGGGCTGCATCTGGTGCTGGCCAGCCAGCGCAGCCAGGTATTCCATCCCGATGCCTTCACCGGGCTGGGCATCGATCTGGCGGCGATGAAAATCGTGGTGGTGAAATCGAGCCAGCATTTTTACCAGGGCTTCGCCCCCATCGCCGCCGAGGTGCTGTATGTGCAGACGCCGGGCGCGGTATTCGGTTCCGGCCCAAGCCTGAGCTACACCAAACGCGCCCCGACCTATTGGCCGCTGGTGGCGAATCCCTGGAAGGATTGACCCTGCCCCGGGCATCGGGAAAGCTGCCGCCGGAACAGCAGGAGGAAAAAATGAGCGAGAGCGGCGCAGAAGCAGTGATCCTGGAACGCCATGGCGCGGTGGCGTTGCTGCGGCTGAATGAACCCAAGGCGATGAATGCACTATCGGCCACCATCAAGGCCGGGTTGACGCAGCATCTGCCCGGCCTGCTGGATGACGCGGCGGTGCGCGCCATCGTCATCACCGGCAGCGGCCGCGCCTTCTGTGCCGGCGGCGATATCCGCGGCATGGATGATCGCGGTGCGCTGGCCACCCAGCAGCGCATGCAGGCGAATTACCGCTGGCTGCTGCCGCTGCTCAACGCACGCAAGCCGGTGATCACAGCCGTGAATGGTGCTGCGGCCGGCGCCGGTTTTGCCCTGGCCTTGTGCGGCGATTATGTGCTGGTGGCGGCGGATGCCAAATTCCGCGCCGGCTTTTTTGGCATTGGCGCGGTGCCTGATCTGAGCCTGGCCTACACGTTGCCGCGCGCCGTGGGCATGCTGCGGGCCAAGGATATCCTGTTTTCCAACCGCGATATCGATGCCGAGGAAGCCCTGCGCATCGGCCTAGCGAGCCGCGTGCTGGCGCCGGACGCGCTGCTTGACGCGGCGATGGAACAGGCCACGGCCTTGGCTGCCGGCCCCACCATCACCTATGGCCTGGCCAAACATCTGCTGCAACGCGCCTACAGCCTGCCGCTGGAAGCCTTTCTCGATGCCGAGGCGGCGGCCCAGGCGACGGCTTTTGGCAGCGCCGATTTTGCCGAGGGTGTGGCCGCCTTCCGCGCCAAGCGCAAGCCGGATTTCACTGGTGGCTGATCACTGGCAGCTAATCAGGCTTTGCCCCAGCGGGTGAAATACACCGCGCCGGCAGTGGCAAAGCCGTAAAGCGCCATGGCGGCGCCGGCCAAGGCAAACAGGGTCCAGAGCGGCGCGGCGATGCTGGTGAGCCACCAGCCGCCGATCATCACCAGCAGCAGCCGCGCGCTCGCCGCCAGCACCGGGCCGACAATGCGCCCGGCGCCCTGCGAGGCGAAATACAGGCACAGCCCGGCGCCAAACAGCGCAAAGCCCGGCCCGGCCGCCACCAGATATTGCCGCGCCACATCCAGCACCGCCGCATCGCGGGTGAACAGCCCGGCCCACAGATCCGGTGCCACCACCACCACTAGGCCGATCAGGCCCAGCGCCAGGGCGGCAACGCCGCCGGCGGTCCAGGCCACGCGGCGGGCGCGCGCCACCTGGCCGGCGCCAATCGCCATGCCCACCATCGGCACGCTGGCCACACCAACCGAGAAGGCGATCGGCACCAGCAGGAATTCCAGCCGCGCGCCGATGCCGTAGCCGGCCAAAGCCTCGGTGCCGAAACGCGCCACCAGGCCGGTGAAAACCAGCACCGTGGCCACGGTTTGCAGCGGCGACAGGCAGGCAATGGCGCCCACTTTCAGAATATCCATGAACATGCCACGCTGAAACTTGGTGCCGCGAAAGCGCAGCAGCAGCCGGGCGCGGCCGGAACGCAGGAACCACAGCAAAACCAGCGTGCCGCCGCCAAAGGCGAGCAACTGGCCCAGCGCCAGGCCAACCATGCCAAGGCGCGGCAACGGCCCCAAGCCAAGCCCGAGGCAGCCGCCGATCACCACCTGGGCGCCGGCCACCAGCAGGCCAAGCAGCGACGGCACATTCATGTTGCCGGTGCCGCGCAGCACGGATGACAACGTGTTGAACATCCAGATGCAGATCGCGCCGATGAACAAGGTGTTGGAATAAACCACGGCCTGGGCCAGTGCTTCACCCCGGCCACCCAGCAGGGCATAGATGGCCGGGCCGAGGCTGAGGAAAAACAGCGTGAACCCGGCAGCGGCAATGCCGGCAATGGCGATGGCATGCAAGGCCAGCGCATTGGCGCGGTTTATATCGCCAGCCCCGATGGCGCGGCTGATCGCCGAGGATACGCCGCCGCCCATGGCGCCGGCCGACATCATCTGCATCAGCATC
>DLGP01000089.1:13898-23601 GCA_002482765.1 Alphaproteobacteria bacterium UBA7691
AGCAGGCCGACATAGGTGGTTTCCGCCACTGCCGCCAAAGCCGTGGCCAGCATCGCCACCGTGGTGGGGATGGTGAGGCGCAGAAGCGTTGGCAGGATGGCGCCGCCGAGCAGGGTTTCGCGATGGCTCGCCGCCGCGCTGGCGGGGCTGGCAGCCAGGCTCATGGCCGCACCAGGGCTTGGCTTGTGGCCGCCAGGATGGCATCCGACAAGGCCGGGTCGCTGATCGCGCGGGCCAGCGCCACCGCCCCCACCATTTGCGCCAGGATCGCCATGGCGCGCTGATCCGGTTCAGGCTCGTCTGCCGGCAGGCGAGCAGCAATGCGGCCGATCATGGCAGCGGCGCCGGCATCAAAAGCGGCGCGGGCCGGGGCGCTGGCATGGCGGATATCATTGGTCAGCGTGGTGAGCGGGCAGCCCTGGCCGGCATCGTCGCGGTGGCGCGGCGAGACATATTCCACAATCCATTGCGCCAGCGTATCACTGGCCGGATCGCGTTCGGCCCGAGCCGCCTTGCGCGCCCGTGTGGTGGCAAACATCCAATCGATGGCCGCCGCCACCAGGTCGTCCTTGGAAGCAAAATGCGCGTAGAAACCGCCATGGGTCAGGCCGGCTTCGCGCATGATGTCCAGCACCCCGACCCGGGTTGGCCCCTGGTCGCGGATGGCGCGGGCGGCAGCGGCCAGCACCTTTTCGCGGGTTTCCTGTTTGCGGCTGGTGGCTTTTGGCTGGCTGTTCATACGGCACAATATGATGATGATCATCATAAAGGCAAGCGTGAGGAAGTTTACGGCCGCAACAGCCATTTCAGGGCAAAACCGACCAAGGCCACAGCGGCCACACCGCCGGCCCAGAGCGCCACGAACCACAGCAGGCGGCGCCCGAGCGGCGCCGGCTTATCTTCAGTGGTAACCGGCATTTTTATCCACCTTGCCGCGAAACACCCAATAGGCATAAGCCGTGTAGCCCAGGATCACCGGCAGCAGGATGGCCGCCCCCACCAGCAGGAAACCCAGGCTGGCATCGGGTGCTGCCGCCTGCCAGATGGTGATATCCGGCGGCACCATCAGCGGCCAGAAGCTGATGCCGAGGCCGATATAGGACAGCGCAAACAGCGCCAATGCCGCCAGGAAGGGCTGTTTCTCGCGGCGTTTATCCTGCAAGCCGCGCCATAGCGCCCAGGCGGCGGCCAGCACCAGCAGCGGCATCGGCGCGGTGAATGCCAGGCCGGGCCAATGGAACCAGCGGGCAAAAAAGCGCGGATCAAGAAACGGCGTCCATAGGCTGACCAGGCCGATCATGGCCACCAGACCCAGCGCCAGGCGCCGCGCCAGGCTGTAGCAACGCGCCTGAATCTCGCTGTCCGTCTTGATGATCAGCCAGCAGGCGCCGAGCAGGCTGTAGCCCAGCACCAGCGCCAGCCCGGTGGCGAGGCTGAACGGGGTGAGCCAATCCCACCAGCCGCCGGCATAGGCGCGGCCCGATACCTTGATACCCTGGATCAGCCCGCCCAGCGCAATACCCTGCGTGAAGGCGGCGATATAGGAACCCAGCGCGAAGCTCCAATCCCACACGGCTTTCCAGCGTGTGGTGCGCCAGCGGAATTCAAACGCCACGCCGCGGAAGATCAGGCCCAGCAGCATCAGGGTCAGCGGCGCATACAGCGCCGGCAGCACGATGGAATAAGCCAGCGGAAACGCCGCCAGCAGGCCGCCGCCGCCCAGGATCAGCCAGGTTTCGTTGCCATCCCAGACCGGGGCGACGGAATTCATCAGCGTGTCGCGCTCGGCTTCGCGCTTGAACAACGGGAACAGCATGCCGACGCCAAGATCAAAGCCATCCAGGATGACATAGGCCAGGATGGCCACGGCGATCAGCCCGGCCCAGATCAGCGGCAGATCGAGACTCATGGCCGGCCTCCCTGTATTTCGGCTTGTTTGCCGTCGCTGAGCAAATCCACCACCGGCGCGCTGCCGGCGCTGCGCAACGGCGCTTCCACCGCCGGCTCATGCAGCATCTCCGGCCCCGGCTGCTTGGCCATCAGCCGCAGCAAGTAGAAGATGCCGGCACCAAAGACGATGAAATACACCACCACAAAGGCAACCAGCGAAGCCGCCACGCCGGGCAGCGCAATGGGCGAAACGGAATCCGCCGTGCGCAGCAGGCCATAGATGGTGTAGGGCTGGCGCCCGACCTCGGTGGTGACCCAGCCGGCCAGCACGGCGACAAAGCCGCTCGGCCCCATCACCAGGGCACAGCGATGCAGCCAGGGCGCGGCATAGAGCCGGCCACGCCAGCGCCATAGCAGCGTGACCGCACCGAGCAACGCCATCAGCAGGCCGATACCGACCATGATGCGGAAACTCCAGAACACCACATGGGCCGGCGGCCAATCCTCGCGCGGGAAGGCCTTCAGGCCCTTCACCTCGCCCTCCCAATCATGCGTCAGGATCAGGCTGCCCAATTTGGGGATGGCGATGGCGTATTTGGTTTCCGCCGCGTTGTTATCAGGCCAGCCGAACAGGATCAGCGGTGCGCCCCGGTGGGTTTCGTAATGCCCTTCCATCGCCGCCACCTTGGCCGGCTGGTGCTGCAATGTGTTGAGGCCGTGGAAATCGCCGGCCACGATCTGCACCGGCGCCACAATGGCCGCCATCCACATCGCCATCGAGAACATCACCCGTGCGGCGGCATTGCCGCTATCGCGCAGGAGATGCCAGGCGCCAACCGCGCCAACCACAAAGGCAGTGGTGAGATAGGCCGCCAGCACCATATGCACCAGGCGATAGGGGAAAGACGGATTGAAGATCACGGCAAACCAATCCGCCGGCACAAACTGGCCATTCGGTGCAATGGCATAGCCGGCCGGGGTCTGCATCCAGCTATTCACCGCCAGAATCCAGAAAGCCGAGAGGAATGTGCCAAACGCCACCATCAGCGTGGCGGTGAAATGCAGCCGCTTGCCGACCCGGTTCATGCCGAACAGCATCACACCCAGGAAGCCGGCTTCGAGGAAAAATGCCGACAACACCTCATAGCCCATCAGCGGGCCGATGATCGGCCCGGCCTTGTCGGAAAAGACCGACCAGTTGGTGCCGAACTGGTAGCTCATCACCAGGCCGGAGACGACACCCATGCCGAAGCTGACGGCAAAAATCTTGAGCCAGAAGCGGAAGACCTGGAGATAGACCTCGCGGCCGGTCCACAGCCACAGCCCTTCCAGCACGGCAAGATAACTCGCCAGGCCGATGGTGAAGGCCGGAAACACGATATGGAAGGCCACAGTGAAGGCAAATTGCGCCCGGGCCAGAAACACGGCGTCGAGGAGCAGGTCCATCTTCCACCCGAAGTGTTGCTGCGAATGGGGTGAATTTCACATATTCCAGCCGTCATAGCCATCCGGCAATTTGCCGCGTGGCGGATTGCCGCAAGCATAACGCTAAGTCGAATTATCGATTCGACAGTCTACGCACTGCGTTGTATAGCGGGCCATAGCCGCGCCATGACCAGCACCGACAACACAACATTCCCGATTGAAGCCGCCGAGGCGCTTGCGCCTTATGGCGCCGATCATGTGGCGTTGTACCAATATTGGCAGCGGCTGCGCGATGCCGCCGGCGGCCTGCCGCCCTGGCGCAGTTTTGATCCGATCCAGATGCCGCAGCATCTGGCCTGCCTGTGGGTGGTGGAAGTGCACGAGGCGCCGCTGCGCCTGCGCTATCGCCTGGTTGGCACCCGCATCGTGGCCTCATACGGCTATGAGACAACCGGCAAATGGTTTGACGAAATCTGGCCGCATCTGGCCGGGCAGCCGGATTATACCAAGCGCTACACCGATGCCCTGCGCCTGGTGCAGCCCAACTTCCGGAGCGGCAAGCCGCGCATGATCGCTCAGCGCGACTGGGCACGGATCGAAAACCTGTTCCTGCCATTCGGGCATCCGGGCCTCGGCGGCATGATCGTCGCCTATTCGCATCTCTATGACGAGAATGGCCGCCGGGTATATTGAGTTATTTGCGCTTTGGCTTGCGCGCCAGCAGCACCGGCTCGGCGCCCAGCGTCAGATCAGGGAAAGCGCCGGCACCGCGCAGCATCGCCACCAGCAATCTCCCCAATTGCGCCACCGGCAGGCCCTGGCCGGGGCGATACCAGGTCGGCAGCCAGTTCAACGCCCCGAGATAATGCAGCCGGAACACCGCCGGCGGAATGCTGGGCGGCAGGTCAAGATCGGCCACCAGTTGCTTAATGAGGATTTCGTATTTATCGCGCTGGGCGATCAGCTCGGGCTTGATCTTGGCCATCGAGGGCGAGAAATGCTGCGTTACGATGGCGCCCAGATCCGAGCCGCCCAGCATGGTTTCGCAATGCGCCGCCGCCGCCGCTTCCAGCCGCAGCCAGGGATCGTCCAAGCCAGCCATGGCGCGGCGCACCGCCTTCTCGATCAGGTCCATGCCGGTGCCATGCACCGCCACGAATAACTCTTCCTTGGAGGCGAAATGGTAATACAGCGAGCCGGCCATGATGCCGGAGGCCGCCGCAATATCGCGCATCGAGGTGCCGTCAAAACCCTGCTTGACGAATTGTTTGGCGGCTTCCGTGATAATGATGCGGCGGCGCGCCAGGGCGCGGCTTTCGCCGCCCGGCTCAGCCTCGGCCGCCACAGCCAGGGCCGGGCTTTGCGCTTTGGCCGCTGCCCGCTTGGTATTGCTCACAATGGCGTCCTTCCAAACCCGGGCGAGACCAAACCCTGGCAAGTGTCGGGCAGTGTCCTCAGGGCATACCTACCATATGAGAATATTCTTACAACCGTTCGTTTGAACAGCCGGCGCCATTGAACCGATGCCCCGGGCTTTGCTATCAACAACGGCCCCAGCAAATAGAAAACCGGGAACCGGCGCTTTGACCCAGACCATTCCAGCCACCGCCAGCAATATCGCGCTGCCCACCCTGGTGGCGCTGTATCGCACCATGTGTCGCATCCGTGCCTTTGAGGATGCCGCCGAAGCCGCCAGCAAGGGCGGCGTTGCCGCTTTTGGCCAGGCCGCCGCCGGCACTGCCCAGGTGCGCGGCCCGCTGCATCTTTCCACCGGCCAGGAAGCCGTGCCGGCCGGGGTTTGCGCCCATCTCAAGCCGGCGGATTACCTGACCTCGACGCATCGCGGCCATGGCCACACCCTGGCCAAGGGCGCCGATCTGGCCGGCATGATGCATGAGCTGTTTGGTCGCGCCAGCGGCTTCTGCGGCGGCCGTGGCGGCTCGATGCATATCGCCGATTTCTCGGTTGGCATGCTGGGTGCCAATGGCGTGGTGGCGGCCGGCATCCCGATTGCCGTGGGCGCCGCGCAATCAATCAAGATCCGCAAGCAGGATGCCATTGCGGTCACTTTCTTTGGCGATGGCGCGATCAATCGCGGCCCGTTTGCCGAAAGCCTGAACTGGGCCGCCGCTTTCAAGCTGCCGATCCTGTTCGTGTGTGAAGACAATCAATGGTCGGCCACCACCAAGACCGGGCCGATGTCGGCCGGCGAAGGCGCTGCGGCCCGCGCCCGCGCCCATGGCATCCCGGCCGAAATGGTGGATGGCAATGATGCCTGGGCGGTGCATGAGGCCGCCAGGCAACTGATTGCCGATATCCGCGCCGGCAAGGGGCCGCGCCTGCTGCATGCCAAGACCTACCGTTTCAAGGGCCATGTTTCGGTGGACCCGGCAAGCTATCGCGATCCGGCCGAATTGCAGGCGGCGCTGGGCAACGATCCGTTCCTGATCGCCCGGCGCCAGATGCGGGCCGGCGGCATGGCTGAAGCTGCCATCGATGCCATCCTGGCCGAAGCGCGCCAGGAAGTGGAAGCGGCGCTGGCCAGCGCAGCCGCAGCGCCCTGGCCCGAGCTTGAGGCCGCCTATACACAGATTCAGGATACGGGGGCCGGGCAATGGCTGTGATGACTTATGCCGGCGCCGCCGTGGCGGCTTTGGGCGATGCGATGCGCGCCGATCCGACCGTGGTGGCCTTGGGCGAGGATATCGGCCGTGGCGGCATCTTCGGCCAGTATCGCGGCTTGCAGCAGGAATTCGGCACCGAGCGGGTGATGGACACGCCGATCTCGGAAGCCACCATTGTCGGCGCCGCCGTGGGCATGGCGCTGACCGGGCTGAAGCCGGTGGTGGAGATGCGCGTGGTGGATTTTGCCCTCTGCGCCATGGACGAGATTGTCAACCAGGCGGCCAAGAACCGCTTCATGTTTGGCGGCCAGGGCCGCGTGCCGGCGGTGATCCGCATGCCCATCGGCATCTGGAGCGCCTCGGCGGCGCAGCATTCGCAATCGCTGGAAAGCTGGTTCGCCCATGTGCCGGGCCTCGTGGTGCTGGCGCCGGCCACGGCGCAGGATAATTATAGCCTGCTCAAAGCCGCCATCGCCTGTGGCGACCCGGTGACGTATTTTGAGCATAAGGAACTCTGGGGCCTGGAAGGCGAGGTTGAGAGCGCCATGCCAGCCGAAATCGGCAAGGCCGCGATCCGCCGCCTGGGCCGCGACCTGACCATTGTGACCTGGAGCCGCGCCGTACATTGGTCATTGGAAGCCGCCGCGACACTGGCCGCCGAGGGCGTGGAGGCCGAGGTGATCGACCTGCGCAGCCTGTGGCCGTGGGACCGCGCCGCCGTGCTGGCCTCTGCCGCCCGCACCGGCCATGTGCTGATTGCGCATGAAGCCGTGCAGGTGGCCGGCTTTGGCGCCGAAATCGCCGCCACCCTGGCCGAGGAGAGCGAGGCGCGGGTGAGCCGGCTGGGTGGCCTGCGCTTGCCGGTGGGCTATGCGCCCAAGCTGGAAGCCGAGGTGCGGGTGACGCCGGCGCGGATCGCCGAGCGCGCCCGGGCCTTGCTCAAGCGCGGCAAATAGGGCGCAAGGGACTGGAATTGCCGCAGAAGCTGTGCAAGGTTTAGGGCAATCATTTGTAAATATTTGAACTGGAAGGACTGAACCTTCCGCTGTGTATCTGGGAAACGGAGGAAATACCCGATGAATCGTCGTACCCTGCTCAAGGCGGGCGTTGCCAGCTTTGGCCTCGTTGCTGCCCCTGCTCTGATCGGTCTGCGCCAAGCCTGGGCGCAAGCCGGCTACAAGGCCGAATACAAGCTCTCCACCGTGGTCGGCCTGCCCTTCCCCTGGGGCCAGGGCGGTGAAATCCTTGGCAACCTGGTGCGTGAGCGCACCGAAGGCCGCATCAACATCAAGATGTATCCGGGCGCCTCGCTGGTCAGCGGCGACCAGACCCGCGAATTCAACGCCATGCGCCAGGGCGTGATCGACCTCGCCATCGGCTCCACCATCAACTGGTCGCCGCAGCTCAAGCAGCTCAACCTGTTCTCGATGCCGTTCCTGGCCCAGGACCATGCCGGCCTGGATGCCCTGGTGCAGGGCCCGATTGGCAAGCAGATGATGGACCTGGTGGAGAAGGCCGGTGTGGTGCCGCTTTCCTGGGGCGAGAACGGCTTCCGCGAAGTGACCAATTCGAAGCGCGAAATCCGCACCCCGGCCGATATGAAGGGCCTCAAGTTCCGCGTTGTCGGCTCGCCGATCTTCAACGACACCTTCTCTGCTCTGGGCGCCAACCCGACCCAGATGAGCTGGGCCGATGCCCAGCCGGCGCTGGCTTCCGGCGCCGTGGAAGGCCAGGAAAACCCGCTGCACATCTTCACCGCCGCCAAGCTGCATAATCTGGCGCAGAAGTTTGTCACCCGCTGGGGCTATGTTGCCGATCCGCTGATCTTCGCCGCCAACAAGGATGTGTTCAATTCCTGGTCGGCCAAGGATCGCGATATCGTGCGCCAGGCTGCACTGGATGCCGGCAAGCAGGAAATCACCATCGCCCGCAAGGGCCTGGTGCCGGGCGATCTCGCCCTGGTGAATGAAGTGAAGGGCCTGGGTGTTACCGTCACCGAACTGAGCGCGGCCGAGAAGGATGCGTTCAAGGCGGCGGTGAAGCCGGCTTACGAAAAGTGGACCAAGGAAATCGGCGCCGATCTGGTGAAGCAGGCCGAAGCCGCCGTGGCGGCCTCGCGCAAGAAGGCCTGATCCGGCCACACGGCCCGATAACGCAAGCGGCAAAGGCCGGGTTCATCCCGGCCTTTGTTTATCCGGGGGGTGCGTAAAGCCAACGTAAACCCCAGCGTAGACCTAGCGTGTGAGGAGGCATCGCGGATGTCGATATCAACGGAACCGCAACCCGGCCCGGCGGCCCCCTCCGCCGAAAAGCTGCGCTGGGAAGACTGGCTTGCCGGCTTCTCGCTCGGCCTGCTGGCCCTGATCACTTTCGCCAATGTGCTGGCACGCTATTTCACCGACCAGTCTTTTGCCTGGACCGAGGAAATCTCCACCGGCCTGATGGTGATCCTGACCATGGCAGCCGCAAGTGCCGCCGTGATCCGCGACCGTCATATCCGGATCGAAATCTTCTTCCTGACCGGATCAGCCGAACGGCGCCGCTTTCTGGCGCAATGCTCTGCCCTGGCCAGCGCGCTGGCTTTTGCCATTCTGACCGGCCTGGGCAGTCGTTTTGCTTACGACGATTTCCGTTTTGAAGTCACCTCGCCCGGCATCGGCCTACCGCAATGGTGGTATAGCGTCTGGCTGCCGGTTCTCGGACTGGCGCTTACCCTGCGGGCGGTTCAGCAATTCCTCAAAGTGCGGCGGCAGGCATGATCGCGTTCAGCATCTTCCTGGTTTTCGGCATCCTGATGCTGATGGGCGTTCCCATCGGCGTTGCGCTGCTGCTCGGTGGTGCCATCGGCATCGGCTTTGCCGATCTCGGCATGATGTCGATCCCGAACAACTTCTTTCCCAGCCTGGCGAAATATCCGCTGCTGGCCTTGCCGATGTTCATCCTGGTCGGCGTCATCTTTGATCGCTCTGGCGTGGCGCAGCGGCTGGTGAATTTTGCCACTGCCTTGGTGGGGCGTGGCCCCGGCATGCTGCCGGTGGTGGCGATCAGCGTGGCGATGCTGCTTGGCGGCATTTCCGGCTCCGGCCCGGCCACGGCCGCCGCCGTGGGCAGTGTGATGCTGGTGGCGATGGCACGCGCCGGCTATCCGCCGGCTTTCTCGGCCAGTGTGATCGGCTCGTCTGCGGCGGTGGATATCATTATTCCGCCCTCCATCGCCTTCATTGTCTATTCCGTGCTGGTGCCGGGCGCTTCGGTGCCGGCTTTGTTTGCCGCCGGCATCATACCGGGCATTCTGACCGGCCTGGCGCTGATGGTGCCGGCAATCTGGCTGTCGCGCAAATATGGCTTTGGCATCAGTGAAAAGAACCAGCCACGCCCGCCCTTCTGGCGCTCGCTTTATGAGGCAAGCTGGGGCTTGGTGGCGCCGATCCTGATCCTGGGCGGCATGCGTGCCGGCTGGTTCACCCCCACCGAAGCCGCCGTGGTGGCGGTGTTCTACGGCCTGTTTGTCGGCATGGTGATCCACCGCACCATCCGGGTGCGTGATATCGGCCCGATCCTGGTGGAAGCCGCCGAAACCTCGGGCATTGTCATGGTGGTGTTGGGCCTGGCCAGTGTGTTTGCCTATGCAGTCTCCACGCTTGGCATCGTTGATCCGCTGGCCAAGATGGTAACCACTTCCGGCTTCGGCTCCTATGCCACATTGAGCGTGATTGTTTTGGTGCTGCTGCTGGTTGGCATCCTCCTGATCACCACGGATCGAA